>JAUSAB010000045.1 GCA_030653035.1 Desulfocapsaceae bacterium | reverse complement strand
ACAAGTCGGAAGGTGTAATAAGCATCCCCGGTTACTGAGTTGCTGGTTTTCGTTTGTCGAATAAACATGGCATGGACGATACCCCACCCCTGCCGGGATGTCAATACATGTCTGATAAATTATGGCACTACAAAGCTGTTTCCAGAAAGTTTTCATTGAAATCATTGAGCTTTTTTGTAAAAAAATGTTTTTTTTAGGGTGATTTGGGTTGGTTTCGTTAAACTCGGGTTAATGGAGCCAGTCGGTGATCCAAGCCGTTGCCGCCAGCCGGCTTAATTCATCACTCAGACCGGGGGAGTCAATATTGCTCCCATGAATACAGTAAGTTGCTGATACAATTCAAGATACGATCATCTGTGAGCGGCAAAGGAAACTGTTATGATAATGCCCCAATAGAAAGTTTCTGGGGAATCCTGAAAACCGAACTTGTATTCCATCAACGTTATCAAACCCGACAAGAGGCGATTCAAGAGATTACAGAATACATTGAAATTTTCTATTCTCGTCAGAGAAAGCAAAAGAGACTTGGCTATCTTTCTCCAGCAGCATTTGAACGCTGTTTTTATAAAATGCAAAAAGCAGCATGATTGATTTGGTGTCCACTATTGACGACTGACCTCATGGGCCAATAGTCGATTAAAAGAAGACACTGGCACCAACAATGTCATGGCCAGAGGGTATGGTAAGGTGGGCCCGGCACTTGAGGTTTCGCGCCATCACCCCGTTTGCGGAGCAACTTCTTTGCATCCTTAAAAAGGTTGTCAAAGAGCAAAAAGGATTATTTGTACTCAACGGTGCAAGCTCTTTATTTTGCAAAAGGCTCTATTGAAAAGCGTTAAGTCGGAGGAGAGAATGGCGGATGAATGGCAAATGAAAAAATGAATATTGATTCATTTGAGGGCGAATTCTCGTTCGTTTTTTGTTGACAAAAAAATTGTTCAGAGATATTGTCGATCGCTGAATGGTTATTCAACTGTGTATAGTTTTGAGTGAACTGTTACACGATGCCGCTCGTAAAGGGTGTTAAAAATAAAGCATTCGTAAGGTAATAGCCAGTGTTGTTTTGCTTGTATCTTAGATAGATGCGTTTAGCAGTGCTGGTATGTATTTTCTGGTAAGGGTTGAAGTTAAACTAGTAATTTAAAGGAGGAAAATTCATGGCAAAGCATGAGACGCCCCTGTTGGATGAGCTTGAAAAAGGCCCATGGCCAAGCTTCGTAACCGACATTAAGCGCCAGGCAGAGAAAAGTCCAACGTGTTGGGATATTCTTGGTCAGGTGGAACTGTCCTACAAAGAAAAGATTACCCATTGGAAACATGGCGGTATCGTTGGTGTTTTCGGGTATGGTGGTGGTATTGTTGGTCGTTATTCCGACCTTCCAAAGCGTTTTCCAGGTGTTGAGCATTTCCACACTGTTCGTCTCGCCCAGCCTGCTTCCAAGTATTATTCCACCAAACATCTTCGCTCTCTCTGCGCCCTTTGGGAGAAATATGGTTCCGGTATGACCAATATGCACGGTTCTACTGGTGACATGATTATGCTTGGTTGCCGTACTGAGGCACTGGAGCCTTTCTTCTACGAGCTGTCCCATGATTTACAGCAGGACCTGGGTGGTTCTGGTTCCAACCTGCGGACCCCTGCCAACTGTATTGGTCAGTCCCGCTGTGAGTGGGCCTGCTATGATACGGAAGAGTGCTGCCATCATCTGACCATGCACTATCAGGATGAGATTCATCGTCCTGCTTTCCCATATAAGTTCAAATTCAAGTTTTCCGGTTGCCCCAATGACTGTGTTGCCTCTATCGCCCGTTCAGATGTGGCGGTTATCGGCACCTGGCGGGATAACATCCGTATCGACCAGGCTGCCGTAAAAGAGTATGTCGCTGGTAATATCCCATCAAACGGCGGTGCCCATGCCGGTCGTGACTGGGGTAAATTTGACATTCAGAAAGAGGTGATTGCCCTTTGTCCAACCGGTTGTATGTGGATGGAAGGTGGTGAGTTAAAGATCGATGATGCCGAGTGTACCCGATGCATGCATTGTCTGAATGTTATGCCTCGTGCCCTTCGTCCAGGTTTGGAGCAAGGTGCGACCATCTGTGTTGGTGCCAAGGCCCCGATTCTTGATGGCGCCCAGTTTGCAACCCTGATTGTTCCCTTCATGAAGGTCTCTGCTGATAATGAGTTTGAAGAGTTGATTGAGTTCATTGAGAAGGTCTGGGATTGGTGGATGGAAGTTGGTAAGAATCGTGAGCGCGTGGGTGAGACCATGCAGCGAGTTGGTCTGCCGACCTTTATCAAGGTTATGGATCTTGAGCCAATTCCCCAGCATATAAAAGAGCCTCGTTCGAATCCTTACGTTTTCTGGCAGGAAGAAGAGGTTGAGGGTGGATGGAGCCGTGATGTTGAAGAGTTCCGTGCTCGTCACGCAGCTTAATTAGAAGTTAAATCGAGTAATTTCTCGTATACATTAAGGAGATTAACATTATGGCTTATGATCCAGCCAATCCGATGGTAGACAGAATTTCCGACATCGGTCCCAGATATTATTCTGAGTTTTTCCCCCCAGTTATTGCTGCCAACAAAGGCAAATGGCTGTGGCATGAAATCACTCAACCAGGTGTTCTGGTACATAAATCAGAGACCGGTGACGAGTGTTGGACAGTCCGTGTCGGGGCTGCCCGTCTGATTTCCATCGAACTTATCCGTGAGATGTGTGACATTGCGGATAAGCATTGTGATGGTTTCTTTCGCTTTACCACCCGTAATAACGTAGAGTTCATGGTGGATTCTAAGGCCAAGGTTCAGCCTCTGTTGGATGAACTGAAAAGTCGTGGCAACAAGTTCCCTGTTGGTGGAACCGGTGCCGGTGTGACCAATATTGTTCATACTCAGGGATGGGTTCATTGCCATACCCCAGCCACCGACGCATCTGGCGTTGTTAAAGCGGTTATGGATGAGCTCTTTGATTACTTCACCTCTATGACTCTGCCAGCTCAGGTCCGTATTGCCCTTGCCTGCTGTCTGAATATGTGTGGTGCTGTTCATGCCTCTGATATTGCCATCCTTGGGATACATCGTAAGCCGCCAATGATCGATCACAAGCGTATCACCGGTGTTTGTGAGCTGCCCCTGGCGATCGCTTCGTGCCCTCTTGGTGCTGTTAAGCCTGCTAAGGCCATGGTGGATGGTGAGGAGATCAAGACGGTAGCCGTTAATGCTGAACGTTGTATGTTCTGCGGTAACTGCTACACCATGTGTCCTGCCATGCCCCTTGCTGACCCTGATGGTGACGGTATTGCCATCCTGGTAGGTGGTAAGGTTTCCAACTCAAGGTCGGCCCCGAAGTTCTCCAAGTTGGTTATCCCATTCCTGCCCAACACTCCGCCCCGTTGGCCTGAGACCGTTGCCGCTGTTAAGGGTATTTTGGAAGTTTATGCTAAAGATGCCCGTAAGTATGAGCGTGTTGGCGAGTGGGCAGAGCGTATTGGTTGGGAGAAATTCTTTGAGAAGTGCAATATTCCATTCACCATCAAGAGTATCGATGATTATCGTCTGGCCTATGACACTTGGCGTACGACTACTCAGTTCAAGTACACCACTCATGTCAAGTAATTGATATGGATGATATGGCCGATTTTAAATGGTTAAACTCGGCCATATCAGCTGGTTGCTTGGCTGCTCACAAATTTTATAGGAGTATCTGCTATGGCATTAAGTATTGAAGAGCTGAAGGCTGCGATTTTGAAGAAGGCAGAAACTGCTCCGAAACCACAGCTCTATATCAAAGATTTTTACGCATGTGATCCTGATTCAAAACCACGTGTTGTTAAGAATGCTGCCAACGATCTGGTCAAGGAAGGAAAGTTGATGTTCTGGTCTTCCGGTTCAACCACCATGTATGCCATGAAGAATCGTATCAAGAATGAAGAAGGTGCATCTGGTGTAAATTAATTAAATTCTTGTAGTTGAGAGTTGATGAAGTGCCGAGTTTAATACTCGGCACTTTTTTTTTGCCTTTTGTCCACAGGAACATTCAGGAATGTCATGAAAGATACGCTGTTTTTTGAGACGGTTGATTCAACGAACCGTGTAGCTCGGGAACTTGTAGGTGAAGACAAGCCCCATGGCTTTGCAATTCTGGCAGGCAGCCAGACGGCTGGAAGGGGGCGATTAGGGAAGGCATGGCAATCGCCTTCTGGAAAAGGTCTGTACTGCACGATTCTGGTACGACCAGAACTTGCGGTTGAGGACTATTCCAAAATAACATTAACCGCAGGCCTGGCTGTGAGTCTGGCCTTGAAAGAGATATGTCAGCTGCAGTCACAGCTCAAATGGCCCAATGATATTTATATTTCTGGCCGGAAATGTGGTGGGATTCTGGTGGAGACATCTTCTTTGCAGGACACTGATGAACGGAATTTCGTCCTTGTGGGGATAGGGGTAAATATTAATAGTGAGAAAGGCGCCTTTCCATCAGAGTTGCAGGAAACAGCTACATCCGTCTTCATCGAGACCGGCAAAAAACATGATATCTGGAGCATTTTTGCAGGAATTCGGGTCAGGCTTCTGCAACTGTTGTTACAACTCGAGAGAGAAGGCTTTGCAGCTATCTTGAGCCAGTGGCGAGAACGGGATATGTTGCAAGGCAGGTGGATGAAGTGGGTTACTCCTGCGGGTGAAGTTGTTTATGGTGAGTCCCTTGGGGTGGATAGCAGTGGCACATTGATGGTTCGAGATCACTCGGGAATGAGCCACGAGGTGCTGTCTGGTGATGTGACTTTGGCCTCAAGGTTGTGTGAGAAGACAGGGAAGGCAGATATTTAATATATTGTGTAAATCTAATGGATTAAATATCTGCCTTCAACATTCTGCCTTAATATCGGTAATAATCAGGTTTATAAGGCCCTGCCAGCGGTACCCCAATGTAGTCAGCTTGTTCCTGGGTCAGGACGGTAAGATGGGCCCCGATTTTCTGCAGGTGCAGTCTGGCGACCATCTCATCCAGATTTTTAGGCAGAAAATAGACCTTGTTTTCGTACTTTTCAGGATTTTTCCAAAGTTCAATCTGGGCCAGAACCTGGTTGGTGAATGAATTGCTCATAACAAAGCTGGGATGGCCTGTGGCGCAACCCAGATTAACCAGTCGTCCTTCGGCCAGGATGATAATCTTTTTGCCGTCAGGGAAGATAACGTGATCGACCTGGGGCTTTATATTATCCCAAGGGAGATCCCGGATTCCGGCAATATCAATCTCTGAATCAAAGTGACCGATATTGCAGACAATCGCCTGATCTGGCATCTGTTCCATGTGGGGTCGGGTGATGACGCGGAGGTTACCGGTACAGGTCACAAAGATATTACCAATGGGGGCAGCTTCTGCCATTGTGATCACTCGATACCCCTCCATTGCCGCCTGTAAGGCACAGATAGGGTCGATTTCTGTGATATAGACGGTGGCACCCATGCCACGCAGTGCTTGAGCGCAACCCTTGCCCACATCGCCAAAACCAACGACAACGGCGTTTTTGCCGGCAATCATCACATCCGTTGCCCGTTTGATGCCGTCGATTAATGACTCGCGACAGCCGTACAGATTGTCAAATTTTGATTTAGTAACCGAGTCATTGACATTAAAGGCCGGGCACATCAGCTTACCGTTCTTGGCCATCTCATTGAGGCGATGGACCCCAGTGGTAGTTTCTTCGCTGATGCCGCGGATATTTTTCATGTCGTCTTTGTACTTGTCATGCATGATCAGGGTAAGATCTCCCCCATCATCAAGGATCATGTTGGGACGCCAGTTGTCAGGGCCAAAAATGGTCTGATCGATGCACCACCAGAATTCTTCTTCATTTTCTCCTTTCCAGGCAAAGGTCGGAATTCCGGAAGCAGCCATGGCAGCGGCGGCATGATCCTGGGTGGAAAAGATATTGCAGGATGACCAGCGAAGCTCGGCGCCGAGATTAACCAGGGTCTCCATAAGTACGGCGGTCTGGATCGTCATATGCAGACATCCGGCGATACGGGCGCCTTTAAGCGGTTGTGCAGTATGATATTCATTGCGGAGGGCCATCAGGCCAGGCATTTCTGTCTCGGCAATTTCGATTTCTTTCCTGCCCCATGCGGCAAGGGACATATCGGCTACCTTGTAATCAATTTTAGGTGTGGTCATTAAAAAATACCTCGGTGTGAAAAGGATAAGTTAGAAAAGAAAGGCCCACCTGTAATGAGGAGCAGAACAGGTGGGAGGGTTGTTCTTTAAAAAAATGTGATTTTATCAGTTTTACAGATTACACAGCAAGAAGCTTTTTAAAGCTTGGCATCCTCTCGAAGGATCGTGGCCTTGTCTGTTTTCTCCCATGTGAAGTCTTCTCGCTCTCGACCAAAATGGCCGTATGCGGCAGTGGCCTGATAGATGGGACGCAACAGGTTCAGGTGCTGGATAATTGCCTTGGGGCGCAGATCGAAGTGGCGGAGAATAAGGGCTTTGATGAGATCATCGGAGATCTTGCCTGTGCCAAAGCTGTTCACATTGATGGATACAGGTTGGGAGATCCCGATGGCGTATGCAACCTGGACTTCAATCTCCGTGGCCAGACCGGCTGCGACAATGTTTTTGGCAATATAGCGTCCCATATAGGAAGAGGACCGGTCAACCTTGGAAGGATCTTTCCCGGAAAAGGCCCCACCGCCATGTGATCCTTTGCCGCCGTAGGTGTCAACAATAATCTTCCGTCCTGTTACGCCGCAATCACCAACTGGTCCGCCGATTACGAAACGACCGGTGGGGTTGATATAGTATTTGGTGTTGGCATCAATCATGTCAACAGGCAGGATCGGCTTGATGATCTCTTCCATGACCCCTTCTTTCAGATCTTCATAGTTGATAGTTTCATCGTGCTGGGTGGAGAGAACGACCGCCTCTACCCGTTTTGGTACATTATTCTCATATTCAATGGTTACCTGGCTTTTGGCGTCAGGACGCAGCCAGGGGAGACGACCGGATTTACGTACCTCCGATTGACGTTTGACCAAGCGGTGGGCATAGGTGATCGGCATGGGCATCAGCACCTTGGTTTCATTACAGGCATAGCCAAACATCAACCCTTGGTCACCGGCCCCTTGGTCAAGATCGATACCCGTGCCTTCGTTTACGCCTTGGGCAATATCTGGAGATTGTTTGTCAATGGAGGTCAGTACGGCACAGGATTGCCAGTCAAAACCCATTACCGAGGAGTTGTAACCAATAGAACGAATAGTCTTGCGAACCACATCGGGCATATCGACCCAGGCAGTGGTAGTGATCTCACCTGCAATAATAGCCATACCGGTTGTGACCATGGTTTCACAACCAACACGTGCAAGTGGATCCTGGGTGAGGATGGCGTCGAGAATGGCATCAGAGATCTGATCGGCAACCTTGTCTGGATGTCCTTCAGAAACGGATTCTGAGGTGAAAAGATAATTTGGCATAGGGTATGGCTCCAAGGAAAGAATGCCAGGTTACTTCCCCCCACCAAAAATGGTGAGTAAAAGTGGTTAGGCTTTGTTAATTTAACTGATATTGATTAAAATAATTAAGTTTTACATAGTGACGAAAGAGGGGTGTTCTTGTCAAGAGAAAAGGAAGATAGATGACAAAAAACCGCCACTTGTATCAAATACAAGAGGTTGCTATTTTAAGTTAGATTAAGCATAAAGAATATTTCGTCAAAATAAAACTGCGATAAAAGGGAGATTGTTTTGGGTTTCTATAGAAGTTTTGTGGTTCGAGAGCAGAATAAGGGTGAATTTACTCGGTCGGTTGAGGTGCAGGATATACAGAAACTGTCGGCAGGAGAGGTCCTAGTCAGGGTTCACTACTCATCGCTGAACTATAAGGATGCACTCTCTGCGTCTGGTAATCGTGGCGTCACCAGACGATATCCCCATACCCCGGGGATTGATGCGGCAGGCGTGGTGGAGGAGTCAACCGTTTCTGCTTTTCAGCCGGGAGATCAGGTTATCGTTTCGGGATATGACCTGGGTATGAATCATTCTGGTGGCTTTGCGGAATATGTGCGGGTCCCGGCAGCGTGGGTGGTGAGGCTTCCTCAGGGTTTGAGTCTGCAGCAGAGTATGATGCTGGGGACGGCCGGGTTCACGGCGGGTCGCTGTGTAGACATGCTTTTGCGGCAGGGTTGCGTCCCAGGTGATGGCGAGATTCTGGTGACTGGTGCTACCGGCGGTGTTGGGTCGATCAGTGTGGCTATTCTGGCTCAACTTGGTTTTGCGGTGACGGCTCTCACGGGCAAAAATGAGCCGGCGTTTCTCTTGGGGCTGGGGGCTCGTGCGGTGTTAGCCAGGGACGAATTTGTCCGGTCGCGCAATAAAATGCTTTTGCCGGAGAAATGGGCAGGAGTGGTGGATACGGTTGGGGGGCAATATCTGGAGACTGCTATTAAAGAGACTCGATATGACGGAGTGGTAACAAGTTGCGGCAACGCCGCCTCCGGCGATCTGGCCCTGACGGTCTATCCTTTTATTATTCGTGGGGTACGGCTAATCGGGATTGATTCTGCCCGCTGTTCTTTGTCTGTTCGTGAGCGAATCTGGCAACAGTTGGCAACAGAGCATAAATGCAGTCAGCTTGATCATCTGGTATCTGTGATTACCTTGGAAGGGCTTGATGAGGCAATCCAACGGATGCTTGCTGGGAGTTTACGGGGAAGGATGCTGGTGCGGCTGATTTGATTTGTGAGAAGGAATAATAACGGGAAAGTGGAGAACAACGAGGCAATGTCAATACAGGAAGCGCAGAAGGTTTTTTTGATCGAGGAACAAGGTCTCGCGGCAGTGCGGGAGCGGATCGGCGAGGAGTTTGAAAAGGCGGTAGAGCTTCTTCTTCATTGTCCAAGTCGTGTGGTTATTACAGGAATAGGGAAGTCAGGAATAATAGGACAAAAAATCGCTGCGACCCTGAACAGTACCGGAACGCCATCTTTTTTCCTCCATCCGGTAGAGGCCATGCACGGTGATCTGGGTATGGTTATGCCCACTGATGTAGTGATTGCCATATCGTATTCAGGTGGCACTACTGAGTTGAATGGGCTTCTGGTTAGTCTGCACAAGAGAGGAGTAACGATCATTGCCATGACCGGCGGTCTGCATTCCATCCTGGCCGAAGCAGCTGATCTGGTGCTGGATATCGGAGTGCCGATGGAGGCTTGTCCCCTCGGGCTTGCTCCCACGGCCTCGACCACCGCTACTCTTGCCATGGGAGATGCTCTGGCCGTTGTTTTGTTACAGAAAAAACAGTTTCGGGCCTCAGATTTTCGAAAAAATCATCCCGGTGGCAGCCTGGGAGAACGCTTAAAGGTGAAAGTTCGTGAAGTGATGCTGACAGGCAACGCCATTCCTTTAGTGCAGGGTGAAGAACTGGCTGCCAGGGCTATAGAGGTGCTTAACGAAAAGAATCTTGGAGCAGTCTTGATTATGGGGGTTGGAGAGAAGATCCTGGGTATTGTCACGGATGGGGATGTGCGTCGCAGTGTCGCCTTGGGCAGGGAGCTTACCCGGTTGAGTGCGGCAGACATTATGACGGCAGACCCGGTGTCTATTGATGGTTCAATGCTGGCCGCCGATGCGTTGAGTATCATGCAGAGGCATGAAATTACTGTGTTGCCGATTGTAAATGATAGTGGAAGATTGGCAGGGATTCTGCATCTGCATGACCTGTTGGGGAAGGGTGAATTTCGTTTTCTGGTGTGATTGACTGGAATTTTGAATGGCGATGGAGGGATGTCGATGTGTCAGATGAGTGTGGTGATTGAAGAAGAGGGAGTTGAAAAGATGATCATGGAGAATGTGACTCGTCTGCAGGTGTCGGGGACTACTATCGAGGTGAGTGCTTTTTTTGAGGAACCTCGGAAGGTTGATGCGGTTTTTATTCAGGTCATTGATTTCTTGGGTGGAAAGGTCATTCTTAAAAAGAGTGCGACCTGATGGGAGATGTCAGGAAATATGGTGAATGGAAGAAAAAGTATGTAAGTCGTCGTTCAAAATAATTGTAACGTTGTAACACTATGAACGGCATAACCGGCTGTTATGAAATGGATAAAATCTGATGGTCTCGCAAAAAGTCCTAAAACAGACATTTCCTCAAATTTCGACTTAGTAATTTCAGTAAGTTACGATGTCGATTTTTTCAGATTTTGACTTTTTGCGAGACCATCAAATCTAATCTTCGTAACGGCTTCTCAAGAAAGGGGGAAGAGACAAAAATGGAACAGATGGAAAAATTAAGAGTTTTGTTACCACACTGGATTGGGCATAATCGTGGTCATGTGGAAGAGTGCGGGAAGTGGTCGGTTTTGGCCCGTCAAGCTGGAGAAGAGATGGTGGCTGATCACATTGACGCAGCGATTGCGGCCATGAATCAGGCGAGTGATCTCCTGGATAAAGCATTTCAGGCGGCTGGCGGGGAGATGCCGGACCATGGACACCCGCATCACCATCATCGTTGATCTTGGAGAATAAAGTGTCTTTCCAAGATGGAGTCTGGGACACTATTGTGAAAATCATTGTAGCATTAAAATGATCTTGTGACGGCTTCTGAAGAACTATTTACTTTTCTTGTTGGTGTATATTTCCCACTGGTTATTTGCTGGATCGTAGAGATAATTGGTCTTCAGAAGTGTTGGCTTGTCAGTTCCTTTGTCGAAGCACTGGAGCTGAAACAGCATCTTTTCCCCCATCTTCTTGACAAAGCTTGCCTGAGGTTTTGATAAGTTTTCACGGAGCAGGGTGGGGGTGTCTTCGATGAAAAGGGCTTGGAAATTGTCGGTCAGGTATGATATCTGTTCTGATATAACCTGATTTTCCTGGGCCTGATAGGCTGAGGACAGGATATTCTGACCGGCATTTTCTGTTTCTTGTTCCCCCTCAGGTTTGTCATTATTGGAAAAATGCCATTGTTTGGTGGTTGGATTATAGATATAGCTTATCTGTAGAAGTACCGGTCGGCCATGACCCTGCTCAGAACACTGGAGTTTGAAAAGGAGCTTATTGTTTGTTTTTTTAAGAAAGGTGGCCCGTGGTTGCGATAAATTCTCAGCATTCAGGGTTGGATTGTTCTTGGTGAAGAGTTTTTGGTAGTTGTTGGTTAGATATGAGGTCTGTTCGCCGATGAGGATGTCTTCTTGGGCTTGATTGATAGAGAGTCTTGTCTCTTTGATAATTGTTTGAAATTCCTGTTCTTTGACAAACGAACTCATGTTGATTGTTTCAATGATACCCTGCAGTTTGTCTATTGCCTGGGTGAGTTCCTTGTTTTTTAAGTAGCTGGCAACGTTTTGTTTGTCTCTGATAATGGCGGCGTGAAGCATCAGTCGTGAAATTTTTTGCTGGCTCTGCAGGGGGTTATCACGTCGGAGGACCTCACTGTTCTCTTCCAGGAGTTGAATGGCAGTTTCGTATTGATTGATGGCTTGGTCCCATTGCGCATCCGCAAAGGCCTTTTTCCCCTGTTCCAGGGCGTTAAATACCTTTGTTTTGACCAGAACCTCCTGGAGAGAAGCAACTGTTTTGGCATTAGAGAAAGAAAAAGTCTGGTCTATCTTTTGAGCTTGCTCGAAAGCAACAAGAGCGTTCTGCCAATTGCCTTTTGAAAAATTTTCTTCACCGGCTGCCATTGACTTGTTAAATTCGATCTGGCCCGTGAAAGATTTAATCCGGGAGATGGCCTCTGGTGGAATGTGAGGATTTTGCTTGGCGAGTTCCATGGCCTTGTCGAAGTTATTTTTTGCGGCATCCCCATTTGATTCCGCCAATGCTTGCTCACCTGTCTGTAAATAAATGTTAAATTGGGCGGTTGCGATGTTGCGACGGATCTTGTTAAGGGTGGCGTGATCGACTGTAGGTATATCGGTTGCAAGCTGGAAAGAGTGCGTGTAATTTGTTATGGCATCTTTCCATTTGTCATCAGCCAGATTCGTATCGGCAAGAAGCATGAATTTTTGCCATTCCGGCAGACTGGTGGTCTTCTCACTGAACGCGAGTCCATTTTTTAACTTTTCAGAACTTTGGAGTCCTTTAATCTTTTCAGTGAGAAGCTTTTTCTCCTGTTGTTTGACAAAGAGAACTTTGAAGGTTAACTCCAAGGCATCGGTGCATTTTTGGTCGGCATCCGAGAAAAGGTCTTTGTCCAAGAGCTGTTGGCATTCTTCAAATCTTGTTTGGGCCTGTCCCAGTTGGCTGTTGAAATAGAGATAGGCACCAGTCAGGGTGAGCAGAACGGCTAGGCAGCCACTGCCAACGAGAATAACCGGCCAGAGAGAGGTCTGTTCCCTCTGTTGTTGAGTCGCAGGGCTTTTGGGGGCTGGAGGTTCGGTCTTCTTTCCTTTGGGTTCTGCCGTTGATTTTTTCTTATCGTTGGTGTCTTCCTTGAGGGAATCCTCTGTTACCCAGTCGCCAAGCATCTCTACAGAGTATTGTGCCCGACTGATATCTTTGTCTATCTCTGGGAAATCTGGGGCTAGGTCCTTTACAGTTTGATATCTTTCCAGGGCCTTTGCCGGTTGTCCCTGGTGCTCAAAGTCCTCACCTTCCTGGTGTATTTTTCGGGCCTCTTGATCTTTTTCTAGACTCAGGCTCTTCCGGGTATTTTTGGGTTCCTGATCTTTGGGGATAGCGGGAGAGCTGTGCGGTGCGAGAGGAGGAAAAGTTTTTTCTGTCGCAGTTTCAGTAAACAGATCCTCTGTTTGTTCGGAGGACTCTCTGTCATTTATGGTTATTCTTTCATTGTCAGAAAAAAGGGCGTCATCGACAATGTCCAAGCTCAGTGGTGCAAGGGGGGCAGGGATTGTGCGCTCTTCTTCGGGAGATGGCTGGGGCTGCTCTTCAGGTGCTGGAAGTTTCCGAATGGTGTCCAGTGGTAGTTTGTCCTGATTATCCTTGTACCAAGCAGCAGCTTCTTCATTGAAGGCATTATTGCTTGAGTAAATCTCGCCGCACAACATACGGCCAATATAAATGATCAGCTCGGCAAGAGAAGGGGTTTTTTCCCAGAATTCCCCGATGCAGATGGCTGCCTGATCAAAGTCAGGGTGAAAAACAGGGCTTTCAGGTGTACAGTTTGGGGGGAAGTGGGGGAAGCCAAAAGGAAGGGTGATCGTGATAATATGGTCAGGGCATATTTGGATCTCTCCCCCATCTTTTTTGCAAAATCCCTGCAGGTGATAGGTGACGCGATATTGTTCAGGTGGGTCTCCCGCAATGGGTGTAACTTGAATCTGTTGGTGGTGGGCAAAGTTAGTCTTGATTTCCTGGAAAATGGCTTCAAGCTGTTCAGAGAGGATGGCCATGAAGGTTCACTGATATCTAAGTTGAAAGATGATAGTTTTTTACAACCTTGTGTCACATCAGTAATGATGCTGATATGTCCAGACAATTTCAGACAATTGATAAAAATCTTGATATAAGTGTATCAGGTTTTGCGAAGAAGAGGAATTTTTTTTCTTCCTGAAAAGAGATATGATATGTTTTTGGTAGCTCTCATTTTCAATGAATGTTCTGATAAAGATGGGAGTGGAACCGCAGTTGCCGTGAAAAAAACTTTGCTGAAAGTGTTGAGAAAAGATGTTCATGGTTAAATCAGAAAACAGATTCCTCTTTATTTCATAACAGTAATTTTAAATTTTATTTTCTAGCAAGAAAGACATGAAATCATTGCAGGTCAGTTTTGAAATTGTTGAAGGGAATCGTTGCCCATTTTATAAGGTCGGTGACAGGTTGATTTTGTCGGACAAATCGCTTTCCTGTCCTGGAAACAAGGCGACCTGTTTGATTCTGGTTCGGGAAATGACCCAGTTGTTGTTTAAGTTTCTGGCGGCAAAGCCAGATGAACTGGTAGCTGCAAAACCGATATTCAATTGTAGTGGTTGTACGGGCCTGATTAAATTTGTGCCGATTTCAACAGCTGATCTCTTGGTAGCAGGAGCAGGAGCGGGGCCTGTGGTTCTGGGGAGCAGAGAGCAGGAACTTTTGGAGAAGATTCGCTCATTCCCTTTGATTCAGGTTATCCCTGACGACGAGTTAAAGGAATTTCTTGGATGGAGTCAACAGAAGCTTGTTCGTGAAGGGGTTGTTCTGATTCATAAAGGGGAGTCAAATTCGTATCTGTATTTTATCATCACAGGACAAGTGCTGGTGATTGATGGACCGGTTGTGATCACGACATTGGGACCTGGTGAAATATGCGGGGAAATGAGTTATCTGGGAGGAGAGGTGGCTGGGGCCTCTGTCAGGGCCTTGTGTGATACCGAGGTACTTATGGTCTCCAGTGAAGATTTTAATTGTTTACTTGATAAGTTGCCTGCCATTCAGATGTTTATGGCCCGGTTATTGGCCAAGCGTTTGACGCGGGTGAACAGGGCCCGGGCAGAAGATTTTGCCTCCTGTATGCAGGGGAGATTACAGGATATGGCTCCTGCCGAGTTGTTTCAGGTCTTTCATATGAATAGCAAGACCGGGGTGCTTTCTCTCGATCTGCCGCACGGTCCGGGAAAGATTTCGTTCAGGGAGGGGTGTATTATTAATGCCCATTATCGAGCGCAAGAAAATGAAGAGGCGATCTTTGCCATGCTTGGTGAGCATGAAGGCACCTATAGATTTACTATTGGCCTTTCCCCACAGGAAATGAAGGCGGCAGAAGTTGGTGATTTTATGAAGCTTCTCATGGAGGGGATTAAAAGGGTGGATGATGCGCTTGAAGAAAAAGATGAAGGCCTTGCCAGGAATTATTAGGGCTGTTATGAAATAATTTGTAATAGCTGTTGTATTGCCAACGGCTGAGGCGGGGGATTAGTAAAGTGGTCTTGGCGAAGCTTGAATCAGCGAGGTTCCCGAAAGGGAGGCAGTTCCAGGATCTCCATGAAACTGGTCACGTGATATTCAGCCGGTAGGGTTGGATTCTTGAATCCAATCAGCCGCATCCCGCAGCTGGCTGTATGTTCCCGGTCAATAATGGAGTCACCAATATAAATGGCTTCATCTGTCTGACATTCACAATAATCAAGGATTTCCAACAAGGCGTCCGGCGCTGGTTTAGGGCGGCGCGCGTTTTCCGCAGTCATTACTTTGTCAAAGTAGTTCTGTAACGCAAACATCTGCAGGATAGGCACCATGGTGTTGGTACGGTTGGTGGAGATAGCCAATTTGTACCGGGATTTTGTTTGCTCAAGAAATTCAATGAGATCCGGCTCCATTCGCATGTGGCCGAGAAAGGGGGTGTAGTCAAGGGCCATTCGATAGGCGTTTACCTCTGCCAGATCTTGTTGTGGGTAATGGCGAAAGATGTGGCGGATAGAGTCCAGCACGTTGTGGATATGGACGTGCTCAAGCTCTGCGGGACTCATTGCCGGTCGATTGAAATGGGCAAGAAGTTGATTGTAGTATTCCTGGTTGGCGAATTTGGAGTCAAACATGACTCCGTCGCAGTCGAAGATAATGAGCTTGAGCATGGTCAATTGCGCCTAAAAAACAATCACTTCTTGAATAGTATATTCTTGAGCCAGTCAATGGCGTAGAGAAGTAGTTCCTCCTCATCGACTAGGCGCTGTCTGATTGTGTCGTCCACTTCTGTTGTTCCCGCAAGCTGCCCAGTGAATAACAATGTCCGAAATTGGTCAAGATTATAGAGGGCCAGGATAAACTGTTCAATCTGGTTTTCTGACAACCGTTTTCCCTGTCGTATCTGCTCATGTTGCAGGATCGCAGCTACCGCATCATTAAAGTGGTTGTAGATTGCCATCCCTTGCTCTGTGCAGTAGGTGGCGCCATTCTGCTCCTGCAGTTCCTGGAATCCCTGGCAGTGGCTTTCTTGCAGGAGGACGAAGAACTCCTCCATGGTATTGTCAGCTTGACGAATGGCTGCCCTGCCTAGAGGATAGGCCCGGCAGGCCCCCGGGCGATCCTGGTACAGGGTGCAGCCGGCATCCGAGACAAAGACACAACTTGCCCGGCCATCATCAATCATCGTGAGATAAAAACGGGGAAAGGTTCCGTGTTCTTCCTGCTCGATAATCACATAGCGGTCGAGAAATTCCTCAGAGCGCAGACCGCACCCCTTTTTTAGGCGCAGAACATCGTACGGAGTCAGGGCCAGTTCCAGCTGGCGGCAGCAGTCGGTGAAGCAGACGACGGAGGGATGGCAGGAAAAACGAAAAGTTGCCTCTTTTTCTATCCTGGTGACATTTTTGGGGAGCAGGGGGTGGCTCATTCCTGTGGGTCCTTTTTCTCCGGCCAGAGCAACAGTACGGGACTGGCCACGAACGTGGAGGAGAAGGTCCCGATGATGACGCCGAATAAAAGGACAAAGGCAAAGTCATGGATCACGGATCCGCCCAGGAGCAACAGGGCGAATAAGGTCATACAGACGGTGAGTCCGGTGGCAATCGTCCTTCCGACAACCTGATTGATGCTGTCATTGATCTGGCTGATGAGTGTGTGCGTCTTGTCTTTGGCCATATTTTCCCGGATCCGGTCAAAGATAATGACAGTATCGTTGAGGGAGTAACCGCCGAGAGTGAGCAGCGCCGTGACTATCATCAGTGTTATTTCCATATTCAGCATCCAGCACAGTCCCAGAATGATAAAAACGTCATGGAGGGTAGCAATGGCGGCTGCCACTCCAAAGCGGATATCAAAACGCAGGGCCAGATAGATAATAACGCCGACCAGGGAGATCAGGATGGCCATAGCCGCCTTGTTCCTCAGGACAGAACTGACGGAAGAACCGATCTCGGACTGGCTTTCCAGGGTAAAATTTTTGTCAGCCAGCTCTGCGGACAGGATGGAGCTGATCTGGTCGCTGAGGTTGCCGATGATCGTTTCTGATTTCTTGACCTTGACGATCAGGCTGTTTTCGTTTTCCACCTCCTGCAGATCAAGGCCCTCTATGTTGTGTTTGTTCAAGGCCTGACGAACCTCGTCCATGGTAAAGGTCTGAGCGGCCTTGTACTGCAGCAGGGTGCCGCCTGAAAAATCAACCCCCATATTGGCCTTGCCCCGGGCAATCTGGACGGAGGCGATGATGCCGATGCCGACCAGGACTGCGGAAATGGCATAGGTGATGTGGCGCAGCTTCATGTAGTCGAGGTTGGGCTTTTTGATAATCTGGAGGAAGGTTAATTTCTTTAGGAGATTAAAGGAGAGCAGGATGTCAAATACGAAACGGGAGCAGTAGAGGGTGGTGAACAGGTTGAAAAGAATGCCGAGGGTCAGGGTGATGGCAAAACCCTTGATCGGGCCGGTACCAAACAAGAAGAGGGCCATGGAGGTGATCAGCGTGGTCACTTGGGAGTCAACAACAGTAGAAAGTGCCTCGCTGAAGCCGGAGCTGATGCTGGATCGGACTGATTTTCCCCGTTCATACTCCTCGCGCATTCGTTCAAAGATCAGGATGTTTGAATCCACAGCCATGCCGATGGAAAGGATAATGCCGGCAATACCTGGCAGGGTCAGGGTGGCATTGAGGATGGCCAGTCCGGCAAAGAGAAAGAGGATGTTGAGGACCATGGCCCCATTGGCAATGACTCCGGAGAGATGATAATAAACCATCATGAAGACGATAACCAGAAGCGTGCCAAAGATACCGGCGGTCAACCCCTTGTGGATGGAGTCCTGGCCAAGGCTGGCGCCAACCGTCAAGTTCTGGATAATGTCAACTGGCGCCGGCAGGGCGCCGACTCTTAGGATAATGGCCAGGTCTGTCGCCTCTTCATGGCTGAAACGGCCGGATATCTGGGCGGAACCGCCCATGATTTTTTCCCGGATGGATGGGGCTGAGCGGACCACTTCATCAAGGACAATAGCCAGTTGCCGGTTGACACTCTTTTCGGTAATATTTCCAAAGACCTTGCCGCCGCGGCCGGTGAGGTCAATGCTGACATAGGGTTCGTTGAACTGGCCGCCGATGCGCACCTGGGCATTTTTAACCATGTCGCCGGTCATCAAGGTCTGGTTTTCGAGCAATAATGGCCGGATGATCTCCTGGCCGGTCTGTTTGTCTTTATCTTTTTCGAAATAAATTTCCGTGTCTGGCGGCAGTCTATTCTGCAGGGCCCGGTTGAGTTTTTTCCGCTCTTCGCCCTCGGACCACTGGCCATTGCTTTTGGCCTGATCAATCAAGTCCTGCAGGTTGATGCCGGCCGTGTCGGCCACCAGTTTAAATTCAAGCTGGGCGGTTTCACCCAGAAGCTTTATTGCCCGCTTGGGGTCCCTGACCCCAGGGAGCTGGACGACAATCTCGTCAGTGCCCTGACGGATGATCGATGGTTCGGCAACACCGAACTGGTCAATTCTGTTTCGGATAATCTCCAGAGATTGATCAACGGCGTGGGTGCGGATAAAGCTGATCTCGGAGTCTTTCAGCTTCAGGGTGATTCGTGGGAATGAACCCTCTTTGGCTTCTACCTGCTTATCGATATTGGGGAAATCGTTTTTGATCAGATCGTTGACGGTCTCCACGGCGCCGGTATTGGGCAGGGTGAAAATAATGGTTCCGGGTGTGCCGTCGCTCCGTACTGCGGTGATCGATTTTTCCTTGAGACTGTCTTTCAGGTCGGCTGCGGCCAGTTCCAGTGAGTTTTCTTCGGCCTTTTTCAGGTCAACCTTCAGTACTAGATGCATTCCTCCCTGCAGGTCCAGCCCGAGGCGTAATCCTTCCGGTGCCATATATTTTTTCCACCAGTCTGGCGTTGCCGAATAAAAAGAAGGAACGATGGTGATGACGGAGAGGATGACGAGAAACAGGAGTGTGCCGAGCTTGAGCTTGAGTGATGTGTTCATTGACGTCCCTGGAATTTCTTCTATAAAAAATAGATGATGAATGAAAACTGAAGAATAAGTTAAATGAAGGTATTCGTGCGGCGATTATACAGTACTGCCTGAATCTTGCAAGTTTTGCTCACAGTTTGGCCTGTGTTTTATGTTTTTCTGTTGATTGCCGTGGCCAGGCAGGCAGCGCCAAAGCCATTGTCAATGTTGACCACACCCAGTCCCGGCGCGCAACTGTTGAGCATGCCAAGCAGGGCGGCGATCCCACCAAAACTTGTGCCGTAGCCAATTGACGTGGGAACGGCAACGACTGGACAGGCCGTAAGGCCGCTGACGACACTGGGCAGTGCTCCTTCCATCCCGGCTACCACTATAATGACGGTGGCTGTGTGCAGCAGGCTCTGATGACTCAGAAGACGATGCAGGCCGGCGACCCCGATGTCATAGAGGGTTTGTACTGAATGACCCATGGTTTCTGCTGTGACCCTGGCCTCTTCAGCTACCGGGATGTCGGAGGTTCCTGCACAGATAATGAGAATAAGGCCGCGGCATTTTTGGGGATCCGGTTCTTTTTTATTTCCGGTCAGCATTCTGGCCTGAGGATGATAGTGCACTTCCTGCAGAGATTTTTGGACAACAGCCGCCTTGTCCGCATCCACCCGAGTTGCCATGAGCAGGGAGGATCGTTTGAGAAGGGTGGAGGCAATGGTGATGATTTGTTCCGGGGTCTTGGATGCCCCGTAAATGACCTCCGGGATCCCGGTGCGCAGGCAGCGATGGTGGTCCAGGCAGGCATCCTCAATAGTTTCTGAGGGGAGATGCTTCAGTTGCCTGACAGCATCATCAACGGTGCAATGTCCCGCCTGTACCAGGTGGAGAAGTTGGGTCAGTTGATCCGGATTCATGGCGCTTGGTCGTGCTTCATCGTTTATAGAGGGAGATGGAGTGGTTTAAGGATTTTTTGTCTCTAAAAAGCTTCAACCTTCCGTGTCTCTCCACCTGAGTCGTTCCGACGTTTTTTATTTCTCTTGGTAGTGGGGCTGAAAAAGAGTGATCCCGTCTTGCGCGAATGATTTCATTTTTGTAAAAGGATGTTTATCATGGGAACAAAATAAGGTAAAGGCTTTGTCGTGGTTTATTGTGAAGAAAAGATTGTTCTCAAGAAAGTTATGTTATCAGGAGTGACGAATGAGTGAAGAGAGCCTGCCCGCCTATATCCAGCATCTGCAACAGAACAGTAGCTATCCCCATGTCGTGGCGGGAGTTCAGCTTGTCCAGACCCATATCTCCTTTGTCCTGCTTGCTGGCGATTTTGTTTATAAATGGAAGAAGCCGGTGAATTTTGGTTTTCTGGATTTTTCTACCTTGGAGAAAAGGAAATATTATTGTGAGCAGGAGCTGATCCTTAATCGTCGTCTCTGTCCTGACCTGTATCTGGATGTGGTCACGGTCAACCGGGACGGTAGTCAGTATAGTCTGAATGGCCGTGGCGAGGTGGTGGAATATGGGGTGAAGATGGCCCGTATGCCGGAAGATCGGATGATGTCCCAAGTGATTTCCGCTGGGCAGTTGGATCGTGGGCAGATTGACCGGATCATTGCTGTCCTCGTTCCCTTTTATCAGCGGGCTGATGGGACGGAAGCCATTGGGGAATTCGGGTGTGCCGCCTCTGTTGCGGTTAATGTCCTGGAAAATTTTGATCAGACCGAATCTTTTGTGGATCAAGGGGCGCTCAGTCGTGGCCAGTTTCTCCAGATTGGCGACTATGCTCGGGCCTTCCTGCAAGATGAGCAGCGTTTTGAGCGCCGCCGGGCAGCGGGGAAGGTTCGTGATTGTCATGGCGATCTTTATTCTGCCAATATCTGTCTGACTGATCCTGTGCACATCTTTGATTGCATAGAATTTAATGAGCGTTTTCGCTATTCGGATGTAGCGGCTGATGTAGCCTTTCTGGCCATGGATCTCGATTTTCATGGATTTGAGGGTCTTTCTGTTTATTTTATTGAACGTTTTGTCGAAGAATCAGCAGATCCCGGTCTTATGGAGATGCTTGATTTTTATAAATGTTACCGGGCCATGGTGCGTGGCAAGATAAATCTCTTCACGGCCAGTGATCCGGCTGTGGATGCGTCTGTGGTCGCGCGGTGTAAGGAACAGGCGGCCCGTTATTTTGTCCTGGCCCAGAAATATGCCATGAAGGCAGGTGGCTGAAGTGGCAGCTACCGGTAAGGTGCTGGTCTTTTTTGGGATGATTGCCACCGGTAAGAGCTATCTGGCGGCGGCCTGGGCCAGGCGCCATGGTTGTGCCTATTATAATTCCGACCGGATCCGCAAAGAGCTTGCTGGTCTTGTCCCCGAGAGCAGGCAGGCGGCGGCAGTGGATCAGGGGATTTACAGTCAAGAATTTTCCCGTAGGACCTATGATCAATTGTTGATCCTGGCGGAGCAGGATCTGGATATAAAGCCTGGGGCTTGCGTGGTCCTTGATGGATCGTATCAGGCGCGTTGTGAACGGCAACGCGTACAGGAGAGCTTGGCGGTCAAAGCCGGGGTGCTTTTTGTGCATTGTATCTGTTCTGAGGAGATGATGCGTGAGCGAATGGAGCAACGGCAGCATGATCCGCAGGCGGTGTCTGATGGACGTTGGGAGGTTTATCTGCAGCAGAAGGTGAGATTTGAGATGCCAAGTGAGCTGAGGCCGGAGCAGTTGTTGACCATAGACACCAACCAGCCCCTTGATACGCTCCTGATTTTGCTTGATGAGTGGATAGAGAGGGTGGAGACGCAGGCTGTAGCATGATTTTCTAACAGGCCTGCGATTGATCAAAGAGAGATTCAGAAAAGGGGGTTAACGTGTATAACCGTATTTATATCTTGCGATTTCCCAAGCATACCAGCAATGAGCCGATTATCTATCAGTTGGTGAAACAGTATGATGTCGAGTTTAATATCCTGAAGGCAGATATCTTGCCGCAGCGGGATGGGCTTATGATCCTTGAATTAAAAGGGACCAAAGCCAATGTGGGGAAAGGGCTTGAGTATCTCGAAGAGCGCGGGGTCAAGGTTGAGCGTCTTGCGGCGAGTGTCCGCCGGGATGACGAAAAATGCTTTCAATGCGGGGTCTGCACCGGAGTCTGTCCGGTTGGCGCCTTGTCCCTGCATCGACCGGACATGACTGTGCTGTTTGATCCGGATAAATGCACTGGATGCAGTCTGTGTGTTCCTATCTGCCCGGTCAGGGCCATGGAGCTCTCGCTGGGGCAGGACGCCGTCCTGGCTGAAGAGATACTTTCCTGAAAAAGGTGCTGTTGAGGATGTAGTAAGGCATAAAAGCCTTTCCCCGCAAGGGTTCGAGGTGAATGTCTTGGCTTACGCACTTGCCTTCTGTTGTTCCGTGCTTTTTTACTTTGCATGTCAGGCGTTAACCATCCAATGAACAAGTGGCTCTTCATCCAGGCGCTCAGGGGCGTCGCGGTTCTCGGGGTCGTGGCATTTCACTTAATGTCTATCGAGAAGAAATACTCCGGCGGCGACTTGCTTCTGCCTGATTTTTTGCTGCTTGGGCAATCAGGTGTGGATCTCTTCTTTGTCATCAGTGGCTTTGTGATGGTGACAGTGACGATGGGGCGCTTTGTGCGCGACAGGGAGATGTTGCGATTTCTTTGGGGCCGATTTACCCGTATCTACCCAACTTACTGGTTTTACTTCTTCTTGACAGCTGCCGTCTATTTCATTAAGCCAAGCTGGGTGAATTCCTTGTATGGCCATCAGGCGGAGTTGATTACCTCTTTTCTCTTATTCCCGAACCAGCAACCGCTGGTGATGGTTGCCTGGTCGCTGAGTCACGAATTGTGGTTTTATAGTATCTTCGCCGTGCTGTTGAATGTTAAGGAAAGGTGGTTGCTGCCGTCCTTGCTTGTCTGGGGAATGGTAGTGGCAACGGCCAATGTCTTTGCCACAACAGCCAAGTTATCAGCAGGTGTCCTTGTCGCCCTTCATCCCTATACTTTGGAGTTCATTATTGGGGCATTGGTTGCGATCTTCGTTGCCAGTGAGTGTTCCGGGAAAATCTCTGCGCGTCTTTCTTTTGTGGTCATCATCGTTCTTCTCGTGGTGGGATTTCCTCTTGTTTACGCATTTGATATTCTCAAGGAGGCGGGTGTCCTACGGGCGGGCGTTCTTGGTACTCTGTATGGATTGCTCGTGCTTGTTTTGGCGATACTGGAAAGAGAAAAGAAATTCATCGCTCCCAAGTTTTTGCAATCTATTGGTGATATGTCGTACACTGTCTATCTCTCTCATATTCTTATTCTGAGTGCAGTCGGGAGATTATGGGCGATGGTAAATCCGGCGCGGAACAGTTTGGTGGACAATCTGATTGTCTGCTTGCTTATGGTCGCTTCTGTTGTGAGTTATGGTTGGGTGGGATATCGCCTGGTTGAACAACCCATTTCCCTTGTCACCCATCGCTTGCGAACCCGCTGGTTTGCAAATTAATGAGAGAGGTCGTTGAATCGCTGCAAGCGAATACGGTGAGAAAAGATCGGATGCTGTCGAACAGGAATCTGTTCGACAGCATCTGCAGAGCATCTTATCTTGCTGAACGGGCTTGTCCCGCAGGTTTCTCAGAAGAGAAAAGATGCCAGTCTGGCAGTTTGACCAAGCCGGAGAACCAGGAAGAGAGATCAAATCCCAGCTTCTCACCGGCTTCGATCTTGGTGAGCAATGCCTTGGCTTGCAGAGTGATGGAGGCGTCAGGGTAGGTGTTAATCAGATACTTCAGCCGGGTTTTGGCCTCAAGGTCTTTGTCGGTTCTGAGATAGAACTCTACGACAAGATATTCATGATTGACCAGAAACTCGTTGGCCGCCTTAATCCGCGCCTTGGCCTCATCGGTATAAGGTGATTGCGGAAAGGCCTTGATCAGTTTGGTGAAATCCCGGATAGATTTTGTTGCGCCGGAGGTGTCACGATCAATGCTGTCGATCTGTTGATAGCTGCACATGGCGATCTGGTACATGACATAAGGAACGGCCTCATTGCTTGGATGTTGTTCCTCGAATTTCTGATAAAGCACCAGCGCCTCCGCGTAGTCTCCCATAAAGTAGTGGCAGTCTGCGCCTTTCAGCTCAGCAAGCATAGCCTGGGGGCTGAAAGGGTAACGATCGAGAAGCTCGGTGAAATTTTTTGCCGCCTCATGGTAATTGCCGACGTCGTATGCATCCATGCCTTTAACCGCCAGGCTGTCTGCGGGAAGCTGGGTCTCTTCGCCATCCGTGCCGAACCATGACTTCATGGTGGCACATCCACTGAAAGAAAAAGTCATAAGGGCGGCGGAAAGCAGGGTGACCAGAAAGGAGCGGGAGAAAAAAGCAGGTGATCGCATGATTGGCATGATTGATTACAATGTTGAATTGTTCAGATAATGTTCTGCGGCGAGAACGGCCGTTGCCCCTTCACCAGCAGCGTTGACGATCTGTCGTACTTCTTTGCTGCGGATATCGCCAGCCGCCATAACTCCTGCAATTGCGGTCCGGGTTTCATTGTCTGTGGGGATAAATCCACCATGTTCTGCCTTCAGGAGTTGCAGGGGCAGCATCTCACTATTAGGAATCACGCCAATGAGGATGAAGACACCGTCAACGGCCAAGCTGGTTTCTTTGCCGGAATTATCTTTGATGTGGATCCGTTCAACCCCTTTTTCTCCCTCAATAGCAGTGATATGACTGTTCCAGATGAAGTCAATCTTGTCGTTGGCAAAAGCCCTTTCCTGGACAATCTTAGTGGCCCGCAAGGCGTCACGGCGATGGATCAGGGTAACCCTGCTGGCAAATTTGGTAAGATGCGAGGCCTCCTGGACGGCGGTATTGCCGCCACCTACCACGGCCACATGCATGTTGCGATAAAATGGGGCGTCACAGGTGGCGCAGTAAGAGACACCCCTACCGGTGAACTCGACTTCTCCCGGGATGCCCAGCAGTTGCGGGCGGGCCCCGGTACAGATGATCAGGGCGTTGCAGCTGAGTTGCTCGCCGTCTTCTGTGGTGAGGCGTTTCGGGGTCTGGGAGAGATCCATGCTGACCACATTGGCAGTCAGGGTATTCAACCCAAAGCGCCTGGCGTGGGCCTCCATCTTTTCGGCAAGTTCAAATCCGGAAAGACCGTCAGGAAAACCCGGATAGTTGTCAACCCAGTCGGTGAGCAGAACCTGACCGCCGGCAGCACCTTTTTCGATCAGAAGATGATCAAGCCTCGCTCTTGCCGCATACAGGCCGGCAGTAAGTCCAGCAGGACCGGATCCCAGGATGATTAGTTCAAAATGAGTTTTTTTCATTAACTTTTTTGATAAGAAAAAATCCTGGCCAAAAGAAGGAATACGGTTGGCCGCTGATTACAGGGCCTTACTGATGAGGTCAACAAGTTGTTTTTTTCCTACGGCGCCGGTAATCTGGTCCACTATCTCACCGTTTTTGAAGAGAATCAAGGTAGGAATGGCGCGAATGCCAAATTGTCCTGGGGTGGCCGGGTTGTCGTCAACATTCATCTTGAGGATAGTTACCTTCCCCTTATATTCCTCGGCCAGATCCTCAATAACGGGACCGATTGCCTTGCAGGGGCCACACCAGGGAGCCCAGAAATCAACCAGGCAGGGAACGCTTGCAGAAATTGTTGTCTTGAAATTGGCATCATTAATCGCCTGAACTTTGTCGCTTGCCATTGTTGGTCTCCATTATTGATTGTTCTGTCTTATGAGTAGTTATGAATTAAAAACATGTGCACAATGTACCTTCTGGGGTTGGGCATGACAAGTAAAATTTCAGTTTTTCAGCAGTAAGTAAAACGTTTGGACGTATAGTATAGGAAGCAGGTGATCTATTTAGTTTATAGATGAGTTTGTGGAAATTCTATAGTATTGGGGCAGGATTAAAATGCTTGCGAGTAACATGTCGATATCATAATTGGAAATCAATGGCTATTGGCACATATTGGAGTGCGCTTATTGACAGATGAGGTCGGGGGCGTTAAATTATAGCTTCTCTTTGAGTACAGAGAAACAGGAAGATACGCTTCAGACGGGAATGTTTTGAGTTGATTGGGTCTGTGGCGGGAAAGAGTATATTTGTCAGAGATGGAGTAGAGAAATGCCAGTTTATGAATATGAATGTGATAGTTGTCGGAAGGTGTTTGAAGTGCAGCAACGGATGGCGGATGCGCCCTTGACCAGTTGTCCTGAATGCAAAGGGTCGGTTAAAAAAGTGATGTCCATGAGCTCTTTTCAGCTCAAGGGTGGGGGTTGGTACGCGGATGGCTATGCCAGCACCCAGAAAGCGGTTGGTTCCAGCACTGCGGCCACAACACCGCCGCCCTGTTCTTCGGGCGGGTGTGCCAAGTGTCCGGCTGCGGCCAGCTGATCGGTTTTCTGGACTTTTTTAGATTTTTTGTGGTGTCAGGCGGTTGCTGATTTTTCGGCAACCGCCTATTTTGTTATGGCCATAGCATCGCCATAGGAATAAAAGCGATAACCCAGGGTGATTGCCTCCTGGTAGCAGTCCAGCAGCCTTTCCCGACCGCAGAGGGCGGAGACCAGAAAGAGCAGCGATGACTGGGGTAGGTGAAAGTTGGTGATCAAGTTGTCAATTACCTTGAAGCTGTAGCCCGGAACGATATAGAGGTTGCACCAACCATCTGTTGGCTGGACCTGCCCCTCCTTATTTCCTGCAAATTCAAGGGCCCGCACTGTGGTTGTGCCCACGGCCCAGATCTTCCCCCCTTCTTGTCGAGCCGTATTGATTTTTTCAGCATTTTCTTTGGAAATATGGATATACTCCTGATGGATAATATGGTCCAGAATGGCCTCGGTTCGTACAGGGGCAAAGGTTCCATATCCCACATGCAGAGTAATTCTGGCGATTGACACGCCTTTTCCCCTGATCTTTTCTAAAAGTGTTTCTGAGAAATGGAGGCCGGCCGTGGGTGCAGCCACTGCCCCTGGCTGGTTGGCATAGACGGTCTGATACCGGTTGCTGTCTTCGTCGGTACTGCCGTTGGTCCTTGCAATATATGGGGGGAGCGGGATTTGGCCGTGATTTTTGAGGATCTCGGCCAAATCCTTTTGCCGGTCGTAATGGAGCGCGATTCTGACCCTGCCTTCGCCCAGTTGTTCAAGGATAGTACAGGAAAAATCGTCGTTCATGGTGATGACTGATCCTGGACGAGGCCGTTTTGAGCTTTTTATCAGGGCATTGGCGGTTGCGGTGGCGGCCTGATCTGCTGTGTTTTCGATCAACAGGGGATAGGACAGAAGAAAAACCTCTGCCTTGCCGCCAGTGTCTTTCTGGCCCAGCAACCGTGCAGGAAAGACCTTGGTGTCATTGATAACCAGCAGGTCGCCTGGCTGCAGCAGATCGACAATATCGGTGAAGGTTCGATGCTCTCTTATATCTGTCTCGCGATGCAGGACAAAGAGCCTTGAGCCTTCCCGCCTGTCCGCTGGATGCTGGGCGATATTTTCTGGCGGCAGGGGGTAGTCGTATGCGCTGAGCGTGAAATCCTGTTGCATGGTTGTTCTGTTTTGCAGTAAAAGAGATGAGTGTTGCCTTTTCGTCGTTAGCTTTCAGCCTTCAAGCCTTGAACTACCTACCATGATCCTTGCTGTTGCCGCAACTGAATTTGAGATGACCCCCTTTGCGCGATTCCTGGCGATGGACGGGGGCCTCTCTTGCCAGGAAGGTCGGACACTTCCATGTTGTACCTTGGTTGCCGGACTCGGGCCGGTTGAGACGACTCTGCGTTTGACTCGTTACCTGGAAAGACGAGATCTACGGATTGATAAGGTGTTGAACTTTGGAGTGGCTGGGGCCTATATCTGTGAATCGTTGCCGTCAGGCAATGGTGCGCTGCTTGATCTGTGTCTGGCCGAGCAGGAGAACCTGGGGGATTTCGGGATCTGTTTTGCTGATCATTATGAGGCGCTTGATGAGAAATTGGGTGGCACTACGGTCTTTCCCCTGGATCAGTCCATGCTGCGCCAGGCCAGGAAAATTCTCGATTGCCACAGGATTGCATACCGGTGCGGCAATTTTGTGACCGTCTCGGCTGTCAGCGCCACCAGGCAGCGGGGGGCGATGCTGGCCTCCAGGTATCAAGGGCTGTGTGAGAACATGGAAGGGGCGGCGGTGGCCAGGGTTTGTGCCGAGTTTTCCCTGCCTCTGCTGGAAGTGCGCGCGATCTCAAACCTGGTGGAAGACCGGGATCTGGGTCGCTGGAAAATGACGGAGGCCTGTGCCAGAGCGGCTGAGGCGGCAGTCTTGCTGGTCAGAGAAATGGGTGGAGCATGATGCAACCAGTTACAAAACCAGTGTCTATCGGCTACTCACCCTGTCCCAATGATACCTTTATCTTCTATGGATTGACGCACGGCAAAATTGATCTGCCGGGAACGGAACTCGCAACGCCTATACTGGAAGACGTGGAGACCCTCAACGGCTGGGCCATGGAGCATCGGCTGGATGTGACCAAGCTCTCTTTCCATGCCCTTGGTCATGTGCTTGATGAATACTGCATCTTATTATCGGGCAGCGCCCTGGGCCGGGGATGCGGGCCGTTGCTGGTGGCGCGAAGCCCCCTTGATCTGGCCCGTCCTGGCCGCTATAAAATTGCCATTCCCGGACGGTTAACCACTGCTACCCTCCTCTTCCGTCTTTTTTGGTCAGGGTATGCGCAGACCATGGGTGGCCCGGTGTCGCGGGCGCTAAGGACGGCGCAGGAGCGACCGGAGCTGGTAGAGATGCGTTTTGATACCATCATGGCAGCGGTGCAGCAGGGACAGGTGGATGCCGGGGTCATTATCCATGAGAGCCGGTTCACCTATCAGCAGGAGGGGTTGATCTGTCTTCAGGATCTTGGTCTGTGGTGGGAGCGGGATACTGGGTATCCCATTCCCCTTGGCTGTATTGCCGCCAGACGCGCGCTTGGCAGGGGGCGGATTTTGGCCATAGATCAGGCGATCCGGGCCTCCATTGACTGGGCCTTTGCCCATCCTGAGCAGTGTCTGCCTTATGTCAGAGAACATGCCCAGGAGCTCGAGGAGCGGGTTGTTCAGGATCATATCGGTCTGTATGTCAATGATTTCTCCCGGGAGCTCGGGCCTGCGGGGATGGCTGCCATTGCTGCTTTTTTGCAGCGGGGAAGAGCAGCGGGTATCCTGCCCCCTTCCTGTCGTGCCTTGGGGCCAGAGTGAGAGGAGAAGATCAATTATGAAACAGCGTCCCCTTCAGCAGCAGGAGAGCCAGATCCCAGCGCTGCCCGCAACAACGCTGCCGATTCTTGGGATCTGTGGACTCTCGGGAGCAGGGAAGACTACGCTGATTGAGGCCCTATTGCCGGAACTGGTGCAACGTGGGCTGCGGGTGGCCGTGGTCAAACATGACTGCCGCAATCTGGTGGTGGATATGCCTGGTAAGGACAGTGACCGTTTGTTTCGGGCGGGCGCGGATGTCTTTCTCCTGGGCGGCGAGGAGTTTGTTCGCCTGCATGGGGATGCTGGGGCCAGTTTCGGGTTCCAGCTCACTCAGCTTGCTCGCCGTTATGATCTGGTGCTCGTTGAGGGGCATGGGCAGACCCCCGTGTCGAAGATTTGGCTCCTGGCTGATGATGGATGTGAGCCGTCAGCGGATGTGGGGGCAGTGCTCAAAGTGTTTTCACGGGGTGAGATGCGGGCTGCGCAGCTCCTTGATTTTGTTCTGCAATGGCTGCAGGAGATCTGGTGTCAGACTCCGGTCTGGGCCTGTGTCTTGATTGGTGGCCGCAGTTCCCGAATGGGACGGCCCAAACATCTGCTTGAGAAGGAAGAATCAACCGCCGGCTCCACCTGGCTGGAACATACGGTCGGCCTGCTTCAACCCCTGATTGGTAAGCAGATTGCCCTGTCGGGTGGTGGTTTGGTGCCGGATTCGCTGGCCCATCTCCCCCGGCTTCCCGATATCCCGGAGGCTCGCGGCCCTTTAACCGGTGTCCTTGCAGCTATGCGCTGGCAGCCTGCGGTTTCCTGGCTTCTCATTGCCTGTGATATGCCTGATATCAGTACGGAGGCCCTGACCTGGTTGCTTGCCCAGCGTCAGCCCGGATATTGGGGAACGGTACCTCGTCTTCAGGAAAACGGATACGTGGAGCCGTTGTTGGCTCATTATGATTATCGCTGCGGCCCTCTCTTTGAGGAACTTCTGACCTCCGGTTCTTTGCGGATTGGCCAGATCGCCAGACAAAGTAAGGTTGACACTCCCCTTGTTCCTGAGCAAATCAGATCTTCCTGGCATAACATCAATACTCCCCAGGAATTGGCCAGATCGCGACAGGTCAGACCTGTTTGAGGTCAGCCTTCTTTTTCAATGTAACGAGTTGACGCGAACTTGTTATTTATATTGGAACGGGGAGAAGAGCATAAGGGCGACAGGCTCCATAAGGGGGCTGTCGCCTTTATGTATTGCTTAGGGAAATTCTATCAGAAAGCCATGGAGACAGTAACGCCGCCATAAATGAAGTTGTTATCGCCGCTTCCCCCACCGTTAAGACTTCTGATCTCAATCAAATCGGCGGAATCGCCTGATAACGGGAACGAATAATTCAGTACCGGGGTAACCGTAATATACTCATTTACCGGGATGGGAACCGAAACTGACAACAGTCCATCATGAAATCCGCTGAAGGATTTGTCGGTATAAGTCCAGTTGCTTACGTTGACCTCGGCATAGGAGCTGGCATCTTCGGCGTCCAGATATCCGACTTGAGCACCCAGGCTAATGCCAATTTTTTCTGTGATTGGAATGCTATGCGATATTCCGAGGGTCATGTACCATCCGGCTAGGTTGTCGTAATCCCTGTAGATACTCAGGGTTGGAGTCAGCAGGGTGTGCCAGGCTGCGCGGGCAAAGACTTCCTGGGTGTCTTGAAGACCATCAAAAGCATAATAGATGTAACCGGCGGTCATGCCGACTGGTCCCATGGTCCAGTCGTAGGCCAGGGTGAAATCGGTTTCGTTCCAGAAGTTTGTGCCGGAATTTGGCCCTGATCCATAATAATCGGTGTCGAGATTGCCCCAGGCATTGGCGGAAAATCCTTTATAGGCGACCGTCATCGACGGCTCCAGGACCATGCTGTCCCTGGAGACTTCAAAACCGCGCCAGACGTATTTGCTCAAGGCGGCAACCGTCAGGTTTGCTGTGGGCTTGTCCTCTTCAGCCTTGGCAATGCCACTGAACTGCAGGCAGCACATGGCTCCTAAAACGGCTATACTGATTTTTTTTCTCGTTTCCATTTTTCTCTCCTTTTTAAATAGATGTTGTCGGGGGCGGCGTCCGTCGCACCGGATTTGCCGGGGTTGCTGACTTTATATTTAGCATGAAACATGCCAAGATTGAGTGGTAACGGCTCTCTGTTTTGTATGTGTTGTTATATCGGCACATTGTGTTTTTTTGTGCTCGTTTTTTTTTGGTGTTGTTGCGTGCCGATGTTACAATTTTGTAATTATTATAATATTGTTAGGCAAAAATGTATGATGTTTTTTGGCGTGTCTCCCGCGTTTTGATCTTTCATATAATGGAAAGGCATATACGGAAAGGTTCTCTATGATCGGTACGCGAAGGAAATATCAGGAAGAGTTTGCCGGTTGATGACTGAAGGCGGATTTTATGTGTTCGTTTTTGTGTCAAATGGAAAAAGATGTACGAAGGGAATAAGAGATGCCGGGTCAGGCAAGAAATATTCCTTTTTCCATAAAAGGGTTATACAATGATACCAGCAACAGGGTTTGGAAAAAACCGAATGGTAAGGAATCAAATCATGAGGCAAGGATGGCATCTGTGGATGAAATAATGAATTGGGTGCAAGGCAGGGATCCCGAGCAACGTGAGTTCCATCAGGCTGTGCTCGGGGTGCTTGCGACGGTTGGCCCGGCGCTGGAGCGCGATCCTGGGTATCGTCGACTGGCCTTGCTTGAACGGATCATGGAGCCGGAGCGGATCATCTTGTTCCGGGTGGTGTGGATGGATGATGAAGGTCAGGTGCAGGTGAATCGCGGGTACCGGGTGCAGATGAACAGTACCCTTGGTCCGTATAAGGGCGGCCTTCGTTTTCATCCTTCGGTTAATTTGGGGATTATAAAGTTTCTGGCCTTTGAACAGGTGTTCAAAAACGCGTTAACTCCTTTGGTTCTGGGCGGGGCCAAGGGTGGGGCTGATTTTGATCCCAAGGGAAGATCTGACGGAGAGGTCATGCGCTTCTGTCAGGCCTTCATGACAGAGCTGTTCCGGCATATCGCGGCGGATACCGATATCCCCGCGGGTGACATTGGGGTTGGCGGTCGGGAGATTGGTTATCTCTTTGGGATGTATAAAAAAATAGCCAATGAATTCACGGGCGTTTTGACAGGTAAAGGCCTTGCCTGGGGTGGCAGCCTGATTCGGCCTGAGGCTGCAGGTTACGGGATGGTCTATTTCGCCACCGAGATGCTGGGCACTCGTGGCCAGACCTTGGAAGGCAAGCGTTGTCTGATTTCCGGGGCAGGAAATGTGGCTCTGTTCGCTGCCGAAAAGGCGCTGGAGCTTGGGGGCCGAATTTTGACTCTGTCTGATTCCACGGGTGTCATCTATGATGAGCAGGGACTTGATTTAGAGAAACTTGCCTTTGTCAAGGATCTTAAAAATGTCCGGCGGGGGCGGTTGACTGAATATGGAGAGCGCTATCCTGACGCAATTTATATCCCTCGTGATCCGCTTATGGGTGATGGGGATAAGAATCCGGTGTGGAGTTTTCCGGGGGATTGCGCCTTTCCTTGTGCGACCCAGAATGAGATTAATGGCAAGGATGCGGACCAGCTCCTGGCGGGTGGTGTTGGTCTGGTCTGTGAAGGGGCCAATATGCCTTGCACATCCGAGGCAGTGGAGCTCTTTCTTGCCCAGAAAATCCTGTACGGGCCGGGCAAGGCGGCAAATGCCGGCGGAGTGGCTGTCTCCGGGCTGGAGATGGCCCAGAATGCCATGCGGCTTTCCTGGTCGAGAGCAGAGGTGGATGTCAGACTCAGACAGATTATGAAGTTCATTCATCAGGGTTGTCTTGATACCGCAGCTGAATATGGCGTGCCGGGGAATTACGTTGCCGGTGCCAATCTTGCCGGATTTGTTAAGGTGGCTCGTGCCATGTTGGAACAGGGATTGGTATAGGGAAGGCTTGAAGGGCCTTCTGGCAGGTTATGATTCCTATGACTCATTACGATCAACAATGCGCTGTCGAATTTGCGGAATTGCGCCCCCGTTTGGATGACTATTTTGTCGAGATGGCAGTGGAGTGTCCTTATCATCTGCCCCATACCGCAGTTTTTTATCAGGCCCTGTTTTCCCCGATTCCCGAGCGGATCATGGAGCTGTTCCTGGCTTCCGGCTATCGACGCAACGGCAATTGTCTCTACGCCATGCACTGTCCTGCCTGCTCCGCCTGTGTCCCTATCCGTCTGCATCCGCAGGAGTTGCGGTTTAGTCGCAATCAGCGGCGTGTGATGAAAAAGAACCAGGATCTGGAGATCGAGTTCGGGCCGGTGCAACTGAGTCCGGAAAATCTGATTCTGTGTCAGAAATTCCTGTCCAGTCGTTATCCGCACAAGAACAATCAGGCCGAGAGTTATTATTCCGGTTTTTTCCTGACCTCTATTGTAACGTGCATGGAGATCCGGTATCGCCTTGAGGGCAGGCTGGTCGGCTGTGCTATTGTCGATGTGGGTGCAAACTGGATGAATGCTGTCTATTTTTATTTTGATCCCGATCAAGGCGGGCGGAGTCTGGGGACCTTTAATATCCTGACCTTGGCGGAAATCTGTCTCACCCAGCAAATCAATTATCTCTATCTTGGTTATTATATTCAGTCCGTGGCGGCCATGAACTATAAAAGCCGCTTTACTCCCCACTATCTGTATCGTGATGGCAGATGGCAACAGGTGGTGAAGGATAAGATCTAAGCCGGGAGGGTCTTCTGATGTATGAGGCGCAAATGTACAGTAAGGGCGATGATGGTGAGGTGGTCTGTGAGCTTTGCGCCCATCATTGCCGAATCAAGGATGGGCATCGTGGCATCTGCGGGGTACGCGAGAATAGAGCGGGGGTGTTGTACAGTCTGGTCTATGGGTGGTTAGTGGCGGAGAATGTGGATCCGGTAGAGAAGAAACCGCTGTTTCATGTGCTGCCGGGAAGCCGGTCGTATTCCATCTCGACGGTTGGTTGTAATTTCCATTGTCGTCATTGTCAGAATTTTTCCATTTCCCAGCCTGGTGCCTTCGCCGTTGACACGGTTCCCGGTGTCCTGCGCTCACCTGAACATGTAGTGGCCAGCGCAGTGAGCGATGGCTGTCAATCGATCAGCTATACCTATGTGGAACCAACGGTTTTTTTCGAGTTTGCCTATGATTGCTGTGTGCTCGCTCGCGCCCAGGGGCTGAAGAATATCTTTGTCTCCAATGGCTATATGACAGAACAGACAACCAGGAAACTGGCGCCGGTTCTGGATGCCATTAATATCGATATTAAATCATTCAGCGATGATTTTTATCGGAAGATATGCGGGGCCCGTCTGCAACCGGTGCTGGATACGGTGCGGCTCATGCATGAACTGGGGGTGTGGGTAGAGATTACCACTCTGGTCATTCCCGGCCTCAATGATAGTGATGCAGAATTGACTGAAATTGCTGAATTTATACTCTCTGTTGATCCGTCCATGCCCTGGCATGTGACCGCTTTTTATCCCACCTATAAGTTGACCGACAGGCCGGCCACGTCGGCGGCGTCTTTGCAGAAGGCGCGGGAAATTGGACTGAAGGCTGGGCTCAGGTATGTTTATGAAGGCAATGTTCCTGGGGCAGGAGGAGAAAATACCATGTGTCCGTCGTGTCGGGCCCGGTTGGTCAGCCGTCTGGGGTTCCGTATCCAGGAAAACAGGGTTATTGATGGCTGCTGTCCGCAATGTGGAGAACAGATTGCCGGGGTTTGGGGATGAAAGGGAAGCGTGCAGAAGTTGCTCAAAAAAGTATGTGAAATTTTCCTGGGATTTTGATCTCGAATTCCATCCGTTTCTCAGGGGTAGTCGGATGAGGAAAGGAGAGGTAATATGCGTGCAGGGCCAACCGGCGCAGAGGATTGGTCTTGGCACCATATTTTTTGTCGCCGGCAATGGGGTGGCCAAGGTCGGCCATGTGGACGCGAATCTGGTTCTTGCGTCCGGTGACCAGGGTGATATCGAGCAAGGTATAGGTGCCATTTCCTTTGACTACCTTGTAGTTGGTTGTGGCCTCCTTCCCCTCTTCGCTATTATCTCTGACGGTATAGACCCGCAGGGCCTTTGACTCGGCGAGCATGCTTGTAATCTGTCCGCTTTTCTCTTTGGGACCCCCTTCAACGATGGCGGAGTATCTTTTGTCGGCATGATCCCATTGATCCTGAAGAATCTGTTTTGCCGCCTCGTTTTTGGCAAAAACCAGCAATCCTGAGGTCCCCTGATCGAGACGGTGGACGATGAAGATCCGCGCTTGCGGCGATTTTGACCGTTCCTTGAGATAGCTGCTGAGCAGGTAAAAGGCGGTCTTCCTTTTTTCATTTTCGGTGGCAATGGTCAACAATCCCGATGGTTTGTCGATGACAATAATGTCTTCGTCTTCGTAGACTATGGTGAGTCCCGGGCACTCTCTGGCCTGCTCGCGCATCTCCTGTTCTGTGCGGACGCTCACCAACTCTCCCGGCAATAAAAGCTGGTCAGGTCGTGTCGCCTCTTTGTCGCCAATAGTCACAGCACCATGTTTGATCAGTTGCTTTGCTTTTGTTTTTGAGTAGCCGGCATCTGTGAGAAAAGTCAGGATGTCGGATTTGTTTTTGGTCAGGAGGTTTCTCATGACCGTTCTTGCCTCACAGGGCGGGAGTTATCTCTCTGATCTCTGAAGCGAATAGTGAGTCCTTTCAGGAAGCTCCGGAGAAACTGATTGCCGCATTCCTTGTAATTTTTATGACCTTCTTTTCGGAACAAGGCGCTGAGCTTGGCCTTGGTGATGCCGGCATGGGCCAGTTCCAGAATTTCAAGCAGAGCATCTTCTTTCAGCTCAAGGGCAATGCGCAGTTTTTTGAGGATGATATTGTTGTTGATGGGCGATGCTGCATCCGCTTGTTCGGCTTTGTTTTCTTTAGGGCCTCTTTTGTGGATAATGAGACCATCGAGAAAGGAACCCATGACCAGATCACTGCATGCAAGATAACCTTCTTCCTCTTCCTTTTTCAGCAAGGCAGCGATCGATGATTTTTCCAGGTCGTGTCCGCCGAGTTTGCATATCTCAACGATTGTCGCGTCGGGCAGGTCGAGAGCGTAGCGAATCCTGCGGAGAGTATCATTGTTGGTCATGGGGTGTTCCTGATAGCTGTTGGCTTATAGTATTGCGGGGGATCTCTTTGAACGCCAGCTTATTTGGGGGGCGCTGGTTGGGTCTCGGGCGCTTTCTCCATGTTCTGTGTACTGCCTTTCTGGATAGTGGCGCTCATGTCATTTGCTGCCTTACGGGCGCTATTTTTTATCTCTTCTGCCTTCTCTGCCAAGGTCTGTGAGGTGGTTGCGGTCTTGTCAATAACCACATGGGCCTTGTCAGCGGCGGCCTGAATGGCCTTGGTCGTTGTCTCTTTTACCGGTGGTTGTTTAGGTTCTTCATTTTTGCATCCGGAAAGTATCAAGCTGGCGAATGTAACAGTTGTCAAAGCGGTTAATATAATCTTTTTCATCTATTTTTTCCTGTTGGTTGATGGTGGCGGTGAGGAGATGCTGAAACGTGTTTAGTCATTCCTGTAATTCTGTTCATCTGGACAGTAGCTGTTAACGTATACCATATTTCCTGAGATGGGTACTAACTCTTTTGAGTTTCTTGAAAACTCAGAGGCAGCGCTTGACTGGCTGCCTCTATGGCGCATTGAGTTTGCCTGCCGCCTTCGGTGTCGGGAGTATCTGTGCCTAAGATGGCCTTGACAAGAGTACCTTGACTGAGGTTTTCGGCTGGCAGGGTAGGGAGTAGGTGCTGTTTTTTGTCCTCAATGTGGATGATGCCTGCGGAAAGGAGTTGGTTAATGGTCGATGAGAGAAGAGAAGGGATATGTCCAGGGCAGAGGTCAGGGAGCATATCGGCCGTCAGCGTCTGCTGTCTGCCAAAAAAGAGAAAGACCTGATGGGCTATATCAAAAGCTGCACTGAGTTGTTGGGCAGGCGTTGGCGGTGCGGGGAGAAGTTGATAACTGTGGCGCGCCTGGCAGGCGAAGGCGACCTGGGCGCCGCTCAGAATAAAAATCCAGCCAAAGTATAGCCAGACCAGGAACAGGGGGAGGGTGGCAAAGGAACCATAGATGGCGTTGTAGTTTGAGACTCCAATCTGCAGGCTGATAAAGATATTCTGGGTGATAAACCAGAGGGGACCGGCAAATAGTGCGCCAATCAAGGCGGGGAGTGGGTGGACCCTGGTATTGGGAAAGAGTATATAACTGATTGAAAAGGCAAGGGTAATAGATAAGATTGGCAGCAAGAGAAGAAAGCTGGTCTGCAGCCAGATCACTGGCAAGAATGGTTCGATTTTGTCCAGTAATGTCGGGTTTTTGATAACAGTGGTGGCTGCAAAGCCAATATTGATGGCAAGTGGCATCAGAATCAGCAAGGCCAGATAATCGATGATCTTGCGCAATGCCGAGCGGCCAGAGTGCACTTGCCAGATTGCGTTCATGGCCATTTCAATGGTGACAAATACCATGATGATCGTGATCAGCATAACAAGGACCCCGATGGACCCTAGGGTGGTAAAGTCGGTTTTGTCAACATAGTTGAAAATCTTGTCCGCGGCTGAACGGAGATGCGCGGTCAGATTCGCGGTCGTTTCATCTGTGTTGCCGGGTGCTGCCGCAGGTGCTGCCTCAACCTGAGAGGGGGCACGCTCGGTGGTGGTTGGGTTATGTTCAAGAGTGTCGATGTAGCCGTACACAACCTGACGGAGGTGATTGTCACCGCCAATTTCTTTGACCAGTGCTGTGCTCATGGCCAGTAAGGGCACCAGGGAGAGGAGGGTGATGTAGGTGAGGGCGCTGGCGCGTAGTGGAAGCTCGTTCTTGCGAAATTCTCTGGCCGTAATCAGAAGCACACGGACGAAGGTGTGGAATGCCTGTCTGGGACCGACCTGCAATGTACTCGACTGATCCGCCCAAGTTAAGAGACGGCTGGTTAAAGATGGTTTGGGAGGGGGAGCGGTCATGGCCTGTATGATGTCGTCTTGTTATTTCTCACCTGTTTCAGGTAGGGAGAGTGGGAGCTGAGGGTTGTTCAGGGCAAAAGCTTCAGCCTTCAACCTTTTTTAATCAAGCGTTCTTGTAGAGCCTTTCTTCAAGGATCTTGAAGACGATCTCGCGTTTGATGGGTTTGCTGATATAATCATTCATGCCGGCTTCAAGGCATTTTTCCCGATCGCCTTTCATGGCATTGGCCGTCATGGCGACAATGGGAATGTCCGTAAACCCTTTTTGCCGGATCTGGCGGGTGGCCTCCAGCCCGTCCATCTCGGGCATCTGAATATCCATGAGGATGAGGTCATACCGGTCTGGGTTCTGGGTATAGCTTTCAAGCGCCAGTCGTCCATTGGCGGCGACCTGCACCGTATATCCCGCCTTACTGAGCATCATGGTTGCCAGTTTCTGGTTGACCAGATTGTCTTCGGCCAGGAGAATCCTGCTTGAGTGTTTGATATCTTCACGAATTGAATACTGGGTGATGAGTTCTTTTTCCTCTTTGGGGATGCTGTTATCATCCGGGCTGCTCAGGATCTTGGACAAGGTCTTAAGCATCATGGCGCGGCGGGTTGGCTTGGTGAGAAAGGCGTTAAAACCGGCGTCGCGGCAGCGGTTGGCGATTTTTTCGGTGCTGGAGGTGTAGGCAAGAAGCGGGATATTGTGGCTTTTGGTCTTGGCCGCACGGATCTGCAAGGCAAGGTCAAATCCTGAAATAACAGGAAGTTGCAGGTCGAGAATGGCGGCGTCAAAGGGGGTGTTGTTCTGGTCGGCCGCAATCAGGGTTGGCAGGGTTTGTGTCTCATCCATTAGCGCAACGATCTGGATGTCGTACTGATGGAAGATATTGAGCAGGATTTCGATGTTGGTCTTGTTGTCATCAACAATGAGGATACGGGAGCCTTTCAGGGTGCTGATCGTTGCGGTTTTTGGCTTGACCCGCGCGGATTTCTGCATGGTGGCAGTAAAATGAAAGATGGAACCTTGCCCTGGTATGCTTTCTGCCCATACCTGCCCTTTCATTAACTGTGCGATCTTTCGACATATGGAGAGGCCCAGTCCGGTGCCGCCATATTTTCTGGTCGTTGAACCATCCGCCTGCTTAAAGGCCTCAAAAATGGTGTCAACCTTGGAGGGATCAATGCCAATACCGGTGTCCCGAATCTTGCTGTGGAGAATAAGGGTATTTTCTGTTTCTTCTTCCACCTCTATGGAAAGCTCCAGCTCTCCCCGTTTTGTAAATTTGACGGAATTGCCAAGGAGGTTAACCAGTACCTGCCGGAATCTTCCCGGATCGCCCATGACGTTTGCCGGCAATCGCTCGTCAATGCGGCACAGCATCTCAATGTTTTTACCGGTAATCTTGGGTCGCACCATATCACAGACATCATGGGCGGTTATCTCCGGGTCAAAGTCAATGGCCTCGAGTTCCATGTGCCCGGCCTCAACCTTGGAGAAATCGAGGATGTCGTTGATGAGACCAAGAAGGGCCTCGCCGCTGCGCTTGATGGTGAAGGCGCTCTCCTTTTGTTCTTCGTCAAGCTCAGAGGTCAAGAGCATATCGGTAAAGCCGATGATGCCGTTCATGGGGGTTCTGATTTCATGACTCATGGAGGCGAGAAACTCACTCTTGGCGATATTGGCCGCTTCGGCCGCTGCTGTGGCTTCCCGGAGCTGCTTGGTCTGGATCTCGATCTCGGATTGGAGGGTTTTTGAGTAATTGTCCTGTTGTTCCTGGATGACCTGATAATTTTTCTGGTTTTCTTCCAGGATGGTCTGATATTTCTGTTCCAGAACTGAAAATTTACGATCAAACTGTTTCTTTTGAATGTCAAGCCGTTGCAGGGTCTTGTGGTGTTCTTGCTGGACTCGAAATAAGGTAAGGCAGAGTTGGACGATCCGACAGATGAGTGATGGCGCACTCTGGCTGCTGACGTGATCACTACTGAAGAGAAGTGTCGCCTTCAGCTCAGGCAGGGAGAGGGCATGGTAGTCCCCGTTGCTTGTTGTCCAGAAGGATTGTGCGTCGAGCCCTGTTTGTATCTGAGCAGAAAGTTCTTCCAAGACCTGTGGGGATGGCTCTAAGGACGTTGTCCCGCTCGTATGCGGGGTTCCTTTCTGATCAAGACAGAGGTAAAGATGATCGCTATCGGTGTCAGCCAGGAGAGACAGGAGTTCGTTGATTTCGGTGGTGAATGTGGTGACCTGGTTAAAAACCGCAAAACTATTTTCCATGTCCAGCTCCTGTATGGTTGTGCGTAATAACCTTGAGTGTCTGGTGATGAGAACGGCAGAGGGAGAGTCGTGGGAACAGGGAAAAGTTCTCTTGATTCTTGAATAATTCCTACTGTTCGTAAATGCTGAGGGCTTTTGCTATCTCTTCCGGTAAATCATCGATTAGTACTTTGTATTCAGCCATGTTTTCCTGGAGATGGAGCACCAGTGGAGGAGAAAGGGGAGATATGACATCCGGCAGGGAGCTGTAGCCCAGCTGACCGGTAATGTACTGCGCAATCTGGAGGATGCTGGTCAGGCTGCTGGGGACGGCATCTTCCGCCAAGGTATGATGATCGCGGATGGCCTCCTGGATAGGGGGGGACATTCCCCACTCCTGGGATAACAGGTAGCCGATTTCGCAGTGATCTGTCCCTAAAAAATGGCGTTCATGTTCAATGAGTGAATCTGTGGGCTTGTAAGCCGCACAGGCGGCAAGAAAGGCTTCTCTTTCTATTTGTTCCTCGGCAATCTTCCCAAAATCATGAAGGATCCCACAGAGATAGGCGTCGTCGCCGTTGATGGCAAAAATTCTTTCGGCCAGGATCTTGCTGCATGTGCTGACAACCGCACAGTGCAGCCAGAGACGTTTTCTGGAGAAAATCCCCGGGTCGTTTCGTTCTTTGAAGATGTTTTGCAGGGCGTCAGTGACGGCCATGCTGCGAAGGTTCCGCATTCCCAGAAAGGCCACGGCCCTGCTGATGGAGGTAACTGGTTGTGAGAGTCCGTAGAAGGCGCTGTTGACAAGGCGGAGCAGGCGCGCCACCATCGTGGGATCCATCTTGATAATGTCTTCAAAGTCTTTCATGGTCGAATTGTCATCAGCAAGCATTCGTGAAAGCTCGGTGACAACGTATGGCAGTGTCTTTGCATCCTTGAATTTTTTGACAAATTGTTCAGCGGTAAGCATGTTGACTTTCTCTAATTGAGGATAATTTCTCGTTTGGCAATGGCCTCGGCCTTGACCCGATCAAGAAGTTCCGAGAGAACGGGCTTGATGTTCTCGCGGATATCACCGGCAACGATGATAAAGAGAAGGTCTTCGCCTGGTTGGAACTCTCCGCTTTTGGCCTCGATAACGATATCAAAAATGCCATCCCGTCCGAGAAATTCCTGGCGAATGGTCTCTATCTTGGTAAGATCTGGGGTGACTTCCAGCGCCTTGACCTTGCTTTTGTCCTTCCTCGACCAGTTGCGCACCACGCCGTTGTGGATGAGGACCATCCCTACATTGTCCTGGAAGCCAGGTTGTTTTTTCATTTCGGCAATTCGTTTTGAGATGTCCATGCATGGTTCCTTGTGTTGAAGTAAGCAGAGAGTTAAGGCTGTTGGTGATGTTGTCCTGTTACAGTTATTTTTGAACAATGGTTTGGGGACGATTTTTGGTGGCGTTCGAGTTTGCTTGTGTTGCAACTGTTTGTTTTTTGGAGTTGTGTGCAGTAGCAGGAAGTTTCAGCTCATATCCTTGGGGGAGCTGCATTTTTTCTTGAGAAATCAATTGGTTGATGGTTGGGTTGAGCGTCTTGATGGTGTTGATATCGACTTTGAAATGGCGACTGATGTCGTCTATTGATGCGCGTTTGGTGAGCCGGACAGTTGTTAAAGGTGCAGATTGCAGGGAGCGCGAAGATGTTTTTTGTTCAAACTTTTGTGCGGCCTGGAGGGCAGCAAGAAATTCTGGATAATAGTTGCGTGAGGCAAATTTGAAGTGTCCTTCCTCATATTCCAGAAAGATCTTTTCATAAGAGCCCTTGTCTTTTTTAGCCCGTGCCATTCCTGATGTCCCACAATTATAGGCGGTAAGGGCCAAGGGCCAACTGCCAAGAACAGAGTGATTTCTTTTCAGAAATTTTGCGGCTGCGTGAGTTGCCTTTAATGGATCCTGGCGTTCATCAATGGCATGATCGATTCGCAGATACTGTTTTCCTGTTGACCGGGTAAATTGCCAGAGGCCAGAGGCCCCGGCCTTGCTGTAGGCGTTGGGATTAAAGGAAGATTCAACATGGGGCAGGTAGGCGAGTTCTTCCGGGAGGTCGTATGAACGGAGTATTCGTTTGATCTCATGGAGATATGCTTCTGAACGCACAACTCCTTCCCTGAACCGTTCTTTCTGGCCGATCTGGACACGGACGGATTCACTGGCCTTTTCCAGTTGTGATTTGCGGGCACCTTGAAACATGGCGGCGATTCGACGTTCTTCTTTGGTGACGGCGGGACCCCCTTGGGCAATGTGGGTCAGGATTGCGCTATATTTCTGTTTAGCAGCCTCAAGTAGGGGTTCATTGAGCCGTTTGGCGCCGGGCTGGAGATAATCAACAATGGGGATTACCCCATAGATTTTGGTCAAGTCATATTTGTCGTGGATGACGGCTTCGCTGGTAGAGTATGTTGTGTAAATTTTTTCCCAGAAAGCGACATTGGTTTGAATGGCTGGAAATGTGGGGAAGTTTTTGTTGGTGACCGTAGCGCCAAGATTGGAAGTGTTGCCTAAAAGACAAAGGAATGCAATAGTGGCAATAAGGACGGATGCCAGCAACCTATGGGCGGGGGATTGGCTGGTGAGGATACAAGCCTCTGGGTTTGCGGATTTCATGTTGCAAGATTTAAAAGTTAAAAAATAAAAGTTGGAAAGAACGATACCCCTTTATTTAATCATAAGGAAGGCCTGATGTACACTCCAATATTAGCAACACTTGGTTTTATTCTTTCTCCAGATGGCCAGCAAACCTTGCTTGTTCACAGGAATAAGCGAGCCACTGATCAGCATTTAGGAAAATATAATGGTCTTGGTGGCAAGATGAAACGGCAGGAAGATATTTTTTCGTGTCTCAGGCGGGAGGTTTATGAAGAGTCTGGGTTGTTGTGTGAGGGTGCGACGTTGCGGGGAACGGTGAATTGGGCCGGTTTCGGTCGTGGTGGTGAAGATTGGTTTGGTTTTATCTATCGGATAGATCGCTTCAGCGGGACAGCCAGGACATCGAATGAAGAAGGCGATTTGCGGTGGTGCCGCTTGGATGAGTTGCATCTGTTGCCGATGTGGGAGGGTGATAAGTATTTTCTGGATATGGTTTTTGATGATAATATCTTTCCATTTCATGGATATATGCCTTATCGCGAGGGTCGGCCGTTGAGTTGGAGCTTTTCAAGGGGATGAAATAAAGAGGAGCGGGGTCGGAGTTCTTGCTCGCCTGCTCCAGTGTCCCTTATTTCAGGGATTGATGAAAAGCGGCTACTGATTTTACTCTTCAGGTGAGGATATTATTCTGTGAAAATGGCTTAATGCTTGCGGAGAATACAGGGCGTGGGTATATTTAAACTGTTTCTTGATATGTAAAAGAGTTTTGAGTTTATTATAATAATTACAGGAGTAAAGGATATGATACAGGATAGCGAGTTAGGGCGTCTTGAGGATTTTGTTGCTAAACTATTGGAAAGATTTAATGCCTTGCAGGCAGATAAAAGGAAAGTTGATGACCTTTTGATGCAGCGGGAGGCGGCGATTGCCACTTTGCAGGAGGAGTTGGCTGATCTCAAGGATGAACGAGGAGAGATTGGTAACAGGGTGTCTGGGCTTCTGGAGCGCATTGAAGAATGGGAAGCAGGTGCGACCGAGAGTGGCGGAGCTGGCACAACCAACCGTAATTCGGATGGCGCTGTACAAGGAAGCCTTTTTTAACGTGGCCTTTGGGCAGATTCTTCTTGGTGCTTGTCTTTTGAGAAGGATATTATGCAGATCCGTCAGAGTCGTGGAGAGTTGACTTGGAAAGGCTTGTTCGGTTTGAACTTCTCGGCCAGGAATATACTTTTTATACCGGGGCTCCAGAGGATGAGGTTGCAGATATCCTTGATCTTGTGCAAGGGTTGGTTAAGGAAAATATGTCTGGCGCCTCGGGAGCAATACCAGTGAACAAGGTGGCAGTTTTGGTGAGTTTGAATATTGCCTCCAGGTATTTCGAGTTAAAATCTAACTTTGATCGCTATAAAGCAGATACGGAACAAAGGATTGCCAGTCTGACGAGGCAAATTGATTCAGGGCTTTCTCTAGAAAAAGGAGAGGGTCGGAGATAATTCTCTTTTGTTTGCTTGAAATTTTGCTATAGTTGTTTGAGATGTTTGTCTCTTCATGTTGTTGCCTTTGTTTTGGGTGCGATATGCAATTGACGTGTTTGCTTGAAATTTGTTGAGGATTTATTGTGAAATCTGTTTTCCCTGCCCTGTTGGTGATCTTCAGAATGTTGAGCCAACTCTCATAAAAAGGGTATCTCTACGGTTTTCCGAAGGAAGTTTGCCTGGCAAACTTCCCGACGAGGCTATGAGTTATGCCCACCTATTTCATAGGTTTAAATATTCTGCTGACACGGCAGGGTGGGGATTTTTTATTCTCAGAATAATAATTTTTATTCTGTTTTTATATCCAGGGCGCTTTAAAGAAAGGTCTGCAGGTCACGTTAAAGGGTGACAAGGCAGGTCGAGGCGAGTTGACTGGAATTCATCAGCAAAATTATTGATTGCAGTTGGAATGATGCTGAACAAGATTACGAAATTCGGGAAGAAAAATTGTGTTTATATGCTGAGTTGGTGAAGTACAGAAGAAGTGTTCTTGGGCAATGTCTGTAGGTCATTGACTGGTTTTATATATAAAAATTTAGTGTTCATTTGCCCTGATTTGGGGGCGATATCGACAGGCGTGTCTTGATTTAGGAGCGGCTGTGATTGTTTGAATGTTAAATTATGTAATAACGTTAGCTGGTTGACTATTGTTGATCATTGGGCCGTTGTTACTATGTGTGTCTCTCTCCCCCCTCTCTCGTTTTTTTGTTTCTCTTTGGCGGTACAGGTTTGCTTTTGTCCCGCTGTCATGTTCCTTTCCTGTCCAATCAGATCTTGCCTACCAGGATTAGATCGTTATGGAGATATTGAACCAGCCAGTTTTGCTGTTGCCGCTTGGGGTGTTGCTTGGCGTCATCGGCGGTTTTCTTTTACGAAAACGTTTTGTTGAGAATCATCGGGCCAACATTGAAAATCAGGGAAAACAGCTGATAGAAAATGCCATTTCTGAGGCAGAGCGGATCAAGAAAGACGCGGTGCTGCACAGTAAAGAAGTCGTTTATCAACTGAAGCAGGCCGTTGAAGAGGAAATCCGGGCGGATAAAGATGATTTAAAGGACGAACGGCGACAGCTCAGTGAAAAAAAAGAACAGTTGAAAAGAGAGGCTGAAGGCCTGGGTAAAAGGCAGGCTGATATCCAGCAGGTTGAAGCCAGTCTGCGCCAACAGGAAGAGGGGTTGCAGAAAAAAAATAATGAAGTGGAGCAGCTTTTGCTCTGTCAGCGTAATGAGCTCGAAAAGATAGCAGGAATCGGCCGGGAAGAGGCCAAAAAAATGCTCATGGATTCAATGGAGAGTGAGGCGCGCATGCATGCCGCTAAAAAACTTGCTCGCATTGAAAGTGAGATGAAGCTGGAGGCTGACAAAAAAGGAAAGAATATCCTGGCCCTTGCCATCTCTCGTTATGCCGGTGATTATGTCGCAGACAAAACGGTATCGATGGTTCCGCTACCCAATGACGAGATGAAAGGCAGGATCATCGGACGTGAGGGGAGAAATATCCGGGCCATTGAGGCGGCAACAGGTATTGATATCATTATCGATGATACGCCCGAGGCTGTTATCCTTTCCGGGTTTAATCCGGTACGTCGCGAAGTTGCCCGTCTTGCCCTGTTGCAGCTTATCAATGATGGCCGGATTCATCCAGCCCGGATTGAAGAAGTGGTTGCCAAGGTTACCAAAGAACTTGAGGTAACCATGCGGGAGGCTGGAGAGCAGGCTACGTTTGATGTGGGTGCCCATGGAGTGCATGTGGAGTTGATTAATCTTCTTGGAAGACTAAAATATCGAACGAGCTATGGCCAGAATGTCCTTCAACATTCTTTGGAGGTTGCATTTCTCTGTGGCATTATGGCCGCGGAGTTGGGCATTGATGTGAAAATGGCCAAGAGGGCGGGCCTGCTTCATGATATCGGTAAAGCGGTTGACCATGAAGTGGAAGGCTCACATGCGATTATTGGTCGTGATCTGGCCAAGAAATATGGCGAGCCCGAGGAAGTGATCTATGCGATTGGGGCACATCATGAAGATCTGCCGCCGCAAAGTGTTCTTGATATCCTGGTGCAGTCGGCGGACGCCTTGTCCGGCGCCAGACCAGGAGCACGGAAAGAGATGCTTCAGACCTATGTGAAGCGCCTGGAAGATCTTGAAAATATTGCAAATTCCTTTGAGGGTGTTGAGAAATCATATGCCATTCAGGCCGGAAGGGATCTGCGGATCATTGTTGATTCCAAAAAGATTCAGGATGCCGAGGCCATTCTGCTGAGTCAGGATATTGCCAAGTCCATTGAGGCGCAGTTGACTTATCCGGGGCAGATACGGGTCACCGTTATTCGGGAGACCAGGGCCGTAGAATTTGCCAGATAGTCTGGCATTGAGAGGAAAAACAGCAGGTATGCTTTCCATTGATGAACAAATAAAACTCATTGAACGGGGAATCGTTGATTGTATTTCTCACGAGGAACTTGTTAAGAAACTGGAAAAATCTGCAGCAACCGGGATTCCGCTACGGGTGAAGGCCGGTTTTGATCCAACTGCCCCTGATCTGCATCTGGGGCATACGGTTCTGTTGCAGAAACTGAAGCATTTTCAGGATCTTGGGCATGAGGTTTACTTCCTGATCGGAGACTTTACCGGCATGATTGGTGATCCAACGGGCAAATCTGAGACCAGAAAGGCCCTGACCCGTGAGGATGTCGCGAGGAATGCGGAAAGTTATAAAGAGCAGGTGTTCAAGATTCTTGATCCTGAGAAGACCAAGGTGGTCTTTAACAGTCAGTGGTTGGCCGAGCTTGACTCTTTTGCCATGATCAGGCTTGCCTCTGAACTCACCGTGGCCAGGATGTTGGAACGGGAAGATTTTAAGGTTCGTTTCCGGGAAGGCACTCCCATTTCTATCCATGAGTTTCTCTATCCGCTGATTCAGGGATATGATTCTGTGGCCATAGAGGCGGATGTGGAAATTGGCGGTACGGATCAACTTTTTAATCTGCTCATGGGGCGTGATCTCCAGCGTTCTCGTAAACAGGCCCCACAGGTGGTGCTCACCCTGCCTCTTCTTGAGGGGCTTGATGGGGTGCAGAAGATGAGTAAATCTCTGGGCAATTATATCGGGATTACGGAGCTTCCCAATGATATCTATGGTAAGGTCCTTTCTCTTTCCGATCAGTTGATGTTTCGGTATTATGAGTTGCTGAGCGATCTCGGCGCGGAAGCGATTGCCGAACTGAAGAGGGAGATGGAGGCTGGTACCCGTCACCCCAAGGAGATTAAAAAACAATTGGCCCGGGAGTTGACGGCACGTTTTTATTCAGAAGAGGCGGCGTTGCAGGCGGAGCAGAATTTTGAAAAAGTTTTCCAGAAAGGCGGGCTGCCTGATGATATTCTTGAGAAGAAAATAATTGCCACGGAAGACCTGTGGCTTCCACAGTTGCTGGTTGATGCGGGGCTTGTTACATCTACGTCTGATGGAAGGCGGATGATTAAGCAGAACGCAGTTTCGCTTGATGGTGAAAAGGTGACGGATATCAATGCGGTGGTGAAACCGCATGGTGAAGTATTGCTCAAGGTTGGAAAGTTGCGTTATTGCAAGGTTTGTTTCCAATAAAAGGGATTAAGAGACCAAAGCACAAAGGGTTGCAACCTGATAAGGTTGCAACCCTTTGTGCTTTATAGGCTTTGCACCGTAATCAGTTGATGCTTGTTTTTTGCTGCGATCCGGTACAGTCACTGCAAAGACCTGTGAATTCAATATGATGTCCAAGTATTTGATAATGGGAGACCTGGGCCGCTATTTCGTTGATACCCTCTTGTACTGGCATCTTGATGTCATCTACCTTGCCGCACTCCATGCAGCGAATATGGTAATGCGGGGCTACGGTTGCATCAAAGCGTTTTTGGGTGCCACCTACCTCTAGTTTGAGAATCATGCCGGTTTCTGCCATGAGCTCAAGATTCCTATAAACTGTACCAAGTCCTATGCGGGGAAGGCGTTTGCGTACCATGTCATAGACTTCATTGGCTGTGGGGTGGGAAGTAACCTTTAAGAGTTCTTCAAGGATGATCTGGCGTTGAGTGGTGAGGCGCATGGAGGTAAGTTCTTGCATGGTCGTTCCTGTTATAATGAGAGTGAAGATGGGAGGATTTATTATATGGTAACATATCTCAAGACAGAAAGAAAGACAATGGAAAGAAATATTTTATTCCCTGATTGTTCAGCCTTTATGTGCAATTGAGATTTGTTTTTTGTTGCCATATTCTTTAACTGAGAAAAGGATTGAAATAACCAAAACGGAGGGTTGGAAACCGTTTCTGTAACTTAAGCAGCCATGAGCGCATACCCAGTGGTTGGTCGGTGGGATGGAAGTCCAGGGTTTGCAGGTACCACTCAGGATCCATATTCAGGTTTCTTAATTGAATCAAGTCTGGACGATAGGTCTCAAGCAGATGGGTAAGGGCCTCAAATTCTTCCTTGGAATCAGTAACGCCAGGCTGGATAAAATAGTTGAGCGAAACAAAACGATTGGCTCCCTTCATGATCTTGATCGACTCTTTGACATCGGCAAGGGAAAACCCCTGAGGTCGGTAGTAGCGGTTATGAAACACGTCCTGGGCTGAATTCAGGCTGACCCGCAGGCTGTCCAGGCCGGCGCGGGCAAGGGTCTCGACTGCATGAGGCAGGCTGGCATTCGAGTTGAGGTTGATGGTCCCTCGTACGGTCTTTTTGCGGATGAGATGAATAGCCTCTTCGATAACCTGGGCCTGGAGCAGAGGCTCGCCTTCACATCCCTGGCCAAAGCTGACGATGGCATGTTCGGCTGTTTGCAGATGGGGGATGGCCACTGTTGCGATTTCCTGGGCGGTGGGGACAAAGCGGATGCGATCCTGGGTGGCCGAGCATGAGCCGGCAGGTTGCAGGGAGATGCAACCGACACATCGTGCATTGCAGACTGGGGAAGTAGGGAGTGGGGCCTCCCAGCGACCAAGGAAATAATTGCGTGCTGCCGGGCAACCGTAGGTCAGGCAACATTTTCCTAAATGTTGTACAAGTCTGTTGTTGCTGTGTTCTTTTAGCTTTTGTCTGGTCTTTCTGGTAATTGCTGCCTGGTCAAATTGACAGGCATCCTGTCGTTTATCCGGGTCGCTGCGAAAAGCGGTTACCCAAAAACGGTCCTGGTGCCAACCTACGGCGGTATAAGCAAAAAGTGGCAGGCGTGGAGCCGTGCCGGCTTGTGTTTGATAGGCACTGTTCAAGATAGCTGTGTGTGCTGGAGACATGAAGGCGGCGACCGCCTGGATAGCATCTCCCGGTTGATAGGGATTTTCTTCCAGCAGCAGAGGCTCACCCGTAGCCTGGTCATAACCCACGGGTAAACGGCCGGGCAGGACAAAAAGCTCGCTGCCCTCAGGTAGGGGGATCAGATCTTCAAGGGTTGGCTGAAAAAACTGGCCGCCACTCATGCCGGCCATGTTCAATGAGGAAAGATCAGTGATATTGCCCTGAAGGTCAGCGAAAACAAGCGAAGGAATAGTGTTTGGATGGATCACTCGGGACGTAGTATCTTGAAGATAGAATCTGTCGCCAAGTAGATGTTCAAATCTTCCCCATAAATATCCTGAATCGCAGAGTGATTAATGAGGTCCTCTATAATAAATTGGGTGAGATAGAGGGTGATAATGTTGGGATCGGGCACCAGGGTGCGTATCGGCGCCACTTTAAGTTGAATCTCAAATTCATCAAGGTTGGCCAGCTTTTTGAGTTGTTCTTCAAAGGTGTCATGTAGGCTCTGGACTGAAGTAGTCTCAACAATTCCTTTGTCGATAAGGCGTTGCACAAGTTTTGCTGCCAGTTCATCGGCATTTTCCTTGGCCTTGTGGAGCATGAATCGCCGTTCCTGTTCTCTTTTGCGATCAATGCTTCGTATCGTTTTGTCTGTAGCGCTATTAGCACTGATATGGGCTTTTGCCATTATAATCTCCGGTTAAACTATCTTTATTTTCAGAAGGGACGAACAAAAGAATTTACTGCATCCGCACTAATCTTCCAATAAAAAACTAAAATAAAAAAAACTAATCCTGCCAAATGACAAAAAATTAACAGTTACTGTTGTACAGACTGCCAAAATGGTGCATTTCCTCTTTCTGTTGTGTCGGCAGGCGTAAGTTGTATTTTGTCAGATATTCTGCCACCATGCGATGGGTGTTAAATATTGGGATATTCAGGGTGAGATTCATGACGGCCTTATCAAGGAAGGCAGAGGCGTTGCCGGCTTGATAAAATTCCTTGAGGATAATTGGCAGGAGTTGATAAAAGGAGGCAGAGTCTTCACTATAGAGCAGTGTTTCAGGAGCTTCGCTCAAGTTTGCCTCTTCAACAGGGCCTTCGAGCCCAAATTTCCATCCGGTCTGGCCATTATGATATCCTTCGACCCACCAACCGTCCATAATGGAGATATTGGGCACACCGTTCATGGCCGCCTTCATGCCGCTGGTGCCTGAGGCCTCAAGCGGCCGTTTAGGACTGTTGAGCCAGGCATGGACGCCCGCAACCATCATTTTGGCGATTTTCATGTCATAGTTCGGGATAAAAATTAAATTGGCAAGCCCCTTGCTTTTTTGGTGCAGTTCTTTCTGGTAGTCGAGGATAAGTTTAATGACTGATTTTCCCGGTTCGTCGGCGGGATGTGCCTTACCGGCAAAGATAAAATTTATCGGCCAGTTGTTGCTGACGAGGATATCGCAAAGGGTGTCCAGATTGTCAAAAATCAGATCTGCCCGTTTGTAGGTAGAAAAACGTCTGGCGAAACCAATTGTGAAGACCTGGGGATCCATTCGAGTGTTGCGGTCTATGAGAGATGAGAAAAAGTTGGGAGGATCAATCCAGGTCTTGAGTTTTTGATCACGGTGTTGGAGGAGCATGGTGTTGATGAAATGAAACAGGATGGTAGTATCTTTTTTCCAGGCCTCACTGAGATAACTGCAAAATCTTGGGTCTTGGCTAAGGCTTCCTAACTTGGCGAAAACGCCGGGGTCATGTTGCCAGTTTTGCAGCTCTGGAAAGAGGTTGAAAACCTTGGCCCTGGCATCACTGATCCAGGTAAGGTGGTGGACACCATTGGTGATAGCTGATATTTTTTTGGCAAACAGTGGGAACTGTTTGTGGGTTACATCCCGATGGAGTCTGCTGACACTGTTGGCGGCTCTGTTCACGGTCATGGCCATGGTGGTAAAATTATAACTATGGGGATTTTCCTCGTCGCGGGCGAGGACGTCCAGTATTCTTTGGCAGGACGTGTGGCTGATTCCTGCGTAGAGTGACTTCTCGAAACGATCATGTCCAGCCTTGACCGGCGTATGAATGGTATAAATTGTTCGTTGAGCAACCTTGTCGCTTGCTTCCAGTACCTGTTGATCTGTGGCCTTGTAGATGTCAAGATGGCCGAGGATTTTTTGTAACTCTTCGGCGATCAGTTGTAGAATAGCAATGACACCGTGTTGTTCGTTCAAGTGAAAGGTGTTGGCGGTAAAGCCCAGTTTGTTTAGTGCCGGAATGATTCCGGTGCCGAGCATCCGTCTTTGCACGGCTTTCACCATGGAGGATTCGGAGTTATAGAGTTGTCCTGCGGCGTTACTGAATAATTTCGATATTTCCGGTAGAGAAAAGTCAAGGAGGATTTCCGGGATGAAAAAGTCAAGGGAATGGTTGATCTCCATCTTCATCCAGATCTGAGCCCGTATCATGATTATCTGATTATCCGCATTATAAAAAGGAACCTCGATCTGAAGAGGCTTCTCGGGATTTTGTGGATCATGTAACAGGTAGAGCCCGTGCGTGGCCTCCGGTTGCCATTGGACTGTCTGGGCAATCTGACCAATCTTGGAATCGACGATCTGTGAGAAGTATCCTTGTCGATAAAGAAGGCTGACAGCGACTACCGGAATCTTGCAATCAGCAAAGCTTTTGAGGGTGTCCCCTGCAAGAACCCCGAGGCCGCCGCTGTATGTGGGTATTTTCTCCGGTCCATGAAAAAGTTTTTTGATAAAACCCTTCAACTTGTTATCCATCGAACTGGTGTGTTCAATGTCAATTAACCGTTGTTTTATCGGATTATAGACATCGGGGTCGGCTCCGATTTCCATGGAGATGTAGGCGATTGAGTTGCCATCACTTTGGGTCAGGTTAGTCCATACTTCATCAAAGATCTTTTGGGGGATACCAAAAAAGGTCCCAAATTGATTGGATGCAATCAGGGTGTGAATATTGGCGGGAGTAATGTTCCGGCTTGTAGGGGGCATGGCTTGTTTTTGAATTATGGGGACTTTGAAAAGGATGAAGGTTAGGTGGATATCAACAGTCCATTCTTTGAAACTGGTTACACGTATCTATATGTAGAGGTAGTCGGAGATTTTTTCAAGAAAAAACCGTTTTATAAAAAAATCACGAACAAGACCTGTTTCATTTTTTATGAAGTGGGTGTATAGTCGCTCAAATTATATGAGGAGTCCTTTTTTTAGGGGCATAAAAATAAAAATTGCAGGATGGAAGGTGTGCGTGATGAATAAAATGCAAAATGTGTTGTCAGTTGTTCTTGGTTTAATGATGTTGTCCCTGGTTGGCTGTGCTGATAAGGCCAAGACTGGTGAGGATATGAAGGGCGGACAGGAAGGTTCCATGGGTTCGAAGGAGTCTCTGGATTCACAGCCAATCGGTATCATGGAAGGTCGTACCTCTGGGCCCATGTTGCCGCTCTATTTTGATTTTGATTCTGCTGCTATTCGTCAGGATCAGATGACCCGTATGAATGGAAACGCAGATTTCTTGAAGTCTAAGCCTGTTTCTATCCGGATTGAAGGAAACTGTGATCCCCGTGGTACCCAGGAGTATAATATGGCATTAGGTGAGCGTCGCGCTCTTAGTGCCCAGAAATACCTGGCAGATAAGGGTGTTGCCAAAGACAAGATGACCACCATCAGTTATGGTGCTGAGCAACTTTTATTGCAGGGTCATGATGAGTTGTCCTGGGCGCAGAACAGGCGCGCTGATTTTGTTATCGTGAAGTAAGGATCCAGATTAGATAACGAGAAGAAGAAAGGAGAAAGAATGATTTCAAAATCTGTGATTTTTGCTGGATTGTTTTTTGCGGTAATGAGTTTTTGTGGCCAGAATATTTCTGTTGCTAATGCCGCAGAGTTCAAAATTGGCGTGATGAATGTTCAGAAGGTGCTGTTGGAGTCTGCCTCTGGGAAAGCTGCCAAGAATATGTTTGAGGCAAAGGCCAAAGAACTCAAGGGAAAGTTTCAGAATGAAGAGAATGCCTTGACTGCTATGCAGCAGGAGATAGAAAAAAAGAGTTCTGCCTGGAGTGCTGAGAAAAAAGAGACGCAAACTCGTGAGTATCAGAAAAAAGGCCGTGAGTATCAGGCAAAGACCGAGGATGCCCGTTTTGAGCTCAAACAATTGCAGGACAAAGAACTGGAGCCGATCCTGAAAACCATGCAGGCCGTTGTCGAGGATTATGGCAAGAAAAATGGATATACCGTTATCCTTGATTCTAAGGTCGGTGTCCTTTATGCAAGCAGTGCCATTGATGTCAGCGCAGAGTTAACCAAGGCGCTTGATCAGGCAATGACAAAAAAATAGTATTTTGCTACGGCTCCTAATGCCGTTTTGGTCATTCACATGACCATGTTATTTATTTACGCTGAGCACAGTTGTATGTGTGTGAAAAAAACGATGTGAGGGGACAGGTGCCTTTCGCATCGTTTTTTGTTTGTCTGGATAAGAATAACTTGTTTTGGTTTCTGTCCATTTGTTTATTTGGATTGTTTAAAGCCTTAGAGCTTGTCAGTAAATAAGCTTTTCAGGGATTGCGCCGAATTTTGAGACGAATTTGGCTGGGACGATTGAGTAAAACCGTAGGCGTAGAAGCACTACGGCGAGGATTTTATGATGGAGGAGCAGTCAAAGACGGCCAAAAGCTGGATGCAAGCACCAAAGATTTATTTCCGGACAAGCTCTTAATCAAGGAAACGTGCATATCTGGGTTTTGATTATTGAGGATCTACCTTAAATTCATCTGCCCCGAAGGAATTACCATCGGGGTTCAGGCTCTTGAGTAAACGAATTGCAACCTCTTGAATTTCTGAAATTGACTCCGAAGACCAATTGCGGAGAATGTGGCTATGCCGCTTGTCTTGCGTTTGCGGCGGCAGTGACCAAGGGCGGAGAGAATCCAGGGAAGTGTCCTTATGTGAATATAAGCCGTCTTGGGGATGAATTTGCCACGGCTGGCCGGGGAAAAGGTGGGCTGTCGGGCGTGGCCGGGCTTCTCGATGAAAAAGATATGGCCCTGGTGGCTCATCTGAAAAGCAAGATCAGAGAGGTGGATTTTTCTGTAATCGCGCCAAAACTTGGATGTACGTGGTCAGGTGTTGAAGATAACGTCCTGTCCTTTCGGTATCTTGGGCATGATGTTACCCTTTCTGGGAAAGGACTTTTTTTTGATGGCAAAGAGGCGGAAGAGCCTCGTGATCAGATCCTTCTTTATAATTATATCTTTTATGGCGGTGGCGCAGCCAACTCTGGAGTCTGGGTGGGGATGGAGTCTTTGCCCAATTCCATTTCCAAGGTGCGTACCTTGCGGGTTTATTGTGAGGAGCGTATTGCCAACTATTTTTGTGGAAAAGAGGCCTTGCTCAGGGAGTGTGCAGGCAGGATTGACGCGGTGTCAAGAGATCATCAGGAACCGGGTTGTTCCGCCGCCTTTCAGATAGCGGTGTTGCCGCGTCTGCCCATGTTACTGCTTTTCTGGGATGAGGATCGTGATGATGGCTTTCCGCCCAGGGTCAAGATTCTCTATGACCAGAAGGTGTTGGATGTTCTTGATATAGAGTCTTTGGTCTTTGCCTCGGAGCGGCTGGCTGAACGTTTAGAAGCCGTTACGAAATAATCATTCCTGATTATGTTGTTTTTGCCAACCCGATGACGATGTTATTTTGTTGTAAACGGTTGAGTGGAGTTGAGTGGATGAATACCCGATTAATGAAATACGTGCCGCAGTTTGCCGGAACCAGGATCATGGTGATCGGCGATATTATTGTCGATCACTTTATCTGGGGTACGGTGACCAGGATTTCGCCTGAGGCTCCGGTACCGGTTGTGAATGTGACAAGAGAAGAGATGTTGCTGGGCGGGGGGGCCAATGTCCTCCATAATATCTATTCCCTCGGTGGGCAGGCGACTCTGTGTGGTATTATCGGCAATGATGACATGGGTGGCCGCCTGCGACAATTGCTGGCAGACCTTGGCGCCTCCAGTCAGGGACTTGTCCAAGGGAAACGGCCGACCACGGTGAAGACCCGGGTGGTTGCACATGGCCAGCAAGTGGTCCGTTTTGATCGGGAGCAGACAGGTGCCCCTTCCGAACAAACCATTGGCGCCATGCGCGATTATATCGATCAGAATCTTGCTGATTTTGATGTGGTGATTGTCTCTGATTATTATAAAGGGGTTATCTCACAACCCTTGATGAACTATTTGCTGTGCAAGGTTCGCGAGGTAGAGCAGGAGAGCGGCCGCAGGATTCCGGTGGTGGTTGATCCGAAACCTGCTCAAGCGGACCGGTTCATAGGGGCAACCATTATTACCCCCAATCATCTTGAGGCGGAAAAGATGTCAGGTCTGCAGATTACCAATGAGCAGGAGTTGATGCAGGCGGCAAAAATCCTGCGGAATAAATTTTCCTGCGAGGCAGTTCTGATCACCCGTGGTGAGGCGGGGATGTCTCTGCTCGAGACCGGAAAGGAACTTGTGACTATTCCCACCATGGCCCGTGAGGTCTTTGATGTGACGGGCGCAGGCGATACAGTGATTGCCACTCTGGCCCTGGGACTTGCGGCCGGGGCAACATTTGCCGAGGCGGCAGCCCTTGCCAATGTGGCGGCCGGGATTGTGGTCGGTAAGATCGGGACTGCGACCGTCAGCGGTGCGGAGATCCTGGCCGAACTCAAGGGTGAACATTTATAAAAGAGGGAAGAATGGCTTGCAAAAGTATGACCGGCTTTGGCCGGGGGGAGGTCGCGTCTGGTAGTCGGGTATGGATGGCGGAAGTGCGCTGTGTCAATAACCGTTATCTTGACCTGAAGATCAAGATGCCTCAGGGATATGCCGCGCTCGAAGAACGGGTCCGGAAAAAGGTGAGCGGCTTTCACCAGCGAGGTCGGGTCGATTTGTTGCTGGCGGTGGGTGGCGATTTTTCCGATCTGGTGAAGATGCATGTGAACCTGGAGCTGGTCAGGTCCTATAAACTTGCCATGGCCCAAATTGCTCAGGAGTTGGGGGTTGAGGCAACAACTGATCCGGCCTCTGTTGCTTTTGTGGCCTCACGTTCCGAAGTGTTGGTGCAGGAACAGCAAAATGAAGATATTGAGGCGGCCTGGCTATTTCTTGATCAGGCCCTTGATCAGGCCCTGGTTGAGTGTGAAAACATGCGTCAACAGGAAGGAGCGGCCCTGGTCCGGGATCTCTTGGCGCGGTTGCAGGGATTTACCCAAACTATTGAAAAGATTGAGGCGGCAATTCCTGAACTGCTCAGACAGCGTGAACAGCTCCTTGGTGAACGGCTGCAAAAACTGCTGGGCAATGTGCAGCTTGACCCGCAACGCTTATGTCAGGAGGTGGCAATCCTGGCCGATAAAACTGATGTCACAGAAGAAATTGTTCGGCTGCAAAGTCATATCGGCCAGTTTCAGTCCTTTCTCACTGAGAAAGAGGCTGTTGGCAGAAAGCTGGACTTTCTTCTCCAGGAATTTTTGCGTGAAGTCAATACCATTGCCTCGAAGATCAATGACGCGGCTGTGGCCTATCTCACGGTGGAGTTGAAGAGTGAGTTGGAGAAGATGCGGGAACAGATTCAGAATATTGAGTGATCTTGCGTATTAATGTTCTTGTTAAAGGTGACAAGGGATGAAACTTCTTAATGTCGGTTTTGGCAACACGGTTGCCATTGAGCGGATCATTGCCGTGATTAATGCCGGTTCGGCGCCATCCAGAAAGCTGAAAGAACTGGCCAAGCAGGCGGAAAAACTTGTTGACGCGACCGAGGGGAGAAGGACCCGTTCGATGCTGATTATGGATTCCAATCATCTTATCCTGTCATCGGTGCAGCCGGATACCATTGGGCAGCGTATGGCGGCGCTGGAGACGGAATATCATCTTGCCGAATATCATCAGCCGCGGAAACAGGGGCAACAGGACGAGCCATGACCACCGGAAAATTATTTATCCTCTCAGCGCCATCAGGGGCCGGCAAAACCACGTTATTGAAGAAGGTGATGGCAGATCTGCCGGGTCTGGCTTTTTCTGTTTCTCATACCACCCGATTGCCGCGTGCCGGCGAAGTGGACGGCGTTGATTATCATTTTGTCAGTCGTGCCCGGTTTGAGTCCATGCGGGAGCAGGGAATTTTTCTCGAATGGGCCGAGGTTCACGGCAATCTGTACGGAACCAGCAGGCCGGCAGTGCTTGCCCAACTGGCCACAGGGCTTGATGTTATTCTTGATATTGATGTTCAAGGCGCGGCAATTCTTCGCAATTCTGCGGTTATCCCTGCGGCCTCGCTTTTTATTTCCCCGCCTTCTTTATCGGAACTGGAACGACGTTTACGCGGCCGGGAAACCGATAGTGAAGAGACGATTCTCCTCAGATTAAAGAATGCCCGTAAAGAGATGCAGGCCGCAGTTGATTATGAATATCTGATTATCAATGATCGTCTGGAGCAGGCCATTGATACTCTGAGAGCCATTGTGATTGCTGAGCGCAGCCGGGGGCATCGTTTGCCGACAGGCCAATCCATTGAGATTTTGAGCGAGCTATGAAAGAGAAGAAGGTTGAGAGGCAGGGGCAGAGTCGCGCGCTTCGTATGGATGAGGATCTGCTCTGGGGTACGCATCCTGTTTATGAGGCCTTGCAGCAGGAGCCGGAGCGGATCAGTGAGGTCATCCTCCATAATGATCGCAAAGGGGCCAAACGGGAAGAGATTATTGAGCTGGCCAAGGCCGCAGGCATAAAACTCTCCTTTGTTTCTTCAATTCAACTGACGGGCCCGGATGCAACCCAGGCCCGTCATCAGGGGATTGTGGCCAGGACCAGTCAGGTTCCGCTGCTTCCTTTCGAGACTTTGCTTGCCAACTTTGCGGCCGGGGTTGAACGAGGTGAGAAACCCCGGCTGATTGTCCTTGATTCCATGCAGGACCCGCATAATCTGGGAGCGATTATCCGTTCCGCCCACGCCTCCGGCATGAGCGGGGTATTGATCACCCGCGAGCGCTCCGCCCCTCTCGGCGGGACGGCGGCCAAGGCTTCGGCCGGGGCCATTTCCCATATCGATATCTGTCAGGTGGTAAACCTGGCCACTTCCCTGCAAAAATTGAAGAAGGCCGGGGCCTGGATCTTCGGGGCCGTCAAGGATGAGGCCGCCCAGTCCATCTATAAAACGGACTTTAACCTTCCCGTCTGTGTCATCGTCGGCAGCGAAGGCCAGGGAATCAGACCCCTGGTGCGTCAGCAGTGTGATGTGCTAATTTCCATCCCCATGGAGGGGACTCTGGATTCCTTGAACAGTTCCGTTGCTGCCGGAGTGATCATGTTTGAGATGCTCCGGCAGAGAAGGGCTTAATTGCTTGGCGTGTCGATTTCGTAAATTTTGAAGAATTTTTGCGATTTATTGTCGTTGATCTCTTCATATGAAATGCCAAGAGTGAGCATATTGTCAGTTTTCGTATTGATTATATTGTAGACGACACTCTTTTGCTCACTTTTGTTTTGTATCTGTGCCAAGGTTACAGGGGCTTGATTGTAACTATATCGAAATACATTAACGGCCTCATCTCCTGGTTTTTCTGATATTTGTTTGATGTAAAATATCCCGCCGTCGTTGATTGGAGAGATGCTACCTTCATATCGAATAATATCATAAAATGAGGGGAGGCTGTAAGTTTGTTTTTTTGTTAAGGTATTTGCAAAAATCATTGCTTCTGCATTATCGTTAAGAGTCTCACCAGATTTTATGGCAAGCAAATGGTCCTTCATTGTTGGGTAGAGTTTGAATATTATCCCCTCAATGGTGGTATTTTTTTGTATAGAACCATTAATGTCTATTTTTAGCAGTTCTGTTGTGTTGGTGTTGTTTGGATTGCCTATAATAGACAAGTAAATAAAATCATCGAGCAATAGTGCCGCACTTATTTTAATGCCCTTGATTTGCCCTGGCTTCAAACTAAATTTTTTGGATACTATTTCACCTTTTTCGCTTATTTTCTGCAGAATTATTAAATTATTTTTTTCTAAACCAAGTAAATATATATCCCCTTGTTTACTCAATAATAATTCAGAGTTTGTGAGCGGTTCTAAGTTTATAGTTTGAGGTGATTTTGTCGAACTGATGGTGTCAACAATGACAATCTGAATGTTATTGTTAAGTTTTTTTATGCCAATGAACAGTTTGTCATTGATGAGTTTGAAGAAAATTATTTGACGGATATGTAGATAAGGATTTTGAATTTCATCGGTAGAAAGAGGTAATTCTGAAATTTTTTCAACACCTTGTTCACTGAATTTCAATAATTGATAAAATGAACTATGAGTATTTTTGCTGAACCCAAGGCCCCAAAATATGTTTTTACTCTTACTCTGGACGATCTTCCCTAACCATATCTCATTAGTTAGCTCAAAACTGATAGTATTGTTTGAAAAAACTGTGTTTGCCTTTGCTGTATCTAAAAATGTAATAAAACTACATGTAGATATGATAAAGATGAAGAATAAAATCTCTTTAATTTTATTCATATTGGCCATCCACATCCAAATTCGAATTGCCGTGAGAACCATGGTTCCCATCCACCAATACCAACACCGGTAAAAAGCAGTTCCGCTTCGTGAAAGCATTTATCCCATGCTAAAGGTACTTTTAAGCAAGCAAGGGTTGCATCTGCTAACAAAGCAGTATCACACTTGGTCTTTGCTAACATAGAAGCCGCCATGCTTTGCGGAATTGATTTGCCACAAGTTTGATAACACATATCATGATTATTGCAAGGTAAGCCCTTTGGATCGTCACAACAGTCTTCAGCTTCCCCAAATATCTCAAGATTATTAAATAAAAAAGCAGCCGAATCAGGAATTGAGCAGCCATCAACAATGTGGCATTTTTCCTTCTCCCCTTTTTCGTTAATTCTTGAGCAATTTGCAGACTGGCATTTATCGGTTTTTGAACATAAATTGGGGTCAATATATCCACCGATTACGCCGGGGTTTTTATTTGTCCCGTCCTTTTTCTCCCCCAAATGAGTCGAGCCAATAGAAACATCGGATTTACCCTTAGCAGTAATCGACCCTTCTATCGTATTCTCAGATGTGACTTGAAATTGTTTTATCTGCCCCTGTCCCTGACCATCCCCGCCCTCAATCCCTGCTTGTTTACTAAACGGGGTTTCTCCAGTTTTCATCAATGCTTGTTCTTTGTTTTGTGGCTCATATAAGCCCTTTTGCTTGGCGTTTGATTTATTTTGCTGGGGAGCCTCGACGACTTCTAATGAGCTTAAACCGTCATCTTCGGTAGCGTTTCCATTGTGCATTGGAAAAATGAAAAAACATAATGCAATGATGAACATTGTTATTTTATTCTTTAACATGGCCAGATGATTATCTAATCTGTGAAAGAGGTAAATTCTCGTTGGAAATCGGCCAGTAACAGGGAAGAAGCATAGCTGGTGTTATTGCTCAAGTTGTTTATATGATTTTGTAAAAGGGTAGCAATAATTTTTTCTCGGTTTGTCAGGTTGCGTTTTTGAATCTCTGGCAAGCCAGCACTGACATCTTGTTGCGGGTATTTGCCCAGGCCGACGATATCCGAGTAATAGATTTTAAGTTGTTTATCTCTTTCATTTTTTGCCTCATTTAATGCGGTTGTCGCTGAAGCAAGCTGTTCTTGATGGGGTGGTGATGCGATACTTAGTTTTTTGAGACTCTTTACCACTATTTCTAATTTTTTTGCCTGAGTAACAGCCTGTGACAGGGCTGTCCCGTCTGTCAAGGCTGCTGAAATTTTAGTTGTTATTTCGTTGATGGTGTTTTTAGAATTTGGCGAGGAAGATATTTTATTCTCTGGCGTTTGCTGTTGAGTAATATTTTGTGGTGGCTGGGGTTGATTTTGAGATATACTGCCATTGGAGGCGGCATTCACTTGTGTGTTTTGTGTTAGATCTTGCTGGTAGGGTGCGGGACTTCTGAATGAGGATTGAATGAACAAATGAAGAAAAACCTGATCGAGTTGAGAACTCTGGCATTGCAAACCATATTTGCTGATAAATGTATTTATTCTGGTATTACGGTCTGTATTATTGGTACCTATGCCAAGCTGTGTCAACATGGTGTCAATGTCTGCTTGTTGTTGTTCAAGTGACTTGGAATAATATGCTTTAATTATGTGTTCAGTCACAAATTGATCCTGCATTGGCACATCAAGAAGCTGCCAGTAGGGTAATTTGTAGTATTTTCCAAATAATTGTAAGATAGAGTATTCAACTAGGTTTCGTATGGCCTTGTGAAATCCTTGCTTGCGTTCAATTCGTCCTTCTATGCCAATGCCGCTTCCCCACATGGCAAATCCAAAATCACGATCTTTCTCAAGCTCAAGGACATGAATCGTGTTGGATATATGCATTCCCTGAATGACAGTCTGGGTCTTATAGTCTAACAAGTAGAGATCAATGACTACCCGAGAAAGTTTTTTTCCGCCTCCCATGCCGGCCCCGGCATCGCCTTGTGTTCCCGCATGACTAAAGAGAACATCAATATTGATACTTGAATTGTCACCTTCGATATCTTTATCAAATTCAGTGATAGAACCACCGATAATAATATTGGGAAGTGATCGTGAGCCTTTGCCACCGGTCATGGAGTCATTGTAGATATATTCTGGATCGTAGGGAACAACAATCAGTTTTGAGCCTGCAAGTTCGCTGACACTGTTGATGACCATGTTGGTCAGATTGAAAGGGAGTTCGTTCCCTCCCGCTGTGTTACCGATATTTTTGGGCTGAACTAATTTTCTATCGGTATTCAGGGTGTTTATTTTAGTGCCTATTTTGCGAAGCGCTTCAGCGTAATCCGTGTTTGAAGACTTAACATGCTTTTTCGCTTCAAATTCTTGTTTCTCCTCCTCAGAAAGTTTTGGTGCCACACTCGGGACACACCCCGTTATCATGTGGAGAAGTGTGATGATAAATATGAGATGTAACTTTTTCATAGAAAACCGAAATGGAAAATGGCTTACGTTGTGAGTACAATGGGCGCATGGCTGATGCACTTCAGGAGGGGGGATATGCTTTCCCCTTAATTTTTATCAACTAAACGGTTTGTATTTTCAGCGATCTTAAACACTACGATTATCATCTCCATCCATATTCGTGCGAATAAAATTTGAGTAAAGAAAACTATTGGAGATAATAAAAGCGTACCAAGTCCGCTTCAGAAGGAATCAGAAAAACCAGCAATAATCATTGCTATGCTTATGAGTCCTGAAAATAATATCGCAATAATATAGAGTATTTTTATGATTTTTGTGGTTATTAATTCAGAAAAAGATAGGTCTAATAAACTTCCTATAATGCCTTTTGTGTCATTCATCATTATCTCTTCCCCTGATTTTTGAGTAGAATGGGTATTTGTCCTACATTTACACAACAGTTGATGCTCTCAACTAATCGATAGTGATTTTTCCTTCTATCTTGGTCGTGTTGTTTACACTTTCCACGCTTCCCTGTTCCACCCGTACGATCCCTATTTCAACATCTTCTCCATCGGCATTGATATCACCTGTAATGGTGACATCATTATTGATTTTTTTTACTCTTCCTGGGGTGTTAGCTTCAACCACACCAATGCCTAAATAATCTTTTTCTGAATCAACATCATCTTTTATAATAACAGAATTATTGACTTCACGAACATGCTCATAATCTTCTTTTTCAAAATCGATGATACCTATCTTGTCTCCGACTAAAGAATCGCTGTACTTATCAATCTCCTGATAATTATAGATTTTAGTCCCCCTGTTTGTATATTGCATCTCTGCTCTTGCTTTGTTGATCCGTTGATCATGGGTTTTATGAACAACTTTATTTTCCGCAAGGCATGTTTGCAGTGTCAGAGCGTTGGAACACAATGTAAACAGAAAAATGCTTGATATAATCGGTAGGTTATGAATTCGATGGAATCTTTTCATATGCAAGCCTCTTTTACATGCGAATCATGCCAGAGTGAATCGCAGAAGGAGACATGATTTTGTGATAGCTTCTTGTGCGATGACTGGCGGGTGACGATGTCTTGATAGACAAGACGAAATATGCTGATTAAATAACAGGTAACACGTTATATTTAATGCACTTTCGTTTTTCCTACTTGTACCGATGAACCATCGGTGGCTTTGATTGTCCCATCAATTTTATTTGTGGTGGTGATCTTAGTTATTCCACCCTCAATGCCTTGCAATTCAGTACTGCCAACTGAGACGAGTGAACCTTCGCCATCAGATGTAACTTTATTAACGGTATTGTCTGCTATAATGGTAATATCAGCATTGGTTGTATCTGTTACCGTTGCTTTCCCAAGTTCAACTTTTCCACCGTTTTCCGCTGTTACCTTCCCATTAGCGGTATTTTTTGTGTCAATATCAACTTTCCCGCCTTTCATATTTTTAACGCTCACTACGCCCATATCAACAACACCGCCATCGGTTGCTTCAATAGTGCTGGTACTTATATTATTTGTTTTAACTTTAACTAATTCCGCCCCTTGAATATTATCCAATTGAACATTACCGATATTAACCGTCCCATCCGTTGCTTTTATTTTTTTCAGATCATTGTCAATATCAATATTGACCTCTTTTGCTTGCGTGTTAGTGATATCCGTATCGCCAATGGTTACGGTGGCACCATCTTTAGCCGTAATATCACCACGTATTGTATTATTGGAATCAACTGTGAGTTGATCAATATTATTTTTACTTTCCGCATCGGCAGATTGAACAATCAAAAAAGTGCCAGTTAAAATAAATGATGCAATAAGTACATTTATTCTTTTTTTCATGTGGAGCCTCCTGAGTTGGTTATTGATTGAGTTACAGGTTGCATAAATTGTGAATTGTTTTTCCCCTCACTTGTTATTTCTTATCATGCTAATTGTTATTGGTACAGTAGCTAATTCTTTGCAATGGGAATGTTGTTCAATTTTACGGAGTCTGTTTCATTATTGATATTTATTGATAATTGCAAGGTGATGTGTTCTGGGACATTGTCGGTATGTATTTTGGTAATGACCGTTACGGGCTTATTTTGAGGCAATGAATCTTGGATATAATTCCATGAGTTTTGATTGCCTAAACTGACATCTACGCACTGGAGCGATTTTCCACTCGTATCTATCCCTTGGGTTCCTGAAAAACAATTAATGGTTATTTTTTCTTTACCATTGATGCTGGCAATTTGCATTTTGCATGAAATAATACTGGTTTGAGGATCATATTCGCAACCTTCAAGGGTTAGTTGAACGCCATGAAGTTCTGTGCTTGCTGGTTTGTTTGAAACAGGTTGCGTTGCGGGAAGATTGTTTTGGGGTGGTTGTAGCACTGGTGAACTGCTTGCATTGAAAACAGGTTGGTTTTGCGTGACATTATATGTCGTAGATGTTGAGGGCGAGACAACAAAATCCTGGCTGCCAAGGAGATTACCGTTTGAATATGCCTCAAATCGTGCATTTCCCGCACCCAAAGTGGCTGCGGAGATGGAGAACCATTGATACGGTGGATTGTTAAAATTAACGACGGTATTTTTTCTCAGGACAAGTCTGTTTTCATTGTACCACAGTACTTCAACGGGTTGTCTCCCCAGGATTTGATAAGGATCGTTGTGTAAAAAAGACATATAAGCGATAACTTTTTCGTTGAGAGAAAAGGTATTTGTTACACCCGTTGGCACAGTTACCGTTTTATCAAAATGATCTTTTGTCACATCCCTGGCCATGACGACATGAATCATGGGTTGTGGGCTCATTGCTGCATCTTGGGGAATGGGGGCACAACTGAATAATATCAAGGCATATGGGATACTCAGAAATTTTATGATATTTTTCATATTGTTGCACTAATGATGTAAAATTTTATAACACGATGAATCGTTATAGAAAAATTCGGCAGGTTGATTGGCCACTGGAGGTTTTTCTCATTATTGGAGGTATCTTTTGGTTCTATTGAAGTGAACTTGCTGTGAATCTACAGATATTCTGGAAATATCCGTAGATTCATAATGCTAACAGTAAAACAATAGATTTTTTCTAAAACATCGAACGGGCAGATTTGGCCAAACCCAGTTGGTCTGACCACATGCCTACCATTTCACCAGTTACGGACGAGAGTGTCATTTGTAGTTTATAATACACCAACTCTCGCCCATCCTGTGTGCGTTGTGGCGGAGTGCTCGTTATCTGACTTTTGATAATATAGTCAAATTTTTTAATAAGAGGACTTTCTTTGCCAACGCGAGCCAACTGAGAGTTGAGTATCGTTTCCACGATAGTATTTTGAATGTCATCTGCTCTCAAATTCGCATCGTGTGTCGTATTATCTGGTATGGCAATAATGATCATGGGTTTTTTATTACCCCATGTTTCCGCAACCAGGGGTGATTGCAACATTTTGTCAGTCACTTTTTCCGCAAAAGCATTAAAATCAGTAATGGTCAGTTTTGTATTTAAACGAGCTCGATCTGCTTCACCAACTTCGGCAACATTGCCTTGTTGCCCTATGGTGACGGGGGCGAGAGGTGGTGGCGGCGGGGGAGCACCCGTGCCAGTATTGTTTTGTACGCAGGCACTAAGCATACAAAATGGTGCGATATAGAAGAGTGTCTGCCATTTGTTGTTTTTTCTTATCATGCCGATCTCCTTTGTTGTGGTTATTAGGTTAATTGGTTGGTGGCATCATTTGCATTTGTTTATCTTGCTCAATAAAGACATTATCAGGGAAACGAATGGTGAAGATGATGTTTTTGGCTTGGGGGTTTTTCCCCGTTGAATTGAGGTTAGTCACAAGATGAGGGGTCATGGTTTGTGTTCGCCATACCGATGGCCCCTCAATTTTGAAGCCCTGGGCATCTTCCCAGTCAAACTTGTATTCAATTGTATAACGATTTTCTGTTAGGTTTTGCAGAGTTAATTGTGTTTGGGTTAATTTCCCCAGTTCTCGAAATTTAGGGTCTATGACTACAATCTGTCCAACGAGTGCCTCAGAGGCCACCACAATTTTTGCCCTTGGATTGCTGGTGTCCACTGTTGGTGTTGACATAACTTCGCTACTATAGGCTGGAGTTATCTGTCCTGTCCCCATAAGCGAGAGTGCTGTCAATGCGAATATGGTTACCGCTTTCGTATAATTCATAATAAGATCTCCTAAGAATTGTTTAAATGAGGCCTGGAATAGGTTTCCCAACGGTGACATAAATGGTGCTATTAACGGTCCTGGCAAAAATGAAGTTGTTGCTCGTACCGTTCAGAGAAACTGTATGGGAATCGAGTTTTTTCCCAACTTTGTCATAAGTTGTTATAACCACTTCTTGCAAGCCCTTAGGTGGAATGATTCTGGATGCCTGAATGGTAGCCGGGAGGCTGAGCCATGATCGAGTATCTACCGTCAAAGCATTATTAACGCTTTTGGCAAGTTGTTTGCCACCATCTTTACCTACAAGAGCTCCAATAAAGGCTTGAGAGATGACATCACGAATGCCAGAAGCAATTAAGCCTGAGTACATAAGAGGCAGAGAGTCTTTCTGGTGCCTAAAACATAATGATTCGAGATCGGCGATCACCTCTAATTCTCCTAAGGCAGTGCCATTTTTTGTTGAGAGTTTAATAGATGCAACAGGATTTGCTACATTATCATACACTGGAATCTGTACCGTTAAGTCTGAATCGTGACCTTTGGTCACTATGGCCAAAACTTTTTTCTCAGGAACAAATCCATCAAAGGCAATGACATGCAATAATCCTTCTGTTGCTCCACTTTCTTGCTTTTTAGCTTTTTTCTGCTTTTTGTTCTTTTTACTTGTTCCCTGGTCTGCTGACGGTGATATTTTCTTGGTCGCCACCTCTGAACCTGATAGTTGTGCTATCGTATTACTAATGATGGTAGCCTTGGGATTAAGTGCTAATGCCTCCTTGTATGAGATTAAAGCATTACTTTTCAAACTTGGGTCTTTATAACTTTTATACTCTTGAATGACACCGGATAAATAATGAGCAAATGGATTAACATAGGCACTTGATACTTCCAGAGCCTTGGCATCATATTTAGAAAACTCCTGGTCAATACTCTCAAAAAGAGATGGGGCTCGATTATTGTTTTTTACAGAAACGGATGGTTTATCTTTTTGAGGGGTCGTTTTAATAGGAGTCTGCTCTCCATCTAATCCTGCATCTCCTTTTTTGTCCTCTGCTAATTTTTTCTCATTTTCATCAAGAATAGCTTGAAATTTTTCATGTTCTTCGTCTTGCCAAGTATTTGCCAAACGAGTGACATTATAGGATCGTAAATCTCCTTCTAACAGATAATCAATCGCTTTAACATTAAGAGCCATAACATTCTCAAAACCATTGGGGAAATAACGACCTGCTTCCCCTGCTCCCATCATATCAATCATAAAAGAACCCGCCTTTGTGACGGCTTCTTTTGAAAGACTCTCTCTCCCTCTTTCTTCTAATATCTCTTCCGCCTTTTCTATATAAGACAATGAGTTGCTCGTTGATCCCAGGGTTAAGGCAATTGACCCCCGTTCAAGATATTCCAAGAGTCCAATGGCATCTCTAATTTCCACATCAGAAAGGCCTGAATCTTTCAATTTTTTGTCTTCATCCTCATAATAACTGATGATATTATCTTTTTTCTTTTGAAGAAGGGCTTCTTTCATAGATTGAAAATTGTTTGAATATCCTACGTAAATAGCGGTCTTATTAACTTCACCTGGTTGTGGCGCTGGTCTTTCCGATACCCCAAGTTTTTTTGTTCTTTCTATGGCGGAGGTGCCCGTTGAAGATACGCAAGAGCTAAGTGTGAATGTGCTGAGTGCGATGATGGCAGATAATGAGAGTGTGAGGCGTATCGATTGTATCATCGAGATATCCATTTATTTAGAGATTGAATTTCTGGATGTATCTTTACCATTTAGGTTGATTCATTTTTGGGCTTTCTTTTGGAATGGAAGCTGGATCAACTTGTCGTAAGATATCGCCTGCTGTAATTGTCGGTTCGCTTCCGCTCTGGCCAGGAATAATCTTGGCTTTTGCCCTTGATTTTTCTGCTGTTTCTATCTCGACCGAGGCTACCTTTATCTCTTCTCGTCCAAAAGAGACACCGGTATCAGGATCTTTGAGCTCTGCGCCTGGATGGAATACATCGAAGCGCAGGCCCTTCTTTATACCACCGTCTTCGCCGCGATTAATGTAAACCATCCCGTCCTGTGCCATGCTTAGAACTTTGATGGGGTATATGTTTTCAACCACCTTCCCAACTATTTGCGTTATAAACTGATCCATCAAACTGGTGATCAACTGTGTCGGGTCTTGCAGGTTTTTTACCTTCTTGTTTAATCTGACCTTATCGCTTGCAACGACAGCCCCCGTTTGTCCATTAACTATGCGGAAATTACCTTCCATGATTCCTGTACGGTCAACTTGAACTTCGTTCACATATGATATTCGGTGACTTTCCGTATCATAATAAAGGTTAGTTACTTCGCCCATTATTAAGTAGTCGGCTCCTTTCAATTGACCGACACGATTACGAATATCTTCCCCCGAGGCAATTGCCGCAAAGGCTTTTTCATCAAGGACGCTATCGACTTCACGCCTTTCCATGAGTACAAAGCGGTTGGAATTATTGAGAGCATTGACGAGTTCGTCCGTGAGGCGATCCATGTGGCCAGTTTCAATGTCAGTTGTACGGGCACTGGGGTTAAGCCGTACCATGCTTACAGCCAAGGTCGCTTTGCCTTTAGGTGCAGTTTGAGGTTGATTTTCGGTAGTAGTTGTGTCAGCACCGGGGAGCGTTGCGCCGGTGGGTGAGGGGGTAGCAGTATGCTTATCGGCAGGGGCGTTTTGAACCCGTTTCACCAGGTTGCCAATCTGAATTTCGCTACCACTTTCAACTTTTGCTTTACTCCGTGCATCTTCAATCTCTATTATGCTTAATTTCGCAATTTCAGTTTCAACTGCACCTAAGCTGGCCCCAGTATCTGGGTCAACGACTTTTTGACCTTGTTTCATAACGGATAGAATTTCTTTGGACTTCAAACCGCCATCAGAACCACGGTTCAAGTAAATCGTACCGTCAGGAGAAATTGCGGCAACCTTGATAGGATAGATGGCATTCATCAATGATGCTACGACTTCATCAGCGTAGGAGTCAGCAAGATTCGCAATAAGGCGCTGCTGACAGCCAGATTCATCAATTCGTCGTTCAAGTTTGACTTGTCGAGATTCGACAACTTGGCCACTTTTGACATCGACCAAGCGCATATTGCCTTGAACATAGCCGTCACTGGAAATGATCTCACGATTAGAACCGGGGAGCTTCATCTTCTTTTCTTCAATGCTCATGGCCGCAATATTTCCATAGATAAAATAATCCGCCCCTTTCAAACTGCCAAAAGCACTGGAAATATCTTGTCCGCTGCTCATTGCCAGGGCAAGCTGCTCCCCAAGTAGTTGGTCAACTTCTTGTCTGTCAAGGACTTGAAATCGTTTGGTTTGCGTAAGTCTGGTGATAATGGTGTCGGTGAAAATGGGGAGCGATGCTTCCTCCTGTACAGATGCTGTTGTTCCTGCTTTAACAATGCCTACGGCAACTTTTGGCAGTTGCGGTGGTGAGGAGGGAGTTTCTTTATGCAAGGCAACAGGGAGAGTATCTGCGGAGGGAGGGGATTGAGCTGGTGCTTGTTCGACAACCTTTGCCATATCTCCCTTGCGGAATTTTTCGTTGTCAATGGGTTTCACCAAAGAAATGTTCTGATCGCTACTTATGACTTGCACCTTCCCTATTTTGTCTTCTAAATGAGCAATGGTGGCACCAGATGCATCGCTTATGGCTTTTCCTTGACGATAAATTTCAAAAGTTTGGTTTGGTTGCACTCCGTCATTGGAGCCACGTGAGATGGTCAATGGATCAAGATTTACGACTGTTGCCGAGTACACTATATCAAGAACTTTGGCTGCGGCTTCAGTGCCCAGGCGATCCCAAATGCTAAATTCATCGGTATCGCTTTTTTTCCCTTGAAAAAGTTGTTCGCTTGTTTTTGCGCGTAAGCTGCATGCACCAATAACGCTACTGGATGACACCTCAATAACACGCAATCGTAATCGGGCATCAGTTTCAAAAGTCGTCATTTTGCGGCCTTGCGTACTATAGGGCACGGCTGTTTCTTTGTTTTTTGCTTCAACTTTTTCAATAGTTCCCACAACGAGATAGTCAGCTCCAACTGCTGAGCCTAAGTCCTTAAAGTCATGTATGACATCGTTGATGCCAGCAAAAGTCCCGGTGGCCGCTACAACATGGCCACTTTCAAGATTGTCCAGCTCTGAAATAGCTTTGTCAAGGGTGCGATCCATGTATGTGGCTTGTAGCTTCTTCCCAAATCGTTGTTCCATAATTGCACGACGAAGGGCTTTCCTTTCTAAGGCGACAAATCGTTTGCTTGTGGTAAGGTGTGCCAGCATTCGTTCGGCAAAAATATCAGGGAGGCCCACCATATTTTGACGGGCTTGATCGGTACCTGTTGCGTCAGGGACAAAGTCTCCTGCTGAAAGAACAGCGATGGAAGCTTTTTTATCCTTTTGAAAAGGCCACGCAAAGGTCTCTGTGACGCAAAAGGTATTGCATAGTAGCCATGAAGCTAATAAAAAAAATGACAATATTCGCAGTCGCATAACAGTCCCTCTATGAATTAAGGTTTTCGGATGATATTTCCCACAGCCATTTTACTTACACCGTCTTTGCCGGTAGCTTCGGCCACTGTAAATTTGGGGTTAATACGCACAACTTTTATTTTCCCTACCAGTTCTTCGCCCGAACCCAGTATTTCACCCGTATGTGGATCTTTTAATTCATCACCTTTCTGATAGACATTCAAGATCATATTCGTTTTAAATCCACCATCCTGTCCACGATTTATAAAAATTTGATTTCCTTTGATGTTAATGATTTCGACAGGAAAGACGAGATCAAGGAGTTGGTCAACCATTTGTTCACTGACTTTTTGAGCCATAGTTGTAAATTGCCCCGCCCCAGGTTTTCCGCCAGCTTGATCAACAATGCTATCAGAAGTGGAAAAAGAACTCTTCATGGAAAAAGTAGCTTTAATTTGACCCGTTTCGGTATCAACGACTTGTGCAGAAACCTCTAATTGGCCATGGTCGTTACGCATATATTTACTGGTTAAGTTAGGAATTTTACTGGTTGTCGTACCGAACGAAAACCCAGTAACTGTTGGGATGAGAAGGAAGTTTGCTGCCTGCATCTTTCCTTCTGCCGCTCCATCCCCTGCTGATAACGCTGAAGACGCAAATTGTTGTTCATCACGGATGTCTTGCATGACCCCTTCTTGGCGACTGACTATGTCGAATTTTCTGGCACTCAAGAGTGCTGCTTCCATTTCTGCTAACAATTTTGTTAAATCTAAGGACTTTTGAGTTTGTGATGAAATACTGTCATTTACTAAAGGCGCTTTAATTGCAACTCTAGGTTTGGTGGTTCCTTCTTCTTGGGCTGATATTGTAGTAGCAATACTTAAAAAAATGAAAATATGTAGGAAAAAGGTAAATATATTTTTATTGATTTTGTGTTCGTTGAGTTTGTTTTTCATGCGCACCCTCTTTGTGTATGATTTTGATATTTACCCCTATCTTGATTTATACTCTTGCATTGTCATATAAATGTTTCCAGATTGGATACTTATACCAGTTCACTTTATTTGCAATATCTCAAAACAAATTATTTTGAAAGTACTTTCTGTGACCATTCATAGAAAAGAAAAAATATTGTTGGTCATTTGATACGCAACTATTTCCCTTTATTAGGGATATAGAAATTACAAATTTACCTCTTTAGGGTAGATTGTTATATCCCACCAATGTAAAATGGGGGACCGTTGCAATCGTTGTTCAAGTTCTGATTTTTCGTTGCCGCAAACCTTGACACCTTTCTGATATGTTGCATCCAGCAGGTGCGTCACTGTGCGCAGTCCCTTCCAGAAAAAATTGCCGGCCCGTTTTACCACAGTATCAACAGTATCCAGTAAATATCCGTTCCATGACTTCTCAAGTCCTGCCCAATAGCGCTCTATGCTATTGTATTTGCTGTGATAGGGAGGGTAATAAATGAGTCTGATACAAAGTCCGGTCATATCAGCGAATTCTGTCAAACGGAACAGAAATTGAGTTCGGCGTCCACTGCATTCTGGTCCGTTATCCATATTGATTCCGGCTGTGAATCGTCGTGAAATAATGACCCACTAACGGGGGAAATCGGCGTTCAAAATTGACCCACCTCAGCCCATGCTCTATCCTCTCTGAAATCAACCAGAGGGAGGAGAATTAAAAGGAGATGCTGAACGTGGAAACTATCCGTAAAGTTCGTCAGGCCCATTTTAGAGACGGGAAAGGGATTCGTGAGATAAGCCTCGACTTGAACCTTTCCCGCAATACCGTCAGAAATATCATCCGGAGTGGTATAACCGACCAGAAGTACGAACGTACCGCCCAACCTCATCCCAAGCTTGGCACCTTTATCGAACGCTTGTCTGAACTTTTGCAGGAGGATAGCGATAAACCGATCCGTCACCGCCGGAGTGCTCAGCTCTTGTTTGAGCAACTGCAGCGAGAAGGATACGAAGGTGGCTACGATGCCGTCCGTCGTTATGTGGGTATCAGGAAAAGAGCGCTCGGTACGGCTTTAGTCAAAGCCTACGTCCCTCTTGAATATGCCGCCGGTGACGCTTTCCAGTTCGACTGGAGTTACGAGCAGGTAGAATTGGGTGGGGTTCAGATGGTAGTTAAAATCGTCCAGTTCCGCCTTTGTCACAGCCGCAAGCCATTCTGTATTGCCTATACTCGTGAGACCTTGGAGATGGTGCTTGATTCCCATATTCGTGCCTTCGAGTTTTTTGGCGGTGTCTGCTGCCGGGGTATTTACGACAACCTGAAAACGGTGGTCACCAAGGTACTCCTAGGCAAGGATAGGGTATACAACCGCCGGTTCCAGAATCTGGCCTCCCACTATCTGTTTGATCTGGTGGCCTGTACCCCCGCTGCCGGTTGGGAGAAAGGCCAGGTGGAGAATCAGGTCGGTGTGGTCAGAAAGCGCTTCTTTGCCAAGCGCCGTCGTTTTGTCTCCCTGGAAGAACTCAATGAATGGTTGGCGCAGGAATGCCGTAATCATGCTGCCACCGCAAAACATCCAGAGCGCAAGGACCAAACCGTCGCCCAGGTCTTAGCCGAGGAGAAGGACAAACTGCTGGCCCTTCCGGCCTCACCGTTCGACGGCTACCATGAGAACGTCAGCCGTGTGTCACCGCAACTGTTGATCAGCTTTGATCGCAACCGCTACAGCGTAGATGCCATGGCGGTCGGCAAGACGGTATCGGTACGAGCATATGCAGACCGGATCGTCGTGGTGATGGACGGCACTGTGGTTGGCAGCCACCGTCGTCATCTTGGTCGTGATAAGGCCATCTACGATCCATGGCATTATCTGGCCGTTCTGGAAAAGAAACCGGGGGCCTTGCGAGACGGCGCCCCTTTCAAGCAATGGGCTCTGCCGGAAGCAATGGTCAAAGTCAGAAGAATCCTGGAAGATCGCACTGGTGGCGACCGCCAGTTTGTCAGCATCCTGTCTGTGGTAAGCCGCTATGGCCTGGAGTCGGTGGCCGCTGCCTGCGCCCAGGTTATGATGACAAAACCGTCAGCAGTGACGTCATCCTCAACATTTTGTCCCGGGCACACGACATGGAACCGTCGCTGGAACCGTTACCGCTATCATCACAACTGCCACTGCTGAGAATAATCCCGGTGGTGGACTGTTGCCGCTATGACCGACTGCTCTCCGGAGATTCTTATGGTACTGCGTGAGCGAATGATGGAAGCAATCGGCAGCCTTGGACTGTATGGGATGAAGGCTTCTTTTGACGAGATTCTGGCCTCAGGCATCAAAAGCCGGTCGACACTCGATAAGATTCTCTGTGATAAGCATCCGCTATCGAATGGGTTTGGCGAAGTTCCCGGCAGACAAGGATTTGGACCGGTTTGACTTCACGGCCACTCCGGTCAGCGAGATGTAGGTACGCACCCTCTATGGGGGCAACTTTCTCGCTGATCACACCAACGTCATCATGGTTGGCGGCACCGGCACCGGCAAAACGTATCTGGCCATTGCCATCGCCAGACAAAGCATCAGAAATGGCAGGAAAGCCAGGTTTTACAACGTGCTCGACCTGGTGAACCAGACTGGAACAGGAGAAGCTCAATAACCGGAGCGGACGATTGGTGGAACACTTGGGCAGGCATGATCTGGTCGTGCTCGATGAACTGGGCTACCTGCCGTTCTCCAAGAGTGGTGGACAACTCCTGTTTCACCTTATCTCGAAGCTCTACGAGCGAACATCGCTGATCATCACGACCAACCTGACCTTTGGGGAATGGCCGCAGGTGTTCGGCGACGGCAAAATGACCACTGCCCTTCTGGACAGGGTTACACATCACTGCGAAATAATCGAAACAGGCAACGAAAGCTGGAGAATTAGATCAAGAATCAATAACTGAAAAACACTGCTTGAGGTGGGTCAATTTTCAATGCCGATTGACACAAAATATCCATCCCTTCCGCCATTACGAAATACCTCTCGGGAAACCACGCTCTTGTCACGTATAATTTCTTTGGCAATCGCTCCCAGGGGCTCAATCCATCGCGCAGACGTATTTCAATTCTTGCTTGATCAGCCACCAAAAGTTTTTTCTTTTCCGCATGCATTTCTTCCATTCGACACCCCGATTCAATTCTATACATCAAAGGTGTTGCTCACGAAACTTGAGCCCGCCTCGTTTTTTTTCTGACCTGCCTGTTAAATCAAAGAATACTGCCTGCAATATTTAGTTCGTTATTTCAACAGGATGGTCCTTTTTTATAAAGGGCTATCCTGTTGCTGTTTTCGGGGAGAAGTTTCTGTTGTGTCTTCTGTTGCGTATTTTGTTACAGTGCTGTACATTCTGTAGTATTTTTGTCTTTAAGTGTGTGAAGGAAGTCGTTTTTTATAAAATTGGGAAAAATCTTGACAAGTGGTCTCCTCCTGCTATAAAAGGGTAAATAGTGGTGTAAAGTGGTGAAGAAGGGAACGTGGTGGAAAGAGGTGGCGGGAGGCCATGGAAAACAGCAAATTAACAGCCAGCAGATTTCGCGGCAGGTCGGAACACGCGCTCGATATCAAGGGACGATTGAATATCCCCAGCCGGTTTCGGGATGTCCTTGCGCAGTATGAATCCGAGGAGTTGATGGTGACCAATTGGGGCGCCCATCTGCGTGCCTTTCCGGTCTCGCAATGGGAGCTCCTGGAAAACAAGCTGTTGACTAATGGCCGTGAACAACCCGGTCTGACTAATTTTATTCGTCTGGTGGTCTCTGGTGTGACTCCCTGTTTTCCTGATAAACAGGGGCGAGTGTTGTTGCCGCCATCGCTGCGTAGTGAGGCGGGTATTGTTCAGGATGTGGTCTTGGCTGGAATGCTTGATTATGTCGAGATCTGGGATAAAGGGGCCTGGGAGCTGGAGAATCAGGCCACCCGTGAGAATTTTGGGGATTACAAGGAGAGTCTGGCTAGGTTGGGGATTTTCTGATGGATCCTGATCGGTCGGAAGTGCCAATTCATTGTTCGGTACTGCCGGAAGAGATCCTCGCTTATCTTGCTCCCCACTCAGGTGGAGTGTATGTGGATGGCACTTTAGGTCTTGGCGGGCACACTGAGGCGATTTTGTGCCACTCCGCGCCGGATGGTCGGGTTATTGCCTTTGAATGGGATGAGGCAGCCATTGCCAGGAGTCGGGTCAGGTTGCAGCCTTTTGCTGATCGTTTGACCATTGTCAGACGTAATTTTGCTGAGATTGCTGATGGACTCGCCGAACTTGGAGTGGAACAGGTGGATGGCGTTCTCATTGATATCGGTCTTTCATCTTTGCAACTGGACTTAGGTGGCCGTGGTTTCAGTTTTCAGCGGGATGAGCCCCTTGATATGCGGATGGATACCAGGCGAGAAGTGACGGCAGCATCGCTGCTTGCGTCGTGCACTGAGAAAGAGCTGGCAGATATTTTTTTTTATTATGGAGATGAAAAACAGGCCAGGCCGATAGCCCGTGAGATCGTGCGATCCCGTTTTCCTGAAAAAATCGTAACCTCTGGGCAACTGGTTGCTATTGTGGCCCGGGCTATCCCGCGGCGTTTTCATCCGGAGAATATTCATGTGGCGACCAAGGTTTTTCAGGCCTTACGTATCGCAGTGAATAGCGAGTTGGAAAATCTGGCCCGAATTCTTGATGATGTGCCACTGTTGCTTCGATCTGGGGCCAGGTTTTGTGTGATTTCGTTTCATTCTCTGGAAGACCGGATGGTGAAACGAAAATTCAGGGAACAGGAAAGTATGGAGATTCTTACTCCTAAACCTGTAATGCCGACACCTGTGGAGATTGCAGCAAATTACAGGTCGCGCAGCGCCCGATTAAGAGTAGCGGCCAAGAAGTGATAGTTTGAATATTACCGTATCAAGAAGGTCTGTATCAAGAAACAAGCACAGGAGCGTATCATGTTGATCAATCATTCTACCCCAGCATATTGTCGTCCCATGATCTCATCCTCAATACGTCGACAGGTATGTCAAAAAGTCCTCGGGGTGATTGGCCCCAAAGTGTTGTGGATAGCTGTAGGAAAGGTCTTGCTTCTTTTTTTCCCTTTGTTGCTTCTGGTTAATTTCTGGCTTTCTGCCTCTGCGGAGCGGGATGCTGCAACACTCCTGGCTGCCGAGGAGGGTCGTTATGTCCTTATGGATGAAAATATCAAGCTCAGGGCAGAACGGGCTCGTCTTTATTCTCCTGAGTATCTCAATACAATGGCGGCAAAACAGCTTGCCTTGTATGTCCCTGAAAAAGGACAGATCACCCGGTTTTAGAGCTATTAATTATTTTTTAACTGTCTGTTAACAGCGGCTGAATCAGGGTTGAGATGGTCATACAGTCGCGTCGGAAAGCAAAAAAGAGTGGACGAGGCAGGCTGGTGTTTTTGTGTGCGGCCTTGGTTGTTGTCGTAGGAGTTGTGGGCGGAGTTCTCTATAAACAGGAGATCGTAAGTCTTGCTCACAAATTGTTTTCTGGGCAGGGAAAAACGACAGAGAGAAAAAAAAATGAGCGCGGGACACTTTATGACAGGAATTTCAAAGAACTGGCCGTGTCTCTTGACCGGGTTTCTGTCTATGTGAGACCCAGAGAGCTGGAAGATATTCACGGGAGCGCTGAGCAGCTTGCCACTGTTTTGGGGATGCGTGAACAAGAGTTGCTGGGGCGTTTGGAAAAGGATACACAGCGGATTTGGCTGGCAAAAAATATCAGTATCGAAGAAGAAAAGGCCATAACGGATCTTCATCTTCCTGGTGTCTTTCTCGATAGGGAGCCGATTCGCTATTATCCGTATAAGGGCGTTGCGGCCCATGTGATTGGTTTCGCCGATCAGAATATGGGATTGGCCGGGGCTGAGCATTATTATAATCGCCTTCTTAGTCAGGCCAGTATCAGTCAGGATGAGTTCCCTCATGTCGATTTGGCTGGACATTCTCGGACTGGCGTCAGTGGTCAGCATCTTGCTCTGACCATCGACCTGAAAATACAGGGTTTTCTTGGAAAATATGTGGCAGCACTCGGGGGAGTGCATGAGGGGGGGGAGATTGCAGCCATTCTCATGGAGACAGAAACCGGTGCCATTGTCGCAAATGCCAATTCCCCCTCTTTTGATCCGAATATATTCTATCAATACAAGAAGAAACTTCTTACCAATATCCTGCTTGAGCCAGTGGCTATCCCTCAGGAAATACGTGGCTTCTTTCGGGATGCGGCCTTGCTTCAGGCCGATTGGGATAGATATGATCAGGGGTATCCATGGAGCATTGCTGCAGGAACTGTTGATGCCGACCGTGAGCTTCGTTTGTGGAAACGGTTAGGTTTGAGTGTGGTGCCGGATTTGGACTTCTCGGTGCAGGCAGATCATGGACGGCCAGGTAAGCGAGCTGGAAGCGAGACTCCGAGTGTCGCGGGCGTCAATGATAGTATGACAAATAGCAAAGGCACTGTTTCCGGGCTTGTGAAAAAAGCTGTTGCGCCGGGAGGGGAAACTGGAAGTATGCCGCTTGAGGCGACGCCAATACAGATACTTCTTGGTATGAATTATCTCTTAAATGGCAGTCATCAGGTATTGCCGCATGTTCTTGATCGTGTTCTGGAACGGAATGGTGAACATGAGTATCCTTTCAGGTTGTCTGTAACAGGTGAAACTTCTCTTTCAAAAGCGCCTCCTGCAGGGCGCATCAAGGAAGCACATCCTGCCTCGGCAGAAATCTGGAGATTATTCAAGGCCAAAGGGCATAAAGGGGTGCTTGATTCTGTTTTTATTGATACCCGTGAGTTCTCTTTTCAGCCGATTGATGCAGGAAAGGCCGCAAGCCAAGAACAAACAGGTGTCGGGGGCGGTAAGGATGGTGAATATGTCAGGAACAGAATGCTGTTTGTTCTGTTGCCGGCAGAAAAACCAGAACTGATTCTTATGGTTGTTGTGCGTCAGCCATATCTGGAACCATCCTATGCTTCTGCCAAAGATGTATGGGACTTGGCAGGACCTGCCGGCAAGATTTTGCCATCGATGGTGGCCCTGCAGCAGGTTCATAAAAATCTTTCGGATATGATGAGTATGTCTGAGAGAAAAGGGGGCAATTACCAGCAGGAGCAAAAGAAAAAAGCCTCGGCTGGGCTGGAGACCGTGCTTGAATCGCATCATTCTTTCATGCCTGATCTTGGTGGTATGAGTTTGAGGCGAGCTTTGAGGTTGTTGCAGGACACAAAAATCAAGATCCGGATTGAGGGGACTGGAAGGGTTGTGGCTCAGAGTCCATCCGCAGGAAAATCTTTGGATGGAGTGAAAGAGTGTCTGCTCACTTTGAAAAAAGATGAAAAATCTGATAAGACAGCGCCTACCAAAAGTCAGATAGTAAATGATGGAAAAATAAAGAATAAAGTTGAAAGTAAAAAGTAAAAAACAGATAGTTTTGTTTGGCCATTGATTACGATTTTATCATTCGACATTCAACTTCCATCGCTCAATCATTCTCAATGAATCGTGTAAAACCTGAACGGCAGTTTTCCCAAAAGGGTGGCAGCGGAGAATATTCTCTGGAGGCGCTTTTGGGCTCGGTCGCGTATTCTGTTTTGGGTACAAAACTGCCCGTTGGGATAACGGTCTCCGGAGTGACGGCTGATTCGCGAAAGGTTCAGGCCGGTTCTCTTTTTGTGGCTCTGGTCGGCAGCAGAACTGATGGGCATGTCTATCTGAAACAGGTGATGGCCAGCGGCTGTGCGGCGTTGGTTGTGGAAGAAGGTAGGGTGACAGCAGAACAGCTTGTGGGATGTGGCCAGTGTGTGATTATGGTTGCGGACAGTCACCTGGCCTATGCGCAAATCGCGGCCAATCTGTATGGACGCCCAGCACAAGGTTTGACACTTATTGGTGTTACCGGCACCAACGGCAAGACCACGGTCAGCTATCTCCTCGAAAGTGTCTTGAGGCAGCTCGGTCTGCCGGTTGGGGTTATTGGCACGGTTAACTATCGTCATCGCGATGCCAAGGGGCAGGAAGTTACAATTCCCGCTCCTTTCACGACTCCTGAGCCGCTCTTGCTTCAGGCCCTTCTCCGACAGATGGCAGACGCCGGTGTGACCCATGTGATCATGGAGGTTTCTTCGCATGCTCTGGTCCAGCACCGTCTTGGTGATCTGCAATTTGATGTGGTTGGCTTTACCAACCTCTCTCGTGATCATCTGGATTATCATCAGGACATGGATGCTTATTTCGCGGCCAAGGCCCTCCTGTTTCGTGATCATCTGAAAAAAGGCGGCAAGGCGGTTATTACCCGTACAACGTGCTCTGACTCTGAGGAAGAGAAAAGGTTGCGCCGGTTGGTTGAGCTGTGTGAGGTTCAGGATGCTCAAGTCTTGCAGTGTGGTGGGAGCGGTGACGCTGATATCTATCCTTTGACGATCCTGTCAGGTTTGAATTCCACTGTTATGACCTTGCATGTTTTGGGAGACGAAGTGCAGGTTGCAACTCCTCTGGTGGGTGACTTCAATGTGGAAAACCTGCAGACTGTGATGGGAATGGGATTGGCCTTAGGAGTTAAGGCGAAGGTTTTGTCCTCTATGCTGGCCAAGGTATCCGGGGCTCCTGGTCGTATGCAGCGGGTGCTGCCTGCAGAGCAGCAGATGCATCTTCGGCCCGCAGTTTTTGTTGATTATGCCCATACCCCGGATGCCTTGGAGAAGGTGTTGGAGACCCTATCCCTGCTTCCGCATCGGAGATTGATTTGTGTCTTTGGCTGCGGTGGTGATCGGGACAAAGGGAAACGGGCGATCATGGGTGAAATTGCCGGTCGGCGTTGTGATGTGGTGATTGTCACTGACGATAACCCACGCAGTGAATCGCCTCAGGAGATAGTGGCCCAGATAGTATCCGGGATCAGCGAGAGCGGCCTTGGCGAGCGACCGCTTTCCTGGCTTAGAACCTCAGCGACGAGTGAGAAGGGTTTTCTGGTAATCCATAGTCGTGCCCAGGCTATCGCTGCGGCTATTGGTGTGGCGACAGCAGGGGATATCGTGCTCATTGCCGGCAAAGGGCATGAACTGTATCAGCTCAGTCAGGAAGGAAAGCTTTTTTTTGATGATACTCTTGAGGCAAAAAAGGTGTTGACTACTTGGAGGCTTGAGGATCTCAAACTGGCAACCAATGCCGTGTTGATCGGCGAGCCGCGAGGGACAGCTGGGCTTGGGGCGGTCGTTACGGACAGCCGGAAGGTGACGGCTGGCGATATTTTTGTGGCCCTTGCCGGTGAGCGCTTTGACGGGCATGATTTTTTGGAACAGGTGGTGGTCGCAGGTGCAGGTTGTCTTGTCGTCTGCAAGGATACACCGCAAGAGACACTTCCTGCTATTCCCTGTCTGTTGGTGGATGATACCTTACAGGCCCTTGGCGATCTGGCCGCGTATCGACGGCAGGTGATGAAGACGGTCAGCCGACCGTTGGTGGTGGGGATTACCGGGAGTTGCGGCAAAACCACGGTCAAGGAGATGACTGCGGCGATTTTTGAGCAGCACTGGCCTTCCCGTCAGGATGCGCCGCCTGATCAGGTATTGAAGACCCAGGGTAATTTTAATAACCTTATCGGGTTGCCCCTTTCGCTCTTCCCTCTTGGCCCAGGACAGAAGGCAGCCATTCTGGAGATGGGGATGAACAAGCCTGGCGAGATTGCCAGGCTTGTTCAGATTGCTGATCCTGATATTTCCTGTATTGTCAATGTCCATGCCGCACATCTGGAAGGACTGCATTCACTGGAAGGGGTTGCCCGAGCCAAAGAGGAGTTGTTTGCGGGCAGTGGCGCTGCCACTACGCTGGTTGTTAATCTGGATGATCCCCTTGTAAGGGCCTGTGCCGAGAGGTATTCGCAAAAAAAGATTTCATACGCTGCAGATGAAGCCGGTATGCGCTACGCGCCTCAGGTCTTTGCCTCTGACGTCAAGAAGGCAGGAAGTGTTGCCCAGAGTTTTGTTCTCAATGCCGCTGGGGAGACCATTCCTGTGACCTTGCAGGTGCCGGGCGTTCATAATGTCTCCAATGCGGTGGCTGCAGCTGCCATTGCCTGCGGCGCAGGGATTGATATCAGAGAGATTGCTGCAGGCCTTGGGGCATTTCAGCCTGCTGATAAAAGGATGCAGATTGTTACAGGAAAGGGCGGCTTGAATATTCTAAACGATACCTATAATGCCAATCCGGCCTCCATGCGGGCAGGGCTTGCGACCCTTGGTCAGCAGGATAGCGGAAGACGGGTGGCCATTCTGGGAGATATGCTGGAGCTGGGGCCGACAAGCGCCAGCGCGCACCGGGAAGCGGGACGTTACGCGGCGGATCAGGGTGTTGACTATCTGGCCTTGGTCGGGGAGTTCGCCGATGAGACTGCCACTGGGGCCAGGATGGCAGGCATGGAGAGCCAGCGGATCCGGATTTTTGAGGAGAAGAAGGATATGGCTGCCTGGATTGAAGGGCTGCTGGCTGCGGGGCAGTTGCAGGCTGGCGACTGGTTACTGGTCAAAGGTTCAAGGGGTATGCGTCTTGAAGCCGTGGTTGAGCAGTTAATGGTCTCTTGAAGAGTTCAGGGGATCCTTTTTTAATTTAACACTTACAACTATCTATGTTTTATCATCTCCTCTATCCACTGCATACGACCATCAGTGGATTTAATGTCTTTCGCTATATCACCGTGCGCTCCATTGGCGGGGCGATGACTGCCTTTCTCCTGATGATTCTTTTGGGGCCGATGTTTATCAGGGCCTTGCGACGTTTTCAGATAGGACAGGTGGTGCGGGATGATGGTCCGGAAACCCATCTGGCCAAGCAGGGGGTACCGACCATGGGCGGGGTGCTGATCCTTGCTGTTATTTTATGCTCGACGCTGCTTTGGGCCAGGTTGGATAGTTCGCTCGTCTGGTTGTTGCTCTTTGTGACCCTCTTTTTTGGCATGATTGGGGGCATTGATGATTTGAGAAAGGTGCGCAAAAAAAATACAAAAGGGCTGAGTGCCAGGGGAAAACTGGTTCTGCAGATTGCCGGCGCTTCGGTGGTTGGTCTTTTTATCCTTCTGCATCCAGGATTTGACGGGCAGTTAAGTGTGCCTTTTTTTAAAAATATTCATCCTGATCTGGGCTGGTTCTATCTTGTTTTTGCAGTACTGGTGATTGTTGGAGCCTCCAATGCGGTAAACCTCACTGATGGTCTCGATGGTCTTGCCACTGGCCCAACGGTTATCTCCGGATCTGTCTATCTCATCTTTTCTTATCTGGCCGGCCATACTGTGCTGGCAGATTATCTGCAGATTCCCTTTGTGCCTGGGGCGGGTGAGTTGGCGATTTTCTGTGGGGCTATGGTTGGGGCCTGTCTGGGTTTTTTGTGGTTTAATGCCTATCCGGCCCAGATCTTTATGGGTGATGTAGGATCCCTGGCCATAGGCGGGGCCTTGGGTTCGGTGGCCATTATTATTAAACAGGAGATTCTGCTGGCAATTGTTGGCGGGATTTTTGTCATGGAAGCGTTATCGGTCATCATGCAGGTGGGGTATTTCAAGATGACCAATGGCAAACGGATCTTTCTCATGGCCCCTTTTCATCACCATTTTGAGAAAAAAGGCTGGCATGAATCAAAGGTAGTGGTCAGGTTCTGGATCGTATCTGTTATCCTGGGCCTTTTTGCCATTGCCACCTTGAAATTGCGCTGATGGACGCTCAAACAAAAACAGCAGTTGGCGGTCATGGTCGCTCTTCATCCGTCCTTGGAGCGAGCGACACTGGGGCGTCCTTGCTCTGCGTCGCGGTAATGGGACTGGGGGTTTCCGGCCGGGCGGCGGTGCGGTATCTGGTGGCGCAGGGGGTGACGGTGTCGGTCTCTGATGCCAGGAATGTTCAGCAGTTGCCACCTGCAGATCTAGCCTTTCTTGCCGAGCATGGGGTGGAGTACGAGTGTGGCGGCCATACGCTGACCTTTCTCAGGAAGGCTGACAAAATTCTAGTCAGTCCCGGGATCAGGCAGGATCTGGAAATCCTGACGCAGCTTCGAGCCATTGGGATTCAGGTGTTGGGCGAATTGGCTATGGCTGCTTCCTTTGTGCATAAACCGGTGGTAGCGATCACCGGCACCAATGGTAAGACCACGGTGACCGCCCTGATTGGCGAGTTGCTGCAACGAGCAGGGAAAAAGGTCTTTGTCGGTGGTAATATTGGTACATCGCTCTTTGATTATCTGAGCAATCCTGATGATGTTGATGTGCTGGTCCTTGAGCTTTCGAGTTTTCAACTGGAGGCAGCAGGGGCCTTTAAGGCCGATGTGGCGATCCTGCTCAATGTGACCCCTGATCATCTGGATCGCCACGGCACTATGGCAGGCTATGCCGCGGCCAAGATGAAGATCTTTTCCGGGCAGGGGGTGAAGGATACCGCGATTGTGAATGGTGATGACACGTTTTGCCGAGAATTGACGGCAGGACTTGGCGGGGGTCAGCAACTGCTGCTTTTCGGCCATGACCGCGATTGTCAGGCGCAAATTGCTGGAGATTGCATTCATCTGCAGTGGCAGGGGAAACAAGAAAGGTACGACCTTGCGGGATCGATGCTTGCGACCGCTACCGGGGGATTGAACAGCGCCGCTGCCATTCTTGCCGTGCGTACCCTTGGTTGCCAGCCGGAAGTAATAGCGCAAGGTCTGGCCTCTTTTAAGGTAGCGGCACATCGGATGGCCCTGGTAGGGGAGAGCGCCGGGGTCTTGTATTTTGATGATTCCAAGGCCACCAATACCGGGGCCGTTCTCAGTGCCCTGGAAAATTTCAGCGGCAATGTGATCCTAATTGCCGGGGGTCGGGATAAGGGCGATGATTATTCCTTGTTGCGAGAGAGTGTCGGCAGGAAGGTCCGTTGTTTGATCCTGATTGGTGAGGCCAGTGAGCTGATTGCCCATGTCCTGGCCGGTGTAACGGAAATGCGCAAGGCAGAGTCAATGGAGGAGGCGGTCATGCTGGCAGCGGCCATTGCCGGAGCGGGGGATACAGTGCTGCTGTCACCGGCCTGTGCCAGTTTTGACATGTTTGAGAACTATGGTCATCGGGGCAAGGTTTTTGCGGCGGCAGTACAAAAGGTGATTGAAAAGGCAGAACGAGTTGGATGCAAGTCTGGTGGCATCTGATGGAGCAGGGCCGAAAATCCATCCGTCTGCTGCTGACTGGCGGCGGTACCGGCGGTCATCTCTTTCCGGCCATAGCAACTGCCGAGGCCCTGTGTCGGCGCCTTCCTGGAACCAAGGTCCTTTTTGTAGGAACGCACCGGAAAATGGATACGACCAGCCTCACTCAATATGGATTCAGTGCCAGGGCTATTCACTGTCAGGGGATAAAAGGCAAGGGACTGGTCAAACTTGTGCCGGCCCTGATTTTGCTTCCCGTTGCTTTTATTGAGGCTCTGTGGCATATCCTCCGTTTCCGTCCGCATCTGGTGGTAGGTGTCGGTGGATATGTGACCGGACCGGTGGTGGCTGCGGCCAGGATCTTGCGGCTGCCAACCGTGATTCATGAACAGAACTCCGTGCCTGGGCTTGCCAATAGAAAATTAGGGGCTCTGGCCACCAGGATCTGTCTTTCGCTCCCGGGCAGCGAGATTTTTTTCCCAGCCGGAAAGACGGTGCTGACTGGTAACCCTGTACGTCACCAGATTTTGGAACTTGCCGGGAAGCCATTGAAGGAAATTGGTGAAGAAGTAACAGTTCTTATTCTGGGTGGCAGTCTGGGCGCGCACCGGGTTAATGAGCTGGTGGTGGATGCCTTGACCAGGCATGGCAGGTTGTTGCCGGCAAGAATTCAGGTTATTCACCAGACCGGCGCAGCGGATGAGGAGTGGGTGAAAACAGCGTATCAGCAAGCTGGAATCAAGGCAACAGTGGCTGCTTTCTTTACGGATATGGCCGGGGTGTATGCCAACAGTGATTTGCTTCTTTCCAGGGCGGGTGCCACCACCCTTGCCGAGCTGGCAGTGCTTGGAAAACCGGCGGTATTGATCCCTTATCCCTTTGCTGCTGATGATCATCAATATAAAAATGGTTGTTATTATGCCGAGAGTGGTGGGGCCGTGGTTTTGGTGGAGCAGGAACTGACGGGAAGAAAACTGGCGGAGGCTTTGGCGGAGCTTGCTGGAAATCCAGATCGGTTGCAAAAGATGGCCGAGGCTATGCGAGCTAAGGGCTGTCCTGATGCTACGGAAAAAATCGTTGATAGTTGTTTGGAAGTCATAAAATGGCAAGATTGAATCAGTGATAAGGTCTCATGTATAAAAAAACGAAACATATCCACTTCGTCGGTATCGGTGGCATTGGCATGAGTGGTATTGCCGAACTCCTGCTGAACCTGGGATACAAGGTGTCGGGTTCTGATTTGTATTCTTCGGCCATCACGGCCAATCTGGCAGCACTTGGCGGGGTGATTTATAATGGTCATCAGGGGCAGTGGGTGAGCGGCGCCGATGTAGTAGTGACCTCATCGGCCATTGCCGAAGCGAATCCGGAGGTCGTCGCGGCCCGGGAAGCGGGTATCCCGGTGATCCAACGGGCGGAGATGCTGGCCGAGTTGATGCGGCTGAAAAAATTCGGTATTGCCATTGCCGGCAGTCATGGGAAGACATCTACCACCTCCATGGTGAGTTGGGTGCTGACCCAGGCCGGACTTGACCCTACTATTGTGGTCGGGGGCAAGGTGGACAGCCTGGGCGGGAACGCCAAGCTTGGAGAGGGCGAATTTTTGGTAGCCGAGGCCGATGAGAGTGATGGCTCGTTTCTGAAACTCTCGCCTGTGCTTGAGGTGGTCACCAATATTGATCTGGAGCATCTTGATTATTATCGTGATATTGACCATATCAAGTCGGTGTTTATGGAGTTTATTGACAAGATTCCTTTTTATGGTGCAGTGATACTCTGTCTGGATGATGCTAATATCGCTGATCTTCTGCCTGGAATCAGGAAAAGAATGATCACCTATGGCCTTACTGCTCAGGCGGATATCCATGCGGAGCAGTTGGAGGCGGCAGGTGGCAGGACCCGTTTCATGGTCAGGAAAGGTGACGTGCAACTGGGCGAAATTCATCTTTCTCTGCCCGGTCGTCATAATGTCTATAACGCGCTGGCCGTCGTGTGTGTAGGTCTTGAACTGGAAATCCCTTTTGCAGTTATAGCCGGGGCCCTCGGCAATTTTGGGGGAGTTCAGCGGCGCATGCAGTTGAAAGGGGAAGCGCGGGGAATCACGATCATGGACGATTACGGTCATCATCCCACCGAGATCAGGGCAACCCTGGCGGCCCTCAAGGAGGCCTGGCCTGATAAACGGCTGGTGGTTCTGTTTCAACCCCATCGCTATACCCGGACCGAGGCCCTGTACAAGGAATTTCAGACCGCGTTTCATCAAGCAGATTTTCTGGTGATGACCGATATCTATGCCGCCAGTGAAACACCAATTCCGGGTGTGAGCAGTGAAAATCTGTTGGTGGACATTAAACGGCATGGTCAGCGGTACACCCATTTTATCCCGACAGTGGAAGGGCTGGCGGAAGAGCTGTTGCCCCTGCTGGTTGACGATGATCTGGTGCTGACCCTTGGCGCTGGAAATATTGTGCGGGCAGGTGAGGAACTGCTTGATCGGCTCAGGAAACAGAAGTCATGAAGCGGTTATAAAACGGGTATGGATGCCGCATTGAAACAGGCCCTGGCGTCCCTGGTAAGCAGCCCTGTACTTTGGGATTGCCCATTGTGTGATTATACCTCTTTTGCTATAGGTGGTCCGGCTACGGCCCTAATTGTGGTCGAGGAACTGACAGAATTACAACGGTTGCTCCTCTTTTGTGGGGAGCACAAGATTCAATGGCGTATTATCGGCAGGGGCACCAATCTGCTGGTGAGTGATACCGGGTTTGAAGGGGTTATCCTCCTTCTTGGCAAAGGGTTTGGTGCTATCGTTCGTGGAGATGCTGCCCAGAGTGAAAGGGTGGTTGTCCACGCAGGAGCAGCCTGCAGTCTGGCCCGTCTTGGTGGCTGGTGCATTGATCAGAGTATTTCAGGCCTGGAATTTGTGGTCGGAATTCCCGGGACGATTGGTGGTGCTGTCATCATGAATGCCGGGGCCTGGGGCCGAGAGCTGGCGGATGTGATTGTCTCCGTGACTGTGGTAACGTCATCGGGACAGGTCTACACCCTGCCCCGCTCAGAGCTGAAATTTGGGTATCGGATCTGGCATGACCATAAACATGTCGAGGAAGACACAGAAGCGACGCGGGTGCTGATAGGGGTGGAATTGCAAGGTGTTATGGCGGATCAGGAACAGATCCGCAGCCTCTGTCAGTCGTATCATCAAAAGCGTCAGATTAAACAGCCCAAGGGTGTTCCCAATGCCGGATCATTTTTCAAGAATCCGCCAGGGGATGCGGCCGGCCGTCTTATCGAGGCCAGCGGTTTGAAGGGGCTTAGGGTCGGGGGTGCTATGGTGTCACCAGTTCATGCTAATTTTCTGGTCAATAGTGGCGGGGCAACAGCTGACAATGTCTTGGAGCTTATGGAAAAGGTGCGGGTAAAGGTGCAGGCAGATAGCGGCATTGTCCTTGAACCGGAAGTTCATTTTCTCTGAATGGTTTGGGTGGGGCGCGCGTTGAACATTATTAAAAAGATCGGTTCTTTTTTTCGTTTGCATAATAAAAACAAGAGGGCTATTCGCTCTGATGCTGGCTCCGGTCGCAAGGAGCAGCCGGTGTTTACCTCAAAATCCGCTGCTCAGGCTCAGAAACATAGCGGATTGGTCACCAGGATACGGGACAGGTTGCAAAGGGCCGCTAAACGTAAAGAGTTGCAACGATCTCCTGTGGTGGCAAAAAGCAGGGTCAGAAGTCTTGTGGTTCCACTCTGTTTTCTGGCGTGCATAGTGCTTGTAGCCTTTGTTGCGTATGGCCCACTTGTGAATGCTATATCTGAGCTGCCATTTTTTAAGATACGGGAGATCACGATTACCGGTTGTCGAAAGACTACTCCCACGTTGATTCGCGAACTTGCCGGGGTCAGGTATCAGACCAGCCTGCTGACCCTGAGGCCGACATATATTGAGGCAATTCTCAAGGCGCATCCATGGGTGTCGGAGGCTGTGGTCAAACGTGATTGGCCTGGTGTGCTGGTGATCTCTATTAAGGAGTATGTCGCGGAGGCCCTGATTGCTCCTGAGACTTCTGGCCGTAAGCAGTTTTTTTATCTTGATAAGAACGGGGTTGCGTTTGCGCCAGTTGAGCCCGGACAGGATCTGGACTTCCCTATTATAACCGGCCTTGAAGCAAAAGGAGATGACGGCCAGGGACGTCCTGATCCCGCCGGAACCAAGGCCGGAGTCTCGACTTCGTCTCGTTTATCTGGCGAGATCGGTAACGGCGAGCGGAAAGCGATGATTCGTGAGTCTCTGGCCTTGCTTAAATTGGTCAAACAGAATAATCCTAATTTCCCGGTTCAGAATCTTTCTGAGATTCATCTTGATCGGGAAATAGGAATGACTCTCTATCTGGTTGATTATCCTTTTCCTATTTATTTTGGCAAGGGGGAAGTCAGAACGAAATACAGTCGTTTAAAAAGAGTGTTAGAGGTTTTATATAAAGAGACAGAGCAGGGAATGACCATTGCGGATGTTATCTATATTCGGATGGATTATCTGGAGAACAAGGTGCTGGTCGCACACAGCGGATCGGGTTGAAAACTGATGGATGATATGAAAGAGATAGAGCCAATGGTTGAGGTGGCGCAGGACGCAGCGAAACGGGAGCCAGGTGAAGTCGTGGTTGGCCTTGATATTGGAACCACGAAAATATGCTGTGTCGTGGGTGAGGTCTTCGATGATGGAGTAGATATTATTGGTGTCGGTACTGCGCCGTCAGTGGGCTTGAAAAAAGGTATTGTGGTCAATATTGAATCCACTGTCAAAAATATACGGAAGGCCGTGGCGCAAGCAGAAGATGCGGCCGGATGCGAACTGCATGCGGTCTATGCCGGGATTGCCGGGAATCATATCAAAGGATTTAATAGTCCTGGAATCCTGGCCATCAATGGTCGCGAGATCAAAGAGGCTGATATCGATGATGTGATTGTCGCTGCCAAGACCGTGAAGATCTCGGAGAATCAGCAGATTATTCATGTCCTGCCTCAAGAGTATATGGTTGATGATCATACCGGGATTCAGAATCCTTTGGGTATGACCGGTGTCCGTCTCGTCACCAATGTCCATATTGTGACCGCTGACATGGGGGCCGTGCATAACCTCTATACTTGTTGTCGGATGGCGGATCTGGAAGTGATTGATATGGTGCTGGAATCCATTGCCTCGGCCTATGCTGTCCTCAGCGCCGATGAGATGGAACTGGGGGTGGCCCTCCTGGATATTGGCGGCGGGACCACTGATCTCGCGGTTTTCTGTGATGGAACCATCAGACACACCTGTGAAATAGGGCTTGGTGGACATAACCTGACCAATGATCTATCGGTGGGATTGCGGACACCGCTTCAGGAGGCAGAACGGTTAAAGGAAGATTATGGCAGCGCTATTGCCTCGTTGATCAAACCGAATCATGTAGTTGATGTGCCGACGGTAGGGGATCGAGAACCGCGCAAGGTAACCCAGAAGGTACTGGTGGATATCCTGCAGGCCCGCATCGTCGAGATCCTGGAGATGGTGAATCAGGAGCTTATTAATTCCGGGCAGAAAAACAAGATCCATGGCGGGGTGGTGATCACGGGTGGCACGGCATTGCTGGCCAATCTGGTGGATCTGGCTGAGCAGATCTTTGATCTGCCGGTACGGATTGGATATCCGGTCAAGATTGGCGGACGCGTTGAAGAGGTGCATACCCCGCGGTGCACGACCGCTGTCGGTTTGGTCATGTATGGCCGCAAACATCGGGGGCAGAAAGTCAACAACGATTCTTCCATGGTTGGGAGGATGAAGTCGTGGATGAAAAAAATCATGTGATCCGGACGTTTTTTGTTTAAGCGAGTATCAGCAGGTGCTATATTCTATTTGCTGATATTTTGTTAACAAGCCTTCATGCAGAGGGCTTTGGCGAATCGTACTCAGGGGTGAGCTTATGACTATGCCGTTTAGAATGGCGGAGATAGAAGGGGTTGCAGTAGTTAAGGTTATTGGTGTTGGTGGTGGTGGTGGCAATGCCATAAACACCATGGTCAACAATAAACTTCAGGGTGTTGAGTTTATTGTCGCCAATACGGATATGCAGGCCTTGAACCAGTCTCTGGCAGATATCTGTCTGCAGATTGGGCCCAGTATCACCAAAGGTTTAGGCGCCGGCACTGACCCGGAAATCGGTGCTCAGGCTGCCCATGAGTCCCTGGAAGAGCTCAAGAAAGTCCTGAAGGGAAGCGACATGGTCTTTGTCGCGGCAGGACTGGGTGGAGGGACCGGAACAGGTGCCGCTCCGGTTGTGGCCAAGGTGAGCAAAGAGTTGGGCGCGCTCACGGTGGCAGTGGTGACCAAGCCGTTTCATTTTGAAGGCAAGGCCCGCATGCGCAACGCCGAGGCAGGTTGGGAAGAACTGCGAAAATATGCGGATACTATTATTACCGTTCCCAATGATCGGCTCCTTTCGCTGATGCAGAAAAATACCAGGCTTTCCGACATGCTGGTTATGGCCGATCTCGTTTTGTTGCAGGCGGTCAAAGGGATTACGGATCTGATCAATGTGCCGGGGATGATTAATGCTGACTTTGCCGATCTGCGTACGGTCATGCGGGAAGTAGGGCCGGCCATCATGGGCGCTGGTTCGGCTATTGGCGAAAACAGGGCGACCGAGGCTGCCAAACGGGCCATTGATAATCAACTCCTTGAAGATGTGGGGATAGACGGTGCCCGTGGCTTGATTATCAACGTCTCGGCCACCCAAGAGAGCTTGACCTTGGCTGAATATATGGAGGTGTCGGCCCTTATCCAAAGTAAAGTGGATGAGGATGCGAAAATTGTACTCGGCGTACTCTATGATGAAACCCTTGGCGATGAGCTGCATGTGACGGTGATTGCCACAGGAATAGGCAATGTGGTCAAGAAAAATGAGCCGATCACGTTGCTGGAGGAAGCCCGCAAATCAGTGAAAATTATGACTACGCAGGAGACCCCCGCCGCACCGGCTCCGGCTAACCCGCGACCAACTTTTGTTACCCCTTTGCTGCAATCTAATTTCGAAGGTTTTGATAACCTTGGCGTTTCTTCGCCTCGTAGTAAAGAAGTGGCGCGCAATCAGAAGGAGACACGACCCTGGAATCAGAATGAGGACTATCTGGAGACCCCGACGTATCTTCGTAAAAAGGCAAATTAATGCCGGAATCTTTAGAAACGGCCCGGCTTTTTATATCTGTACCCCAAAGGTATCTTCTTTAGGGCGTCCCCTGGTATGGATCGTCGCTCACTGCTTGATCTGGAACGAGGGAGTTATTGCAAGAAATGGACAGGGCAACTGCCAGTCGCCCTGATCTATCCTAATTCCTATTCCGTTGGGATGTCCAGCCTTGGGTTTCAGTTGGTCTATAGTCTGCTGGGCGGGATGGAAGGAATTGTCTGTGAGCGCTTTTTCTTTTCCGGGCCAGATGTTCCCCTGCGATCGCTGGAGTCTGGCCGAACCCTTGACAGCTTTCCTCTGGTTTTTTTCTCTATCAGTTTTGAACATGATTATCTGAACCTGGTTCGTCTTCTTCTGGCCGGGTCCCTCCCACCATTTGCTGAAAATCGGGAGGAACAGGTGCGCGCCGCGCAGCCATTGGTTATTTGTGGAGGTGTTGCCACCTTTATGAATCCTGAACCTCTGGCCTCTTTTATTGATCTGTTCGTTCTTGGTGAGGCCGAACCTGTTCTGGTTGCCCTTGTCACCTTTCTTGCCGCCTATCTTGAAGGAGGGAAAAATGGAAGACGCACCGATCTGTTAAAAGAGGTGAGTCTCAAGTTCCTTGGTTGTTATGCCCCGGCGCTCTATACCCCGTGTTATGGCAAGAACGGGGCCTTTGCCGGACATCTTCCCGCCCCTGGTTTACCTGAGCGTATTCACAAGGTGACAATCCAGACCTGTGAGCGGGCGGCGCATTCCCAGGTTTTGACCCCGCAGGCGGAGTTTTCGGACCTGTATCTTACCGAGCTTGGCCGGGGATGTTCCCGGGGCTGTCGATTTTGTGCCGCCGGATTTATCTATCGTCCGCCACGACTGTGGGATGTTGATGCCGTCCTGCAAGGTCTGGCTGAACGTCCTGAAACTGTCAAGCGTATCGGGCTGTTGGGGATGGAGATGGCTGATCAGGACTCATTGGCCCTTCTTTCCCAGTATCTTCTTGACAGTGGGTGCTCACTCTCTTTTTCTTCTCTGCGTGCGGACCGGATTTCCGGGCCCCTTCTGAATCTTCTGCAAAAAAGTCAGCTCAAAAGCGTGGCCATTGCCCCTGATGGCGCCTCTGAGCGTTTGCGCCGGGTAATTAATAAAGGGTTGACCGAAGATGATCTCCTCATGGCCGCTGAAGCCTTGTCGCGCGCTGGTCTGTATAAATTAAAGCTGTATCTGATGATTGGACTGCCCACCGAAACTCTGGAAGATCTTGAGGAGATGCTGGTGCTGATCAGAAAGATCAAGGACCGGATCCAGCCTATAGGACGGAGCCGCGGGCGGTTGTGTGAGATTACCCTTTCGGTAAACAGCTTTACCCCTAAACCGTGGACGCCGTTTCAGTTTCATCCTTTTGGGGTGAGTGAACAACTGGCATCAGGGGAAACGCGAAATGCGGCAGATGCCGTGCGGACCCTCAAGGGCAAGATAAAATTTTTACAAAATGGGCTGAAAAAAGAGGCCAATGTCCGTATGACCTGTGACAAACCGGAGAACGTCTTGTTCCAGGCGGTATTAGCGCGGGGGGATCGCCGACTTGCCCCGGTTTTGGTGGATATGGCGGAACAGGGGCTCTCGTGGAAACAGGCCATGCGTAAAAATCAGCTTGAGGCAGAACAGTTTGCGATTCGTGGATATAGTGGCGATGACCCTGTTCCCTGGAATATTGTCGATCACGGGATTAAGCAGCAATATCTGTGGGATGAATATCTGAAGGCCTTTACGGAAAAGCCAACCATGGCCTGCGATACCAAGGTCTGCCGGCGTTGTGGGGTGTGTGATGATTAATGGCATCGCAAAAATGCTCAACTACTATGTTGCACTACATCTTTCGTCCCTGCGGCGAATTCAACAGTACGCCTCATTCCTCAAAATTCGGAGTCTCGCAAACTCGCTTATCTACGGGGCCTTCAATCATGGTAGATAAAAATATTGCCCCTGGCAAGATGGTCTCGCTGGCAGTTGAAAAACCTTTGCGCAAGGAGGAGGTTCAGGCTGGATTGCGGCCTTTCCGGTTAGTTAAGTATTTTTCCTTTACCAGCTTGGGGGTTATTCTTGTTTTTACCTTGATTCTCTCCTGGGTTATTTCCAACCATGCCCGGAAGATCATGCTGGAGCAGAGCGAGGATTATTCCCTGCTGCTGGCGGAGAATCTAAACCAGCAGGTTTTCCGGAGTTTTGTCCTGCCAACCGTTGTCCGTTTTGGGAAAATTGCCCTCAGTCATCCTGATCAGTTTGAGTTGTTGGATCGCATTGTCAAAAATGCCACGCAGGGTCTGAAAACAGAATCGGTTACCATCTATGACTCCGGCATCAATATTATTTCTTACTCGACACGACCGGAACTCATGGGAAAGAAAGATATGGGTGGGGTTGAATATCAGAAGGCCTTGAAAAACAATTCCAACTCTCAGATTCACTTTAGTGGTTCCCTCTGGAACCAGATTCCTGGCGCTCCAGCGGTTCAATGTCAGCTCAAGACCTATATCCCCTTTCGTCAAGTGGGTAATGTCGGTGTCGCCAGTCCACAGATAATGGGGGTGATTGAGATTACCCAGGATCTTTCCAAGGAATATGGCGCGATTATCCAGTTGCAGGGACGAATTATTCTGGTTTCCAGCATTATTATGGCGGTTTTGTTTCTGGTTCTGCGAACTATTGTCAGCCGTGGCGATCGGATCATGAAGGAAAGGGCCACGGAACGGCTTCGACTGGAGGAGAAGTTGAACCAGTCAGAGCGGCTTGCCCATCTCGGCACCATGGTGGCCACGGTGTCCCATGAAATAAAAAGTCCGCTAGGTATTGTCAGGAGTACGGCCGAACTCCTTGAAAAGAGGATTAAAAAGGTGGCTCCGGGCAATGAGCAGTTGGCCAGGATTATTGTGGATGAGACCACACGATTGAATAACATTGTCATGGAGTTTCTTGATTTCGCGCGACCCCAGGAACCCAAATTGGCAAGGGTTGATGTCAATAGTGTTATCCGTCGGGCCTTGCAATTTATTGAACCCTCAGCCCGAGAAAAGAATGTGGAGGTACGGGCCGAGCTTGATCCTCATCTTCCCGCAATTGATCTGGATCAGGATATGTTCTATCGGGCCTTGTTAAATATCTTGGTGAATGGTCTGCAGGCCATGCATGATCAAGGAATACTCCAGGTCACGAGCGCCAGTGGAGAAACTGACGGCTCGGTGACGGTCAACGGCCTAAGCTCGCGGGAGGCAGGGACGGCGGGAGCGGTGACGGCCAGGGACGGCCAAAATCCGCGGGAGCCAAGGACGGCGGGAGCGGTGAAGATTATGGTTCGAGATAATGGTAAAGGAATGACTGCCGAAAAGGTAGGGCAGATCTTCAAACCCTTTTTTACTGATAAAAATCGTGGTACCGGACTTGGTCTTGCTATCAGTCGCAATATTATTGAGCATCATCGTGGGACGATTGCTGTTGAGAGTAAAGAGGGGGAGGGGGCAACATTTACTATTGTTTTACCCGGATCTTGATTGTTGATGTTTGCATGAATCGATTTCGCATTGAGACGTTGAGGTGGAGAGAAAATTGGGTTCTTCCGGATTAAGCGTACTTGTACCGAAAAATGAGTGGTAAAAAGAATGGACATGTAGTCCTTATCAATGCGACCAAGCAAAAGATAAGGAGGGTTCTACATGTCCACGAGTTTACTCTATCATGGTTTTGGTATTG
>JAUSAB010000005.1 GCA_030653035.1 Desulfocapsaceae bacterium | reverse complement strand
TGTCCCAATCCGCCCAGAAGGTCACGTATTCCTTGCTGCCTTTGCTGCACAGGCTACCGGAATAACCATTCGGCTTTTTGACGACAAACGTGCCGACAAGCCACTCACGATTGTAATCAAGGCCGAGACAGTTCAACTCTTCGTAGGTGACATCCCCCTTGGTCTTTTCCAACTTGCCGATTATCGACGACCAATCCAATCCAAGCTCTTTGAAGGCTGAAATCTTTGCCACAAGCATTTGTTGATCGACCACTCCGGCAAGAGCCGGTTGAACTTCCGCAAACGTAAACCGGTGCGGCTCAACTTTGGCTGAGGCCTTAACCTTACTGCCTTCGCCTTGGTGATAGAGCTGCACCAACTCTTTTATTGCGAAGGGCGGCGGATCAGGCAACGGGATCGGCTCATACTTGATAATCTCCAAATCCGGCGGCAGCTTGATTTTCGGATCGATACCGAGATATCTGGCTATGTCAATCATGCGTGACAGGCGCGGTTTAATCTGGATATGGCGGTCAAGAACGTTGCCCCACACCGGCGGCCAATTGGCATTTGCGGGGCCGGCTGGCGGCTCGGCATTCCAAGACAAGATGCCGCGCACCTTCGGCAGCATCGGATAACCACAACTGTCACGCTTTGGCTCGATTGGCTGAGTGAGTACATAGACGTACGGTTTGTCCGGTGCCTGGGCACAGTCTTTTGTGTCGGGTATGTCGTGAACATTGACAGACACCATCCCGGCATCCTCCCAACCACCACCATAGTCAATGAAGAATCGCACATACTCGGTCGAGCCGGACTGGCACAATCAGCCGATATAGCCTATCGGAAGTTTAACAGGAACGGTAGCCTCTAATTGATTCAGGATAGGATTGAAGCCTATACATGTCAGCTCTTCATATTTCGTGTTGCCGATTATTTTTTTGACGGGTTTGTACGGACTTTCGGGGAGATTACCGAAATAATTTGGATTTACAGCGAGCAATTTATGGAACTCGACCCTTTCTTTTTCCAATTCACTGATCACATCTGGTTTTGTAACCATGATTCTTCCCTCCTTTTTTTAATTAGGGACTTGGAAAATATTAAAATACAGTCAATCCTGCCTTACGATTCAATTATATTGAATAAAAACTTTCATAAATAGTATATCAGTATTTTCTAAGTCCCTTAGGTGGTAGCTTTTTCTCGTATTTTTCCCTTAACGAAATCTATCGGTCAAGGTATTGAGAAAGGCGTAAATGTCGTCGATATCTTGCCCGCTCAATCCCATGTCGCCTGTTGCAGAGGTCACATTTTGATCTACCTCCGGCACCAGACCTCCCCTGTCATTCATAAAGGAAATCATCTCCTTGAGGGTAGTGAAATAACCATTATGGGAATAGGGGGCCGTCATGGTGATATTTCTCAGGGTCGGCACCTTGAATTTGCCATTTTGGGCCGTATCGCCTACTACCGGCCCAAGTCCAAGGTCATACCCGTCGTACACCGTTCCCGGTACGTCCAGCAGCCTGGTATTTACCGGCACACCAACATTGACGTAGCCATAGTTGGTGAACAGTGGAGCCGGCTCGCTGCCAACTACCGTATCGGTATGGCATGAAGAACAGTTTGTCTTAAAGAGTCCCTGTCCTCTTGTTTCCTGAGCAGTCAAGATTCCCGTGTCAAATTTTGAACTGAAAGCTGTGATCTCAGGCGACCTTTCATAGGTGGCCACCATCCTGGCAATATTTGCATAGGCCTTATCGACCTTAGTGTCAAGATAGCCGTCATCCGTATCGTCATCCCCAAGAACAGCAAAGAAATCTGCTCCAAAATACTTGATAAAAAGATTCGCATAGTTTGACTCGGAAACTCTGATTACTGCATCTCCGGCCGAGGCTAGGTTCATCTCCACTGGATTTAAAGGCGGCCCCTGAGCCTGCTCTGCCAGTGGATCGCCAAGAACTGCTCCTGTTTTACGGCCATCCCAGAACATGCCGCCGAAATACTCGCCGTCAACTTTATACAGTGTCGGGCTGAAACCGCAATAGGCTGAAGTCGGGGCGTTTCTACCACCCTTGGATATGCCGTCGTCCCCTAGGGAAACCATTGTATTATAAGGGTCCCGGCTGTTAGTCGGATCCGCAAAACCGGCTGTTCTATGGTGACAGGTTTGGCATGACTGTGTTCTGTTTAATGACAGCCCTTTGTCCATGTAAACGTGTCTCCCCATCTGTTCTTCGACGGTAAGCTGCTGAACAGCCGAAACTGTTCCGGCTCCGAAAGCCAAAGCAAAGAGTGCTGTGCAAGCTACTGTTTTTTTCATTTTTCCCTCCTGTTGAAAATTATAAATCTTCACTGTTTCTTGTGGAAAAACTCGATTAAATTATCGGTAAATATTTATAGGTGGACAGATTTTTCACTTAAAAGGAGTGATATGACGGTTATGACGGAAAACAAGCATATGTTTTCCGTCAATAGTAAACTTTAATTTTTGGGCCAGACCCACAATGTTTTGGGGAATCCTTAAGAAGAAAAATTGAATTTATTTTATCTAGATTTAAGGCTACAACAGAATTTAGATGGAATACAAGTACGCATCATGGGGAGGTAATGCAGAGGGAAGCCTCTGCATTATAAGATTGAAAGGATTGTTTTGTATAGACTTTTTTTTGTGTTGGTTATCTGCAGTTTTTTTCTTATATTTTCTCGATGGGTCCGAATTGTACCCATCGATACTTGTAGAATCTGGGCAATTTCCCTGGTTGACTTCTTCTGCTTCACAAGATTGACAATCCTGATTTCCGTTTCAGTAAAGGGCTTATGGTAAAATGTCTTGCTTTCAGATGCGGGGATGAAAATATTTTCCAGGTTCATCGTTAAAGCATCCAGATAATGTCTCTGGACTTCCTGCAATGGGGTATGTTTGAGTTTTTCAAGATAGGGTTTGATTTCTTTAAAAAAACGAGAGGTAAAGGTGCTTGCCAGCTTGTTTTTTTCCATGTCCCGTTGTCTCAGAATGATCCGAAGGGCGGCATTTGACCCGATCAGCTCTTCCTTCTGTTGCTGAACTTGATGCAGAAGCGTGTCCTTCTGTTGGCTGAGGTCTATTTCAGAATGGCGTCGTATGGCAATTTCCTGTTGTAAAAATTGAAACAAGGTCCTTTCCCTGGTGACTCGCTTAATCTTTGCCGAAAGTTCGTCCAAAGTAAACGGCTTGGTCATATAATCAATGGCACCGGCCCGAATTACTTCGACGAGACCATACTCCTCACTGTATCCGGTCATAGCGACAACGTCTGTCCCGGAATAATACTCTTTGATATGGGCAATCAGTTGCATGCCATTGATGTGCGGCATATTCATGTCGGTTAAGACCAGTGGAAAGGTCTCCGACTTGAGTTTTTCAATGGCTTCTCGCCCATCCTGAGCCAAGGAATGGGTAATGCCAAGCAGGGTGAGAGCCTTATCCATGAATCTCAAGAGGTCGGGATTATCCTCTACAACGAGGATATTAACTGGCCTATCTTCAGCCGCAGGGTTTTCCTCTAATTTTTTCATGAAAAAGTGTACTCCTGAATGATAGAAGTTGGCGATTTATCATAAAGTAACTTGAGCGAGCCTTTGACTCGTGGTAAACGAAGCCGAAGGGTTGGTGGAAAAATCATCAGCTTAATCTTGTACAATCGTTACGAACCATGGTCAGTTCCTCTTATGGCAGAAAAGGATGCGATACATGGGGGTGTGACCTTCGGGAAGGGGATACACTCATTCCGGGGAGTGACACGCGACACAGAATTTTTCCGCTTTTTTTTTCTTCATTTCCACGAATCGACTGTTATCTGGATTGCAATTTAGCGGGGATGTGGATGTTTTTTCCCATATAACATTTCTGTTCACTTTGATGATACCTGATGCGCACGACAAAAACACCCCAAAAAAGAGGGGGAATTAGAACCAGGGGAACAGCATACGAGAGCGCTTCTGATAGTGGGGATAGTCGAGGAAATGGTCAGCTAACAGCTTCTCTTCAATCTTTAGTTTGCAATAAAGGACGAGCCACAAGGCAAAGAAGCCAACCAGACGCAGCCAGTTGCAGGAGATGAGAAGCAGGCCGACTCCGGCCAGCAGCAGGCTGGCATACATGGGGTGCCGGATATAGCGGTAGGGCCCGTGAGTAACGAGGATAGCCCCGCCCCTGATGGTCGGGCTGATATTAAAGTGACCCGGGCGCATGACCTTGATGGCCCAGCCAGCTAGGAGGAGGGAGGCAATGAAAAACGACAGGGCCAGCAGGGAGGGGGCGTACCAGTTGGTGGTTGCCGCCAGCAAGGAAAGGAGTACAAACTGACAGGCAACAAGAATCCCCCCATACTCCTGTTTCATATTTTCTCCTTCCCTTCTCTGTGCGCGTCGTTCTTGGTGAGCAGGCCGTTCTTTTTTGCTGGTTACTGCACCTTGTGGGTCTCCGCCTCGTCGATGAAATGGGGCATCTTGTGTTCTTCCTGTTTTCTGGCAATGATTTCCTTGGCTTCTTTCTCGCTGATCTGCAAAGAGCTGGCGATTTCGGCAACATTATAACAGGGTTGGCCGTCTGGCGCGTAGCCCGATGCCTTGAGCTCCGGGAAACAGTGGTTGGTGGCTGTGCCGGAGGATTGCAAGAGCAGTTCACGAACTTCCTGGGGGCCAAAGAGGATCAACCATTCAACAGCCTCGGCCCACAGTTTTGAATCAACGGTCTTATGCTGAAGGACCTCCATTGCAGTTTCTAAAGTCCATTGGTCTTTGATGTCCATTTTCTGATCTCTCCTGGAGTTTTTGTCTGGAGTAAGGGTTTGGAGTATACTATAATTCATTCTATTGGCTCTGCAAGCCGGAAGCCGGAAGACGCAAATGGGCGCGAAAATCTGCTGATATGGAGAGTGTTATGAATACATTTGATAGTGCCATCTTTCTTGAAAACATAGAGTGGTTTGATGAGACGGGCCAGGAGTTGGCACACCGGTTGCCTGAAGAGGGGTCGGGGGAGATCAAGTGGGGGGCGCAGCTTACCGTGCGCGAAAGTCAGGCCGGGGTCCTGTTTTATGAGGGTAAGGCCTGTGACGCCTTTGGGCCGGGGCGGCACACCTTGAAAACGGGCAATCTTCCCCTGCTGACCAAGATCCTCTCAGTGCCGTGGCGTGGCAATAGTCCTCTGCGGGCCGAGGTCTATATGGTCAATATGAAACATTTCACCAACCTGAAATGGGGGACGATGAACCCGGTGGCCTTCCGAGACAGCGAACTGGGGTTGATCCGATTGCGCGCCCATGGTGTCTTTAATATCCAGATCGTCCAGCCGGTACTCTTCATCAACTCCCTGGTGGGCACCATGGGACGCTTCACCACGGATTCCATTGCCACCTATCTCAAAGAGGTGATTGTCTCGCGCTTTAATGATTATCTGGGTGAGGTGCTTGATTCTATCCTCAATCTGCCTGGCCGCTTTGATGAGCTGTCCCTGCAGTTGCAGAAACGATTAGTTGGTGATTTTTCCCATTTTGGCCTGCAGCTCAGTCAGCTCTATATCACCTCGATTACCCCGCCGGAAGAGGTGCAAAAAGCCATTGACGACAAGGGCCGTCTGAATGTGATACATGATATTGATAAGTTTGTGAAGATGAAGGCGGCCATGGCCATGGAAAAGGCCGCTGAGAATCAGGGCGAGGCCGGGGCCGGCATCGGTCTGGGGATGGGAATGATGATGCCCGCCATGTTTGCTCGAGGCCTGGGTGGAGCAGGGGTGCAGTCCCAGCCAGAAAATGGGAAGACAACAATCTGTTCTGAGTGCCAGAACGTGATCCCGGCTGATGCCCGCTTTTGCCCTTTATGTGGAGGCCAACAGGTTATATTGAGTCAGTGCGCCAATTGTGGCAAAAATCTCGCTTTGAACGCCAAGTTTTGTCCCAAGTGCGGTCATCCTGCCTCGGAAAGACCGCAGGTTACCCAGTGTCCCGCCTGTAAGGCCGAAAATCTGCCTGGCGCCATGTTCTGTAACCACTGTGGGCAACGTATTGATTAGGCAGATAACATCCGTGGCATTGAATGTTGTGAATTTTTATTAGAACAACGACTTAGGATATGGATCTTACCGTTCAGCAGAATTGCCCTTCCTGTGGGGCAGCCATTGAAGCCCATGAGGCAGACAGGTTGTTGCAATGTCCTTATTGTGGGGTGCGAAATTACCGGGTCACCCGTGGACTGTCGCGTTTTGTTTTGCCGGATAAAGCCCCGACGCATATCCCCAGAGAAGAGCTTTTCTACGTCCCTTATCTCCATTTCAAAGGGAATGTCTTTTACTGTAAAGGAAAAGAGGTGCAGCACCGGGTTGTCGATATCACCCATCTGGGGGTGAAGGCTACGGCCTTGCCGCCATCCCTGGGTTTGAGGCCGCAGGCCATGAAGGTCTCGTTGATGAATGAAGAGGTCGCTGGCTCTTTCTTCCGTCAGTCAGTCAAGGCCGCAGCCATTCTTGACATGGCGGCGCAACTGACGGTTATTGATTCGGAGCAGAATAGGGAACCGTTTTATCATCGGGCCTATATCGGCGAGAGCATCAGTTATATCTATCTGCCTCTCTACATCCATGAGACTGTCCTGTACGATGCGGTGACGAATATTGGGCTGGGGCGAAGTGGCCCCAGTGAAGAGTTGAAAAAAAAGAGCCTGCCTTTTCAGAAGCAGTGGATGCCCCATTTTTTAGCCACCCTGTGTCCATCTTGTGGCGAGCTTCTGGATGGGGAAACGGATAGTCTTATTCTTTCCTGCCATAACTGTAACACTTCCTGGGAAGAGGCAGGAGGGAAGTTCCGGTCCTTGGCCTGGCAACAGGTTCCTTCCCGGCAGCAGAATGCGACCTATCTGCCGTTCTGGAAGATAGAGGTCAAGGTGACTGGTGTTACCTTGGAGAATTTTGGTGATTTCCTGCGCCTGACCAATCAGCCCCTGGTGGTACGGCCGGAACATGATCGGATGGCCCTCTGTTTCTGGGTGCCGGGGTTCAAAATACGGCCCCAGATTTTTTTGAATCTGGCCAAGAATATAACCTTGACCCAGAAGCGTCTGCCGCCAGGGGAGACCACCATGGCCCGAGGCCTGTATCCGGTGACTCTCCCCCGAACGGAGGCGGTGCAGGCATTGAAGACAGTCCTCGCGGAATCAGCTCTGAATAAGCGAGATGTTTTACCGCTTTTGCCGGGGATCTCTTTTCATCCGCAGGCAACCGAGCTTATCTATCTGCCTTTTATCGATAATGGACACGATCTGGTACAGGAGCAGACCATGCTCTCAGTTGCCGGATCTGTGCTCCGTTTTGGTCGTAGCTTGTGAGCGTGAAACAGATATCTGTAAAATTTTTGGGTGTGGAAAATGCGGGAACATGAAATATTGATGTTGCTGGCCTTGGCCGAGGCCGAGGTGGCCCTGGCGCAGGGAGAGTTCCCGGTAGGCTGTGTGCTGGTGCATCAAGGGGCGGTGATTGCCTCGGGTAAGAGAGTCCATTCCAGCGGCAAGGTCAACGAGATGGACCATGCCGAAATGCTGGCCCTGCGGTCGTTTCTTGACGCGGAGCCGGGCGTCGCGCCGCAGGAGGTGACTGTCTATGCCACCATGGAGCCGTGCCTTATGTGTTTTTCCACCTTGATCCTCAATGGGATCAGAAAGATCGTCTATGCCTATGAAGATGTTATGGGCGGTGGCACAAATCTGCCATTGACCATGCTCAATCCTCTCTATGCGGCCATGGAGATTAAGGTGGTGCCTGCAGTGCTCAGGCGGGAGAGTCTGGCCCTTTTTCAGCAATTTTTCAGCAATCCGGATAACCTCTATTGGAAAGGTTCACTTTTGGCCTCTTATACCTTGGAGCAGAAGTAAAATTGCTTTCTTCATGCGTTCAATTTAAAAGCTGCAGTTGGATATAGTAATTATGTGGCGATGTTTTATTGTGAGCGGCGTTACCCTCACCCCATCCCTTTCCCAAAAGAAGAGGGGCTTTCCCCCTTATCTCTTTGGGAGAAGGGCTGGGAATGAGAGAGCGGTAGCTGTATTATAAAGCAACTGCCGTTTTTAGGTTTAACTCTTTCCTTTTACCTTCCAGTCATCATGATCTCAACAGCGAGAACGGTCGGGTTTGTCCCCGGCGAACGGAATGTTTTTTTTCATATTCTCACGGCCTGTAATCTCTCCTGCCGACACTGTTATATCAATCCCGAGCAGCATGGCCGGGAGACCCTGCCGCGGGCGACCATGGAGCGCTGGATTGAACTCTTTGCCCGTCCTGATCAGAAATCAAATATGATTTTCCTGGGCGGTGAACCCACCCTGCACCCGGATCTGGTGCAGGGGATTGCCAAGGCCAAGGCCTGTGGATTTGCGGTCACCGTTGACTCGAACGGCTATCTCTTTCACGATCTGCTGGATCATACCACCCCGGAGCTGCTTGATTATCTGAGTTTCAGTCTTGATGGCCCGGATGCGGCCGTCAATGACCCCATCCGTGGGCATGGTTCTTTTGCGGTGTGTACCGCCAATCTGCGCAAGGCCGTGGCCAAAGGATTTGCGGTCAGTGTGATCTATACCGTTTCCAGTCTTAATATTGACCATCTGCCCCGGATGGTAGCGCTGCTGGGCGAACTGGGGGTCAAACGATTTTTTGTCCAGGTGATCGGGCTGCGGGGGAAACCAGCGCAGGATGGCAACATCGGTAATCAGGTGAATGGTAAGAGCGGATGGCAGGTCAGCCCTGAACAGTGGCTGCGGGTGGTGCCGGAAGTAGCCAGACAGGCGGCGGGACAGGGCATTCATGTTACCTATCCCAAGGTTTTTCTTGATGAAAGCGAGCCATTCGAATGTGCCGGGGTTGTGGCCGATAATTTCTTCATCTTTCCCAATGGCCGGGTCTATCGCTGTCCCTTGTGCGAGGACTATCCCATCCATGCCTGGCGTATTGAAAACGATACCCTGCTGCACAATGAGGGATTGATGGAAGACCGGTTCTTTACTCTGAATATTGCCGAAGGATGCGTGATGAACAAGCTGCTCCAGCCCGACACTATCCGCTATGACGCAGCTGGAAGGCCTGAACACCGGATCTCATGCTGCTTGTTGAAACAGGAGATGACTCCTGCTGATTGATACAAAGGAATTAGGAGTATTTCCCCTTTTTTAAGTCACGGCAGAGAGCCTTGTGTCGTTGTGGCTATGGTCCTGATTGTAATTTTACAACATTTCACGGGCTGGATATAACCAGGGTAAAGCAGTTGACTTCCAGTTTGTTGTGTGTTGTAGTAAGCATTATATGTTTTTTGGTGGTTTAGGATCTTTGGACTGATCCGAAAAACAAGTGTATCCTCCCTTTCTTCAACCCTCCTGATGTAAAATTTCACATGAGCTTAACTATGGACAGATTAGGAGTGGCACTCCTCAACAATGTCTCAATCATGAAGTCCGGTGTGACCAGATATGCTGTTTACGGGGTGTTGATTGCCTTAAGTGCTATTGTTCTCGCCACGTTATTGTCCTCTCAATATCTCTATGGTGGCATCAATCTTGAGAATATTGTAACAGCCCAGAAAAACAATTCGACATTGTGGATTCTTGATGGCATGCCGTTTATTTTTGCATTCTGGGGGCAATATGTCAGTTCTGCCATTGCTCTTCAGGCGAGCACCATGGTGCTCGACCAGACCCATGAACTACGCAATCAGGCGGTGGCGCTCGAATATCAGGTCATGCACGATGCCACCCATGACTCTCTCACCGATCTCCCTAACAGAGTTCTTCTTCTGGATCGACTGGATCAGGCTATCTATGTTGCATTTCGGGAAAAGCAAAGTCTTGCTTTGTTTATTCTTGATCTGGATCATTTTAAAGAGATAAATGACACCCTCGGGCACCATAGCGGCGATCAGGTTCTTAAACATGTTGCCCTCCGCTTGCAGGGAGTGGTGCGGGAATCAGAAACTCTGGCCCGTCTTGGCGGCGATGAATTTGCCATTATGATTCCCTTGATCAAGGAAAGGGAACTCAACTATGTGCAGCTCGTTATTGAAAAAATTCAAAATGCTTTCAAATCGCCCTTTGTTGTCGGCGGTTTGCGTCTGGATGTGCAGGCCAGTATCGGTATTGCCATCTTTCCCGAGCATGGTAAGGATATTGATACGATTATGCAGCGGGCTGATGTTGCCATGTATGTCGCTAAACAGAACAATGACAGTTTTGCTATCTATTCCCCAGATCTTGACAAACATACTCCGAAGCGTCTGACCCTGATGGGTGCATTGCGCCAGGCCATTGAAAATGGCGATCTTGTCCTTCATTATCAGCCAAAAATAAATATCAAAACGAACAGCATCAGCGGTGTTGAGGCCTTGGTACGCTGGCAGCATGAAGAGCACGGACTTCTCCCGCCGATTGAGTTTATTCCACTGGCGGAACGTACCGGCCTGCACACGCAGCTTTTCTTCTGGGTTATAAAAACGGCCTTGGCACAGGCTGAACAATGGTATAATAATGATCTCAAAACAAATATTTCCGTGAATCTGAGTCCTTCAACGCTCCTTGATGCCGATTTGCCGGATGTTATTACCGGTCTGCTCGCATCCTCTAATGTCCCTGCCAATTATATCACCTTTGAAATTACCGAAGGATCCATTATAAAGGATCCTGATCGAGCTATGGAGGTCCTGGTTCGGTTGGCGAAAATGGGTATCAATATATCTATTGACGATTTTGGTACAGGTTATTCTTCTTTGGCGTATCTCAAGAAAATGCCGGCCTCCGAGTTAAAGATTGATCAATCTTTTGTTCAGGATATGTTGAAAAATGAAAACGATGAGGTGATTGTCCGTTCGACCATTGACCTGGCCCATAATATGGGGCTTAAAGTGGTTGCCGAAGGTGTGGAAGAAAAAGAAATTGTTGCTCGCCTGAAGCTTCTTGGCTGTGATATTATACAAGGATTTTACTATAGCACGCCGCTCACCGGCAAAGATTGTACTGACTGGATCCGCTCCTATGCTCTCGAAAATAAAGACAATATCAAAACAGGGTGATGTCGGCCGTTAGGCTGAAATGGTTTTAACCAGATGAAAGGGGATAAAGCCTAATGCAATGAATATTTCGTAAAAGGGGGTATCCACTTCACTGGCCCCAAGATACAGAGACAAGAGGTTATATTCGCAATATCAATTGGTTGCGGCAAAAAATCAACATCACCGATTTGACAAAGAAAAAAGAACCTGAGATATTATGCGCACTATGTGACTGTAATAAAACATCTATTTGTGTTTTAATGCACGCAAGGCAAAATCAAGGCCAGCGAAGTGGATACCCCCTTTTTCGTAATTTCTATTATCTCTTCAGCCTGAATAGCTGTTTTATTTCTGACTGAAGAAGCCGCCTTATTATATCCCTCACTGCCTGCAATCTTTCTGTGTCAGTTTTGTTTATCAATTCTGAACAGTATCCATAATAGCAAGGTGATCCTTCCACGAGCTATGATGGCGCAGTAGTTGATTTTGTTGTCAGCTTTAGGGCTGAGTAAAAAAAGCCCTTCCGGTAAAGATATCGAGACAGTTTTAACCCGAGTTTGAGAGATACTATCGTGTTACTCTTTCACAAAACCGGGGGTGCGCTACAAACTCTCATATCTGAATTGCTTGACACACTTGCCTCGGCCATCGAACCGATAAGACCTGGAAGAAGTAATCCTCGTTACCACAAAAGATCACAACGAAAATTTTACCAAACTTACAAGCCGGTTCTTTAAGTTAAACTGGGTGGCTGATTAACTCAAGTTGCCACAATAAGGCGCGTGGCGGCAACGAAAGAGGTAAAAGATTATGTCAATATCTTCAGTCTGTTACGGCTAACCTTGTTCGACGACGTAGTGTGGCCGACTCTGTATGTTGTGATAAAACCACCATCTGTAGTAGCCATTTGAGTAAGTCAGCCACCCAGTTAAGTTAATGACATTGGGGTTTAATTTGCGCTTAGTGCGGCTGCAAAAGCCGGTGAAAGATAGTTGATGAAAGTTCAATACGGAGAAGCAAGGCGATTTCTGGCCGCAATGCGAGAGCGTCTATCCAAATTCAAACTGGAACTTCACCCGGATAAAACGCGGTTAATTTCGTTTGGACGATATGCTGTGCAAAGATGCCGGGAACGTGGAGCGGGAAAGCCGGAAACCTTTGACTTTCTCGGCTTCACGCACTGCTGTGGTCAGTACAGCGGCGGCTTCAAAATCGTCAGGCTGACTATCAAGAAGCGGATGCGTGTAACGTTGGCAGT
>JAUSAB010000004.1 GCA_030653035.1 Desulfocapsaceae bacterium | reverse complement strand
AGAGTTTGTAATTATTCTTCCCCAGACATCAGAAGATGAAGCCTTGCTGGTGGCCGAAAAACTGCGAGCGGCTATTGAAAACGCAAGGTTTGTTGATCTGAACAACGAATACCATGTCACCGCCAGCTTTGGCCTTACCAGCGCCTACCCGGCCACAGTTGACAATTTCAACAAGAATAATTTTATCAATCAGGCAGACCTGGCCCTCTATGACGCTAAAAAAGATGGCAGAAACAGGGTTACGGTCTATACTCCGAAGAAAAAATGGTTTGGTTTTTAAGTTGTTTTAGAAAAAGAAAAAAGACAATCGTTGAGCATAAAAATCCAACGATGAATGAACAGCGAACGAAGTAATACGGAAAAGAGTCTGAGCAGCAGAAGAATGCAACCGGCGAAGATGCCGGAAATGATCGTTTGAAAAAAAATATTCCCCTTATAGGCCACCATCCTCCAACCCAATCTATCTCATTCTTCACATCATGTTTTCGGGATCAACATCGACCGCAATTTTGATATCACCCGTTGCAAACTCCCCCTGCCGCGTCACCACCTGGTGACAGACCGCATGCAGGTCATCTTGAAAAGCACCCTTAAGCAAAACCTGCCAACGATAGCGGTCACGCAGTCTGTCCAGTGGCGACGGGGCCGGGCCAAGGATCTCTACGGAATGACGCCTCGTTTCAACGGCCAGTGACTTCGCAACTCCGCGACACATCTCGGCAATCTCAGCGGCCGCCTGACGCACACTCTGTTCTCTGCTCCCCTGAATATGGATATTGATCATCCGCAACAGGGGCGGAAAGGCCGGCATCTGCCGGTTTCCCATCTCTTTTTCATACATCTCGCTGTAGGCATGGCGCTGCGCCAGGGCCACTGCATAATGGTCCGGCCGCAAGGTCTGGATAATCACCCGCCCTGAGCTGTTACCCCGCCCGGCCCGGCCGCTGACCTGGGACAGCAGTTGATAGGTGCGCTCCGCTGCCCGGAAATCGGGCATACTCAAGCCCCCATCCGCCCAAACCACCCCCACCAGGGTCACTTCCGGGAAATCATGGCCCTTGGCAATCATCTGGGTGCCGATCAGGATATCAATCTCCCGGTTGTGCATAGCCTGTAACAGGTGCAGGAATTTCTTGCGATCAACAGCGGTATCAGAGTCCAACCGGGCAATTCGGGCCTCAGGCAGCAGTTCCCGCACCTCCTGCTCAATACGTTCGGTGCCGAACCCTACCGGAACCAGTTTTTCCGAACGACAACCGGAACAGAGCTGACTGCTGGTGAGCGTAAAACCGCAGTAATGACAGACCAGTTGTTTTTTGCCCTTGTGAAAGGTGAGCGAGATATGACAATGGTTGCAGTCAACCGGCTTGCCGCAATCCTGACACAGATAAACCGAGGCAAATCCCCTGCGGTTCAGGAGGAGGAGGCTCTGTTTTCCCTGGGCCAGGGTTTCAAGCAGGGCCTGTTCCAATTTTTTGCCAAGCGCCTTGCCATAGGCCTTTTCCGATTTATTGCGCAGATCAACCAGAGAAACGGAAGGCAGAGGGCGATCCCGTACTCGTTTGTCCATGGTCAACAGGGAATATTTGCCTTGCCGGGCATGATAAAAACTGGTCACCGACGGGGTGGCCGAGCCAAGAAGGACGACAGCGTTTTGCAACCTGGCCCGCAGCACCGCCAGATCACGGCCGTTATAGCGCAGACCATCGTCCTGCTTGAAACCACCATCATGTTCTTCATCAACGACAATCAGACCTGGATCCGACAAGGGGGCAAAGACCGCGGATCTGGCCCCGATCACAATCAGAGGAGAACCTTGACCTCTGGCCAGACTCCACTGATCAAAACGTTCACCCGTTGACAGGCCACTATGCAGGAGCAGCACCCTGTCACCAAAACGGGAGACGAAATGGGCCTCAAGCTGGGTGGCCAGGGCGATCTCAGGGACCAAGACCAACACATCACGGCCGCTGGCAAGAGTTGCTTCAGCGACCCGCAGATAGACCTCGGTCTTGCCGCAACCAGTGACGCCATGGAGCAGAAAGGTTGCAAATTTCTTTGTTTCAATGGCGGGGATGAGTGTTGATACAACCTGTTCCTGCTCCGGGGTAAGGGTCTCAGGCCGGGGGAACCAGGAGAGCTGCTCGCCGTAAGGATTACGAAAGACCCGCTGCTCCACCCGGCAGACAAAGCCCTGTTCCAGAAGCAACGGCAAGGCCTTGGCGGCGCCGCTGTAGGCCTTGTTCAGTTCCCGGGCCGGGACAGCCCGCTGCGGGACGGGCGAAACTGAGGCAACTGGCGCAGGAGTGACCATGCACGACGACTGATTACCAGCCAGCAATTGTAGAAAATAAAGGGTCTTAATATGGGAAAATGAGAGGGAGACGGCAAGCTCTTTCAGAAGTTCCCGCCCAAAGATCACAATGTCATCCCGAGAGGGATCAGAAGTTGAACAAGGGGGAAACAATACGGTACGGGAACAGGAATAACAGGTCTCATTCTTCTGTCGGAGATCATTGCCAATCATGATCTCCCGGATCTCAACCAGACCCTGCTCCTGCCACGAACGAATCACCTTTTGGAAACTTTTCTGAACGAGAATCTTCCGGGATTCAGAGGTGCCCAGCGAGCCTTGTTCCAGAAGACGCGGCAACCAATCCGGTTCCTGCCCGCCAGTTTCTTCCAATATCAGCTGCAGATTAACCGTTCCCGCCACCCGCCCCCGTTCGGTCAACAAAAGCTGTTTACCACTGCGGGGCGCAAGACCGCCGGGCAAGGCCGTTTTTATGACCTCGCCCAACGGATAATGGTAATAGCTGGCCACCCAGCGAAAAAAGGGGATCAGATTAACAGGAAAAAGCGGCTCCGGATCAAGGACCTCGATCACGGCCCGCAGCGTATAACCGACATCTTCCTCAGGAAGCAGTCCCAACACATAGCCGGTCACCCTCCGGTTACCAAGGGGCACCAGAACCCTCTTGCCAACCGGGATTACGCCAGCGCTATCATCATTATCATCTACAAACAGATAGGTAAGCGTCTGCCACAAGGGCGCAGCCACCGCCACCTCCAGTCGCATCATAGAGTTGCAGCCAACTCCTTAATATGGGCCTTCAGTTCGGCGCCAAGTTTATTATGGATCATGCCATAGGCAAGAATAGCTTTCAGATACCCCATCTTGTCACCGGCATCAAAGCGGGTGCCGTTAAACTCATAGGCATACATGTCCCGTTTTTTGCTCAGGGCCTGCAAGGCATCGGTCAACTGGATTTCACCGCCATGACCAGGCGTGGTCTTCTCCAGGAGATCAAAAATCTCGGGCATAAGAATATAGCGGCCAATAATGGCCATATCAGAATCCGTCGTTCCGGGCGCCGGCTTCTCAATCATTCTCATGACCCGATGCGTCCGGTCGCGCTCTATGGGCACACCCTCGACAATGCCATACTGGTAGGTCTGGTCCTCAGGCACGCGCTGAACGGCGACAATTGATTCCTGGACCTCATCAAACAGATCCAGCATCTGTTTGGCACAGGGAGTCTTGCTCAAAACCAGATCATCGCCAAGCATGATCATGAAGGGCTCATCCCCCACCACATGCCTGGCCGTCCAGATGGCGTGGCCAAGCCCCAAAGGTTTCTTCTGACGAACAGAAATTAGATCAATAAGATTGGAGATATTGTTCAGTTCTTCTCCGAGGACGATCTTCTTTTTTTCCTTGAGTACGCAATCGAGATGAAAATCATAATCAAAGTGATTTTCAATAGCTGATTTCCCGGCGCTGGTAACAAAAATGACCTGCTCAATACCGGAGGCCACCGCTTCTTCAACGATATATTGAATGGTGGGCCTATCCACAATGGTAAGCATCTCCTTGGGAATGGCCTTGGTGGCGGGTAAGAACCTGGTTCCCAAGCCCGCTACCGGAATCACTGCCTTTCGTACCTTCATACGGTTTTCTCCTCTTTCAGGGTGACAGATGAAATGTTATAAGTAACTCAGGTTGTTTAGACTAGGGGGTTTGGACTGTTAGCTGAACACCTACAGTCTATTCACCTGAACAGTTATCCTATACCATAGAATCAAGAGTTCAACCATCTCTTCCATGACAATTCATTCCCCAGACATCCTGCCCATCCTCAACCATAAGACCGAGATTCAGGAGGCCTTGCAGGCCCACCAGACCATCATCATTGCTGGAGACACCGGCTCGGGCAAGACCACCCAACTGCCGCAATTCTGTCTGGAACTTAACCTAAACGGCACTCAGATTACAGGTCGCTCTTCATCCGTCCATGGAGCGAGCGACACTCGACCGTCCCTGGTCATCGGCTGCACCCAGCCGCGCCGGGTGGCCGCCGTCTCGGTAGCGGAACGGGTCAGTGAAGAATTGAGCGAAAAGGGTGAAGATAGCGGGCTGGTAGGCTACAAGATCCGCTTCCACGATCAGACCAGTGCTGATACCCGAATCAAGTTCATGACCGACGGCGTGCTGCTGGCAGAGACTAAAAATGATCCGCTGCTCCGCAAATACGGGGTGATCATCATTGATGAGGCCCATGAGCGGAGCCTGAACATTGATTTTCTCCTCGGCTTTCTCAAAAATCTGCTGCCAAAACGGCCCGATCTCAAACTGATCATCACCAGCGCGACCATCGACACTGCTGTCTTTTCAAAGCACTTTGACGAGGCGCCGGTCCTCACCATAGCCGGCAGGAGCTACCCGGTTACAGTCCGTTTTGACCCCATCGAAGATGACCCTCTGGCCGAGAAGGATGACTATATTGATCACTGTGTGCAGGTTGTGCTCGACCTCCATCAACATAACGGGCCGCGCGACACCCTGATCTTTCTGCCCACCGAGCGTGACATTCGTACCTGCTGCACCCTGCTGGCCCAAAAGGCCCCGGACGCAGTAATCCTGCCCATGTTTGGCCGCCTCCAGGGGGCGGATCAGCGCCGGATCTTCCAGAGCTTCAAACAGTGCAAGATCGTGGTGGCCACCAATGTTGCCGAGACCTCCATTACCGTGCCGGGGATCCGTTACGTGGTGGATTCTGGCCTGGCCAGGATCTCCCAGTACAATGTCCGGGCCAAGACTGTCAGCCTGCCCATCACCAGGATATCCAGGGCCAGCTGTGACCAGCGCAAGGGGCGCTGCGGCCGGATCGGCCCCGGCATCTGCGTCCGCCTTTTTTCCGAAGAGGATTATCTGGGGAGAGAGGAATTCACCGTCCCTGAGATCAAACGGGCCAATCTGGCCGAGGTCATCCTGCAGATGATCGCCTTCAACCTGGGTCCCCCCCAATCCTTCCCTTTCGTCGAACCGCCGCACCCAGGTGCCATCCGCGACGGCTACAAACTCCTGACCGAGCTTGGGGCCATTGACGACAAAGGAAAACTGACCGACCATGGCCGGATCATGGCCACCCTGCCCATCGATCCCTGCATTGCCCGGATCATCATCGCCGCCCAGGAGAATAACTGTCTGCGGGAAATCAAGGCTATAGCCGCAGCCCTCGCCATCTCTGATCCGCGGGTCAGACCGGCTGACCAGGAACAGGAGGCCGATGCCGCCCACCGGAAATTCGCCCACCCCAATTCCGATTTTCTTTCCATGCTTGCTATCTGGGATCTCTTTCATGATGTCCAGTCCCAGATCAAATCGTGGAGCCGTCTGAAAAAATTCTGTGCCGGCCACTTCCTCTCTTTCCAGCGAATGCGCGAATGGCTGGATCTCCACGAACAGCTGGAGCGGATCTTGACCCAACGCCCGGGATTCAACGACAACGCCGTACCCGCCTCTTATGCCGCCATCCATCAGTCCCTCTGTACCGGTTTCCTGCGCAATATTGCAGTCAAACAGAAAGAGAGAATCTACCTGGGCGGCGGCGGGATTGAGCTCATGATCTTTCCCAGCTCCCACCTGTTTCAACAGCAAAAGACAGAGGCAGGAAAACAGAAGACCGATATCTTACCAGGCAAGAGCCATCAATGGATCATGGCCGCCTCGTTTATGGAAACCACCCGGCTCTACGCCATGACTGTGGCGGCCATTGACCAGGAATGGCTGGAACCGTTAGGGGGAATGCTGTGCAAACGTTCCTGGTCAAATCCCCGCTGGCATAAAAAATCAGGACAGGTCATTGCCGATGAAAAGGTGACCCTCTTCGGACTGGTCATTGTGGCGGGCCGGAAGATCAACTACGGAAGGATTGATCCCAAAAATCAGGCAGAGGCCAGGCAGATCTTCATTCAATCAGCCCTGATCGGCGGAGAACTGGAGGGCCATTTCCTCTTCCTCAACAAAAATCAGGATCTGCTTGAGGAATGGCAGGCCACCGAAGAGAGGTTACGAAAACGGGATATCGTGGTCGACGACCGGACGCTTCATGCCTTTTACGAACAACGGATTCCCGAAGATGTCTATGACCGATTTACCCTGACCCGCTTTCTGCAGAGACAGAAGGATAAACAGAGACTGGAGATGACCGAGGCGGATATCCTCAACCGTCGCCCAGAAGACCGGGAGCTCAGTGATTTTCCGCCTCTGCTGAATGTTGGTTCCCTGCAGTTCCGGCTGGAATATCACTTTGCGCCGGGTGCCGATGATGACGGGGTGACGATTCGAATCCCGCTGGACCTGATCGACACCCTGCAGGAACCTTTCTTTGAATGGCTGGTGCCAGGCCTGCTCAAGGAAAAGGTCACCCTTCTGCTCAAAGGGCTGCCGAAGAACATCCGCAAATATCTTATCCCCTTGAGTGGCACAGTTGATCTCTTACTGGACGATCTGGACATGTACAAGGGCTCACTCCATCAGGGACTTGAGCGTTCCATCCTCAAGGCCTTCCGCCGGACCGTTACCCGTGGAGACTGGCCGGCTGAGCTGCCGCCCCACTTGTCCATGCGTTTTCTTCTCATTGATCAGGCCGGAAAGGAAGTGGCCGTAGGCAGATCACTGGCTCAACTGCGGGAAGGTCGCCATCAACTTGCTATCAACACCTCCAAGATTCACCTGAGCAACCAGGATCAAAAGATCAAGGATGCATGGGAAGGACGGCTCTGCACCTCCTGGAATTTCGCCGGCCTGCCGACCTCCCTTCCCCTGCTGAGTCCGCAACAGGAGATGTGCGGTTCGCTCTTCCCGGCCCTGAAACCAATCAAGGATCGCGGTGGGGTGATGATAGAATTTTTGACAAACCGGGACAAGGCATATACTCAAAACCGCGAAGGTCTCAATTTTCTCTATCGGCTTCAGGTGGCAGAACCATACAAGGCCTTGAAAAAATACTGCACCACCAGCCTGTCCGGGCCATCATCCTCCTGGCTCACTCAGGGACTCGGGGAACGGTCCCAAGTGGTCAACGCCCTGCTCTCCTTTATTCTGAGGGTGCTTTTTAACACCACTATTGGTTCGATCCCTGGTCGGGAGGAATTTCTTGAAGCCATAGTCAGGGTCAAGAAACAGGATTTCTATGGTGAGGGCCGGCTGATCTGTGACATCATTATGGCCACCCTCAGACAACGCCAAGAGGTCAGCGCCCATATTCAGCGCTATGGTGATCTGGCCAGGAAGACGCATTCTTTCACCCCTGAACGCTACAAGGAATATGAACGACTACTGACCGAGATCCTGCCCCTGGATTTCATGGAGACCAAAGAACCTACTGAGGTGCAACGATGCATCAGGTACATGAAGGCGCTCATGATCCGCATCGAACGAGCCTATGTCGATCCAGGCAAGGATGCGCTCAAAGCCATCCAGATCCAACCTCACCTCCATAATCTACAGGTTCTCTATAAAAGGGAAAAAGACCTGTCAAGCGAGGGTCGGCAAGAGATGAGAAAATACCAAGAAATGATAGCCCAGTTTCGCATCGCCCTGTTTGCCCCGGAGCTCCAGGGCGGGATGGCGGTGTCATCAAAAAAACTTAACCAGCAATGGCAGGAGATCTGTAAATATTGCTGATTGACAACGCGCAACAGTCTTCCACCCCCCTCACAAACCTCTGTCGCCATTTCCTCTTTCCTTAGGAAATTTCCCATTTTCCTTGCAAACCATTCCCTGTTTCATGATAGGATAAAGTATATACTTGGCGGATTTTCACGGACAACCCGGAATCTATTGATCTGGTAATCACCGATAAAACAATGCCGGAACTCAGTGGCCTGACCTTGGCCGGGAAAATCCGCTCCGTTCGTACCGACCCCCCATTATCCTCTGTTCCGGTGACCAGACCGGGATTATTTCCACTATGCTGGGAACCGTCGGCATCCAAAATTTTCCGGTAAGGCCTTTTATCCTTGGAGATTTGACGCGAGTCGCACAAGAGGCATTACTCCAGAAAGAATCATCGCCTTCAAGCCTGAATAATCTCAAACCCCGAGAGAGCAGATAAACAAAGATCATTTCTACTTGCCACTCTGTCCCTTT
>JAUSAB010000028.1 GCA_030653035.1 Desulfocapsaceae bacterium | reverse complement strand
CGAATTAGCAAGGGTGAGATGCTCTTTGGTGTAAATACCGCCGCCTGGGCCGGTAACCAGTCCATTCTTGAACGAGATCCCGCTGATGCTGACACTCATGATGGCCGCTGTCCCATCATCAATCAGCATAACCCTGCCGGTCTGGTTTGCATCGAGAATAACCCTGCCATTGCCATTGATGGTCAGGTTCTTGTTGATGGTGAGCTGACTGGCAAGAGTGATGGTGGTGGGAGTGGCGGGTGGAAAGGTTGTTGAATCAAAGGTGATGGTGTCGTCGGCTACGGCGTCAAGTATGGCCTGACGTAAGGTGCCGGCGCCGGAATCAGCACTGCTGGTTACGGTGAGAGTGGCAGCTTGGGCCTGCGGCTGAAAGAAAAAAAGGATGAAAGAAGAGAGAACGATTGCCGCAACGATGCCGTACGAAGACATTTTCATAAGATTTCTCCAGAATTGAAGTACCCTCAATGGAATGTACCAGTCCCTCTTCAGCGAGCGGATTTGCAAATAACAGGTAGCTCGGAAGATTATTTTTTGTCCTCCCCGCACCCACAAGTGGGATAGATGGAGCCTCCATGCGAGGATTATGAATTTTTACGAGACCATCATTTTTTACTTTTACACAAACAGGTAGGGTTGGCAAAAGAAAAATGAAATAATTTCTCCATAATCGATGAAACGGGAATGAATAATCACTGGCAAGATTATCGCATTAATTCCAGTTCTAAATCAAGCGTTCACTTTGTCGGCTGTGCTGCGCCGCTCCTCACCGTACTCATTGTACTGCCTCGTCGCTGCTCGCTTGCCTTCGCGTGCTCATCTTGATTTAGAAATGGAATAACCGTCTGATTCACAGGAATTTGTCCTGATTTAGCCCTTGTTTTTTACAAGGGTATTTGCTACGAAACGAACATCATGAATTATAAAATTATTCAACAGCAGGCTGGCCGCCTGAATGCATGGCTTCTGGCCATGTTGGCATTGGCGCTGCCGCTTTCCACCTCCGTTCTTTCGGTCCTTGCTCTCTTGATTTTCGCTGTCTGGCTTGTTGAAGGAGGCTACCGGCAAAAGTTGCGGGTGATTACCGCCAATCCGGTTGTTATGGCAGTATTGGTATATCTGGCCCTCTATGTGCTCGGTCTGCTTTGGACTGAAGACCTGGCAAGCGGCATTGATGTTATTAAGAAATATTGGAAGTTGATGTTGCTGCCTATTTTCTTGACGGTCATTCGCTGGGATCTGCGCCGGGTGTATGTCGGATTTTTTCTGGCAGGGATGACCATTGTCATGACCATGACCTATCTGGCCTGGTTTGGCGTGTTACACTATGCGGATGTAACTACGAAACATCTCACCCCCGGCACCTTTCATGTCATCTATAATCCCCTGCTGGCCTTTGCCATTTATCTGCTGTTGCATGAGGTGCTCTGGGGCAAGGTGAGGAAGGCGCTGCGCTGGCCGTTGGGCGGGTTGGCTTTTCTGATGATGTTCAACATGTTTATCACGGAAGGACGTATCGGTCAGGTTGTATTTTTTGTCCTCCTTTTCCTGATCTTGCTGCAGATTTTCAGAAAACATATCCTGCGGGCTGGGCTGATCATTACTTTTCTGTTCCCGGCAATTTTTATCGCCGGATATCAATTCAGCCCCGTTTTTCATGGACGGGTAGATCGGGCCTATTATGAAATTTATTATTTTAAGAGCCGCCCCAATACCTCTGTGGGGCTACGGCTGCTCTTCTGGCAGAATTCCTGGGAGATTATAAAAGAGAGTCCGTGGCTGGGGGTGGGAACGGGTGATTTTCAGTCGGTCTATGCCGAGGTCAACAAGCGGAAATCACCACGGAGGGAGGGAACGGATAATCCCCATAACCAGTATATCTTTGTCCTCTGTCAACTGGGATTGCTGGGGCTGGCCGGCTTACTGGGGATCTTTGGTATCCAGATTCGTCAGGCCTTTGTGCAACATGATGGGGAGGGAGTGACTGGCTGGGAGCGGCTCCGGCTGGCCTTTCCCCTGTTTTTCCTGACCATCATGTGTACCGAGTCCTATCTGATCATTGCCCAGACAGGCTTTCTCTTCTCCCTTTTCAGCGCAGTACTGTATGCGCAAAAGGGATCGCCGGAAACCTAAGCGTCCTTAGGCATAGTTCAATTTCACCCACTGCCGGTAACTTCCATCCATCACTGCCCGCCACCAGCTTTCATTGTCGAGATACCAGTCGAGGGTCTTGCGAATTCCGCTCTCAAAAGACTCCAGTGGTGAATAACCAAGCTCGGTGGTGATTTTGCCGGCATTAATGGCATAACGGCGATCATGGCCAAGCCGGTCCTTGACATGGGTGATTAACTTTTCCGCCTTGGAGCCGGAGACCTGCGGGGCCTGGGGAAATCTTTTCTTCATTGTTTCATTGCCGGCAAATTTCTCATCTAAGAGATTACAGATCAATTTAACAATCTCAATATTGGTCCATTCATTATTGCCCCCGATATTATAGGTCTCGCCAACCTTTCCCTGGCGGATAACCAGATCAATGCCCCGGTTGTGATCATCGACATAGAGCCAGTCACGGATCTGTAGCCCGTCACCGTAGATGGGGAGGGGCCTGCCATCGAGGATATTACCGATTATCAGCGGGATGAGCTTTTCCGGGAACTGATAAGGGCCGTAATTGTTGGAACAGTTACTGGTCGTCACCTGCAGGCCATAGGTCTCATGATAGGCCCGCACCAGATGATCGGAAGAGGCTTTGGAGGCGGCGTAGGGAGAATTGGGCGCGTACGGGTTGGTCTCGGTAAAGGGTGGCGCGTCCGGTCGCAGGGTGCCGTATACTTCATCGGTGGAGACATGATGAAACCGGTGCGTTCTGGGAGCCTGGGAACCATCGAGCCATACTGCCTTGGCCGCCTTGAGCAGGACATGGGTGCCGATTACATTGGTGTCGATAAATTCATCCGGGCCGTGAATGGAGCGATCGACATGGGATTCGGCGGCAAAATGGACCAGGGTGTCAATCTGTTCGTCCCGCAGTAAATTGAGCACCAGGTCGTAATCCTTGATATCGCCATGGACAAAACGAAAATTTTCCCGGCCTTCAACGGCAAGGAGATTGGCCCGGTTTCCGGCATAGGTCAGCGCGTCGAGGACCACGATCCGACTGTCAGGGTAATTCTTCAACCAGAAGTGTACAAAATTGGCGCCGATAAAACCCGCGCCGCCGGTTACCAGGATTTTTTCAGGCTGGTAAAGCATTTTATTTCCTTTTTTCTTGTTTTATTGAGGCCAGCATGGTGGTTAATCCTTCCTGCCAACGGGGGAGTTTGAGGTCAAAGGTCTTCATAATCCTGCGACAATCGAGGACGGAGTTTTGTGGTCGTCGGGCGGGAGTCGGGTAGTCGCTGGTGGTGATGGGATGCACGGGTATGGCATGATCAAGAAGGTTTAACTTTACCCCTTCCTTGATGATGGTTTCGGCAAAGTCGTGCCAGGTGGTCTCCGGCATGCCGCAAAAATGATAGGTGCCCCAGGCAATATCAACCCCTTCCCTGATCCTGTCGGCCAGGGTCAGCAGGGCGTCGGCGATATGGGTGGCCGAGGTCGGGCATCCGTGCTGATCGGCAACAACCCGCAGCTCGTCCCGTTCGGCCGCCAGTCGGAGCATGGTCTTGACGAAATTATTGCCGTGCGGCCCGAAGACCCAGCTCACCCGGATGATCAGATGGTGTGCCAGCCGGGCGCGCACCGCTTCTTCTCCCTCCCATTTGCTCTGGCCATACACGCCGGTGGGGGCAACCGGATCGTCTTCATGGTAGGCCCCGTCTTTATTGCCATCAAAGACATAATCGGTGGAGAGATGGATCAGGGGGATGTGGTGCGTTTGGCAGATGGCAGCGAGATTGGCCGGACCTTGTCGGTTGGCCCGCATGGCGGCCTCAATGTCCTGCTCGGCCTTATCCACTGCGGTGTAGGCCGCAGCATTAATGACAAGAGCGGGCTGTAATTGGGTCACGATCCGCTCCACCGCTTGGGCGTCTCCGATATCGAGCTGCTGATGGGTCAGACCAATCACGGCGCAGCCCCGTTCTGCAGCGAGACGGTTCAGTTCATACCCAACCTGGCCACCCACCCCGGTCAGCAGGATTTGAGCTTTATCCTTCATTTTTTGCCATGAAAATCATAAAGATGGGATGGGTCAAAATCTGCCAGCAGCGGGGCCAGACGGTCTTTGTCTGAGACCTGTGGTTCCGTCACCGGCCAGTCAATGGCAAGATTTGGGTCATTCCAAAGGATCGATCTTTCATGAGCCGGGGCATAGAGCTCCGTACATTTATAGGTAAAAAGGGCGCTCTCGCTGGTCACGCAGAAACCATGGGCAAAACCGGGCGGCACCCAGAACTGGCGTTTGTTCTCACTCGAGAGGACAATTCCGTGCCAGCGGCCAAAGGTGGGCGAGCCTTTGCGGATGTCGACCGCCACATCAAAGACCTCACCCTGGAGCACATAGACCAGTTTCCCCTGGGGTTGGGGGTTCTGGAAGTGCAGGCCGCGCAGGACTCCGCGCCGGGAAAAAGAAAGGTTGTCCTGGACAAAATCCACATTGATCCCGACTTCCTGATACCGCTTGCGTGACCAGGTCTCCAGGAAAAATCCCCGTTCGTCACCAAAGACCTTGGGCTCAATTATCAGCAGTCCGGCCAGAGGGGTCTGGGTCACCTTCATGGCTGACCCTCCATGTGGCAGATGGAGTGCAGGTAGGCGCCATAGCCGTTTTTGGATAGGGGGGCGGCCAGCGCCTCCAGCTCTTTGAGGTTGATGTATCCCATGCGAAAGGCGATCTCTTCGGGGCAGGCGATCTTCAGCCCCTGCCGATCCTCAATGACCCGGACAAAATTGGCGGCATCAAGAAGTGAGGCGTGGGTGCCGGTATCGAGCCAAGCCGTGCCCCGGCTGAGGATCTCGACCTGTAAGGCGCCACGTTTGAGATATTCCCGGTTGACATCGGTGATCTCCAGTTCGCCCCGTTCCGATGGACGGATGGTCTTGGCAATCTCTACCACCTGATTGTCATAAAAATAAAGGCCGGTGACGGCATAGAATGATTTGGGCTGCGCCGGTTTTTCTTCCAAGTCAATGACCTTGCCCGCCTTGTCAAAGACGACAACGCCGTAGCGTTCAGGCCGTTGCACATAATAACCAAAGACCGTGGCCCCATGCTCCTGCTGACTGACGAGTTGCAGTTTGTGCGACAGCCCCTCAGCGTGAAAGATATTATCGCCCAGAATCAGGGTGACCGGACTGTCACCAATAAAATCTTCCCCGATCAGAAAGGCCTGAGCCAGACCATCCGGGCTTGGCTGCACCGCGTAACTCAACTCCAGGCCCCATTGGCTGCCATCTCCCAGCAGGTTCTGGAACAGAGGTTTGTCAGCCGGGGTGGTAATAATGAGTATCTCCCGGATCCCGGTCAGCATCAGGGTAGAGAGGGGGTAATAGATCATCGGCTTGTCATAGATCGGCATGAGCTGCTTGCTCACGGAATGGGTAAGCGGATGTAACCTGGTGCCGGAACCGCCGGCCAGTATGATACCTTTGCGCATGGTGTCCTGTTATCTGGTTAGGGGAATGGTTACAAAATAAGGAGCCGTCACGAAATAATCATTGTATTCCTGATTACTTCGTGACGGCTCCTTCTGTCGATCAAACCATTCCGATATTACGGTTATTTCTGAATACAATTTACGGTCAGCAACTATACAATTTTACGGGCTGTTCAACAAGTATTCTTGGGATAACTTTTCAGTATAAGTCTATATTTTGCGATGACGCCCCATTCCTTTTGAATTTTACGCTGTTACAGGCAGGTTGCATTCAACGCAGCACCCACGCCGTTATCGCAGGCCACACATGAGTATCCTCCGCCGGAGACACCATTGAGGATTGTGGACTGACTGATCGTTGCGGTAGCGCTATAAAATGTACAAGGCCATTATCATGACCTGCAAGCGTACTGCGTCGAATCTGTGGAGAGGAAGAGGTGACGTTGTATACACCATAGTTCTTATAGGTAGTCCCTCCTCCTGGTGCGGCAGTATTTACATCGGTCATTATCGGTGAGGAGTGGTCGCTGTTGTTGACACCATAGTTCCAATGTCCTCCTTGCGCGACTGTATTTACCCTGGTCATTATCGGTGAGGAGTAGTCTTGGTTGAGTACGCCAAAGCTGAAACTATCTATTCCCCCTTGAACGATTACATTCACATCGGTCATTATCGGAGAGGAGTGGACGGTGTTGCATATACCAAAAGTAAAACCCGATCCACCCGATACAGTTACGAGCACCTGTTGCAGTCGGGCTGAGAAGTCAAGTCCTGTGGTGTAGATGCCGATGGAACACGAATTGCCGCCGGTATTGCTGATACAGAGATTGGACAAGGTCGCATGATTGGCCCCTTTGACGATCGCCGAGGTTGTGGTATCTGTGCTGCTGATTGCGCCGGCCAGTTTGGTGATGTATTCACCGCTGCCGGAGATATCCACGTATGGCTTCATCACCAGGGTGGTTGTCAGTGTGTACGTCCCTGGGGCAATAAGGATGAGGTAGGGGTTGGTTGCGCTGGCGTCGGTGATCGAATTCATCGCCGCCACGGGATTGGTAAAATTGCCGTTGCCCTTAGCCACCGTGACGATGTTTTTCAGGGGTTTGGCGCTTGCCATTGGGATGACCACCACCCTGTCTGCCGCCTGGGCGGTTGATGACAGCCAGAAATATAAAAGTCCAGCCAACAGCAGCATCGTTTTGCAACTGATCGTTTTTTGCATGGTCTTTCCTCCGGTGTCGAGAATATGTTTTTGTAAAAGGGCGCATTGCCCAAGAGATTGAAGGGTTTTTCAATTTCTGTTTGTCGAAATTTTACAGGCAGGCAGCACCCAACGCAGCACCCACGCCGTTATCGCAGGCCACACATGTGAATCCTGTGCCGGAGACACCATTGAAGATGGTGGACTGACTGATCGTTGCAGTGGAGCTTGATATATTGCTAAGACCGTCCGTGGCACCTGCGATCGAACTGCGTCGAATTGTTGGGGAGGAAGACATGAAGTTCAATACACCATAGTTAGTCGTTCCTCCCGAAACGATCGTATTCACTCCGGTCATTGTCGGAGAGGAGTTGTTGTTATTCTCGACACCATGGTTAACGTCTGCCCCTCCTGATACAACTATATTTACCTCAGTCATTATTGGTGATGAGTGGTTGTAATTTTGTACACCAACATTGCCATCACCTGTTCCCTCTGCGATGACATTCACCCCGGTCATTATCGGTGAGGAGGAGCTGTTGTATATACCAAAATTCACTGTTCCCCCTGTCGCGGTTGCGAGCACCTGTTGCATTTGGGCTGAGAAGTCAAGTCCGGTAGTATAGATGCCGATGGAATACGTATGGCCGCCAGTGTTGTTGATACTGAGATTGGACAAGGTGGTATGATTGGCGCCCTTGACGATTGCTGAGGTTTCGTCTAGGCTTGCGCTACTGCTTATTGCACCGGTAAGCTTAGTGATATTTTCACCGCTGCCGGAGATATCCACGTATGGTTTCATCACCAGGGTGGTTGTCAGTGTATACGTCCCTGGGGCAATAAGGACGAGGTAGGGGTTGGTCGCGCTGGCGTCGGTGATTGAATTGACTGCTGCCACCGGATTGGTAAACTTGCCATTGCCTTTAGCCACCGTGACGACGTTTTGCAGGGGTTTGGCGCTTCCCATCGGGATGACCACCACCCTGTCTTCCGCCTGGGCGGCTGATGACAGCCAGAAACATAAAAGTCCAGCCAACAGCAACATCCTTTTGCAACTGATCATTTTTTGCATGGTCTTTCCTCCGGTGATGAGAGTGATTTGGATCTTGCGAAGTAATATCCTTTCTCAATAAAACGTCAGCTTCGACGACAGCATGGCCGATTCCTCACTGTACTCTTTATACAGCTTCGTTGCCGCTCGTTTGTCTCCGTGCTTCCATCTTGAGTGAGAAATGGAATAGAACGCCAGCAGGCTAGGGAGAGATTTTTATATTGTTATCAAATCGCAGCACAAAAAATATGCAATGTCAAGTTGATAACAATATATTTTTTGGCAGGGTTGTATCAGTTTTTGAAGCTGTGAAGTGGCGCGGGAATTCTGCCTCCCCAGGCGATGAAGCGGCGGGATTTGCCCACATTGCGAACGGGCATGATCGGGCTGGCTCCGAAGAGGCCGCCAAAGCTGACCAGTTCTCCAGCCTCTTTGCCGGGAACCGGGATCAGGCGAACGGCGGTGGTCTTGTTATTGATCATCCCCAGGGCCATCTCATCGGCAATGATGGCCGAGATGGTATCGGCATCGACCGAGCCGGGAACCGGAATCATGTCAAGGCCGACCGAGCAGACACAGGTCATGGCCTCCAGCTTTTCCAGACACAGCGCCCCGCTGCCAACGGCCTCTGCCAGCACCGCGTCCTCCATCACCGGAATAAAGGCCCCGCTCAGCCCGCCCACGGCCTTGCTGGCAAAGATGCCGCCTTTTTTGACCGCATCATTGAGCATGGCCAGAATGGCGGTGGAGCCAGGCGCACCAACAACATCAACTCCGAGTATTTGCAGGATCTCACCGACACTGTCACCAACAGTCGGGGTCGGTGCCAAAGACAGGTCAACAACCCCGAATTCAATCCCCATTTCCTTTGAGACCTGACGCCCAATCAATTCACCGCAGCGGGTTACCCGGAAGGTAGTCTGCTTGATCTCTTCGGCAATATCATCGAGTCCCAGATTGTCCCTTCCCTTGGTGTGAATCAGTCTTTCCAGGGCCCGAGCAATGACCCCTGGCCCGCTGACGCCGACGTTGAGTACCAGATCCGCCTCTTCCAGGCCATGGATGGCGCCGGCCATAAAGGGGTTGTCCCCTGGCTGGTTACAGAAGACGACAAACTTGGCGGCGCCAAAACCACTTTGTTCTTTAGTTATCTCAGCCAGGTCCTTGACTGTCTGCCCGATCAGGGCCAGGGCGTCCATGTTGATCCCTTTCTGACTGCTGGCAATATTGATGGAGGCGCAGATTTTTTCCGTCCGGGCCAGGGCCTCAGGGATGGAGGCGATATATTCGCGATCGGTAGCCGTCATCCCTTTTTCGACCTGGGCTGAGAAGCCGCCAAGGATATCGACACCGACGGCGGTAGCGGCACGGTCAAGGGCCAGGGCCAGTTCGACAAACCCATGCCGGTCAAAACCGGCCCCGACAAAGGCAATGGGGGTGACTGATATCCGTTTATTCACGACCGGAATTCCATATTTCTGACTCACCTGATCACAGGTGGTCACAAAATGTGCCGCCACCGTGCCTATCTTTTCCTCTACCCGGCGACAGGTCTCGCGGACATCACCACCCCGGCAGTCGAGAAGATTGATGCCCATGGTCACGGCGCGTACATCAAGATTTTCCTTCTGAATCATCTCAACGGTGGCAAGAATATGGTCTGATCGTAACATGGCGGTCTTACTCCGAAAATAGTAACAAGATGGGAGGCGGGATTAAAAGAGACTGATTTCGCTGGTGGCTTTGAAGATATCTTCATGCTGGAGCACGACGGTCAGGCCGCTTTCTTCGGCATAATGGGTAAGGCTGGTGCGGATGGTGTCCACTGATGTCACCCGGCTGAGATCAAGTTGCAGGATCATGGTGTATTGATCACCACTGAGGGTGGTGGCGAGATCGAGGATATTGATGCCATGTTGATAGCAGAAGAGACCAATCCGGTGCACCAGGCCGCTTTTGTTTTTCCCCTGGGCGGTCAGGATATAGGTTTCTTTTACCCTTTTGGCCTTGGCGACCTCCATGGGGGTGTCCATTTCTTTGACCACTACTTCCAGTTTGGTTTCAGACCGGATGTGAGAAAATCCGGCCACCACATCTTCAGGGGTCACCGAGTCGTCAAAGGTGGCAATGAGGATCATGGTGAAATAATCACAGAGGACGGACTGGTTCAGGTCCGCCAGATCCCCCTGTAATTGATATATAACTCCGGTGATATCGGCGACAATGCCCGGTCTGTCCTTGGACATGACCGACATGACCATCTGCTTGCCCATTTGTAATTTACTCCTGATAGTAAGATTTGTTTATGAAGACTGGCCTGCGTTACATGGTGGCTTGGGCCATGATCGTCATGTAGTCATCCTGATTGTTGGAGGGGTTTTGGTCGGCAATGGTCTTTTTGACGAAACTGCACTGCTTGGTACGGCAATAGGCGCCATTGGTCAGATAATTGGCAATAAGCTTGGGCACCTCATAATGGTGAATGGTGTCATATTGCATGGTTTTGCCGTTTTCGATGATCACGATGCGATTGTAGTAGACGCTGTTTTCAATGTTTTTCATGTATTGGAATTTTTTATAGGTATCCGGGCCAAAGGACAGGGGCGGGACATGATCGCTGACCAGAATGATAATGCTGTGCGGGTCAATCTTCAGCAGGCCCTGGACGTACTGGGCGATTGCCTCGGTCCGGTAGTAGTGCTGGTTGACGGCGTGTTCAAGCTGCTCGTCCTTCTGGGCAGACAGGAGTTTGATGATTTGCGGGCGGACGGCCTCATCCATATAATGGGGGGTGTGGCCGTAAATGCTCATGATATAGTTGAATAGCGGCTGCCCTGGATGCTCTTCGAGATATTTGCCGACATACGCAAGGTTCTGGTTGAAAAGCTTCCCGTCAAACATGTACCATTCTTTTTTGACGTCGCCGGCGCTGAGATAGGTGTCCATGTCGGGGGCATTTTCTTTGGGGAAAAAGATATTTTGAAAACCTGTTCCCTTGTAGGCTGGAATGGCATTAAAAAAATTGGGTCTGGAGGCGTTGGAGGCCATAGTATGATATCCGGCATCACCCAGAACGGAAGGCAGACAGGATGTCTTGACCCCGGTAAACATAGTAAATTCAACCCCAGAGAGGGCCCTGAAGGCGGGCACTCCACAGAGGACCTCAAATTCGGCCTGGGCTGTGCCGCCGCCAAAAACAGGAGAGATGGAATAGGTGTCTGTCTTGCCGATCAATTTGCTGAAGGCCGGGGAGGTCGGGGGTTGAGAAAATTTCAGCCCGGAGAAGAGTTTGGGATCAAGAAAGCTTTCGAGCACGACCAGATGCACGTTCCGATTCTGGGATGAGGCCTTGATCTGTTGGGAGAGCGCGGTCATCTGGTCGATAAATTCATGTTTTTGACGGAAGGCCAGGGTCTTCTGGATGGAATTTTTCCGCAAAGCCTCAAAGTAGGCCGCCATGGTGAATCGGCCATTATTCTCTACGCTGAGAGCATCTGACCACTCCACGACATTTTTGCCCAGGAACTGAAACGCGGTCAGGAAGGTGCTGGGGGCAAGTTCAACGACAAGGATCAGCGCCACCACTGGTAAGGATGCAACCAGACTTCGACGCCAATGTTTCCAGTCCAGGGAGATAATCAGGACCAGAAAAGAAATGGCGCCGACAAGACCAATAAGGGCGATATAACGAAAAGGCAGAATCTCAAGGAGCTCAGGGATTTCACCAACTTCCACTATCCGGCCAAAGCGGCCGTATGCCATATGATAAACGTCGGCAATGGTATAAGCGAGAACCAGTGGCAGGGCGGCCAGCCAGGGTTGCCAGCGTGATTTTTTCAGCAGATAGTTGCAGAGAAAATAGCCGTACAGGAGCAACGGGGCCTCCAGACGCAGACTTGACCAGAGCGGTGGCAGGCCTCCCCATAACGACAGCACAAAGGAATAGCCCAGCAGAAAGAGAAAAAAGGCCAGGTAGCGATTGCAGAAAAATGTGAATGGAGACAAATTTTGTTTGTTCATGATCACGTTGGATCGGTTTGATTGTCAGGGATGTGCCCTGTGATCAACAGGTTATTGTGCCATCCAAGAGAATTCCCAGGGCGGCATTGGCCTGCATTTGGGCGACAATCCCTATGCGCGGGGCGGTCAGGCCAATCTCTTTGGTGCATTGAGTCTTCTGGTCGCCGCAAATAATCAGTCTGCCGCAGACGGTGGTGCCAAGGGTGCTATTCATGCCATACCCGGAAATTCCTGAACCCGTAATAATAAAGCGATCCGGAAAAGATTGCAGCCAGCGATTCGCGGCCATGGCCTTCATCTTGGGATCATCAAAGGCCTCAATCAGGAGATCCGCCTCTGCAAAGAGATCGGTCAGATTGTCAGCCGTGATCCGGGTTTCATGCAATATCGCCTGAACATGGGGATTGATGCGCAGCAGATTCTGATGCAGGGCTGCGGTTTTTCTCATCCCCACTTGATCAAGGAAATAATATTGGCGATTGAGATTGCTCAGTTCCACCCGGTCATAGTCAGCAACAATGAATCGCTGGACGCCGGCCCGAAGCAGGCTGATCGCGATATTTGATCCCAGTCCCCCGGCGCCGGCAATGCCCACCACCTTATTTTTCAGCTTGTCTAGGGAGTCAGGCGGATTTCTTGTATACAACTCTCTTAGATAGCGTTCTTTTTCCATAGATTATCGTTGTCTTCAGAATAGAGTATTATACCATTTCAATAGCTATACTGTAATCATTATCTATTAAAAACGAAACATGAAGCAAATATATTTGTCCATTGTTATCAGTACAGAATACGTTGTCAGTTGAGATTAGAGATAAAAGGGGTCAGAGAAGAATCGGTCAGCGGCCTACATAATGAATTCTGAAAACATCTTTACATTGCAGGGGAGAGACCATGGAAAATGAAGCAGCCATTCGACTCGGATTTTTCTTCGGTATTCTTGTGTTGGTGGCCCTTGGCGAACTGGTCTCTCCGCGCCGGGCGCTGACAACACCAAAGGCTGGGCGCTGGATGAGCAATTTAGGAGTCGTGGCCGTTGATACCTTTACACTGCGCCTGCTCTTCCCGATAATCGGCGTCCAGGTAGCCGCCGCAGCCCAGGAAAAGGGTTGGGGGCTTCTCAATGTCCCCCATCTGCCTGACTGGCTTTCCGTCTTGCTGGCCATTCTGGCCCTTGATCTCGTTGTCTATCTGCAGCATGTCATGTTCCATGCCGTGCCGCTCATCTGGCGGGTGCACATGATGCACCACGCGGACCTGGATATTGATGTGACCACGGGGCTTCGCTTTCATCCCATCGAAATAGTCCTCAGCATGCTGATCAAAATGACTGCCATCGCTGCCCTCGGTCCTTCCGTTCTGACGGTAATTCTATTTGAAATAATCCTCAACGGGGGAGCAATGTTCAACCACGGCAATCTCAAGCTTCCCCTGTCCCTGGACCGCTACCTTCGCTTCTTTGTCGTGACGCCGGATATGCACAGGGTGCACCATTCCGTCATCATCAGGGAAACAAACAGTAACTTCGGCTTTAATTTCCCCTGGTGGGACCGTTTGTTCGGGACCTACCGCGCCCAGCCTGTGGCCGGCCATGAAGAAATGACCATAGGACTTGCCCAGTTCCGTGACCCCGCCAAAAAACATCTGCCCTGGATGCTGATCATGCCTTTTACGGAAAAGGCCGGGAATTATTCCCTGAACAGACATGGGGCAGACCCGGAAAGCATTGTGAAGTGAGAGGTCAGGTATGCAGCATATCCCTGAAAAGAGTTTTCAGCTTGTCCGCTTTCCCTTGTTCGTGCAGCATCCGTATTGATTGCCGGGTTAGCGTAAAGCTAACTTGACGCGGGGCTGTTCCCGCAGTCAATGTTGAGCGCCTTATTAGCCATTTTTTAATATATATCCTTTAATGCTAATCCATTTAAAATAGATGGTTTCCAATCTCTTATTTCAAATGCTCGTGCAGCGATACCAACCTGCTTTACTTGCACTGTTTTTTCTGAGTATTTTTCATTGCCATCTAGCACCTCTGTTGATTCATAACGAGAAAGCACCGAATCATGAGATGCAAGTGCAATACCCAATAAAGATTTAACGCTACCGATGCGAAAAATTGGCGAGCCACTAATGCCTTTTGGTATTGGAAAGTTTAATTCGTAAGATGGTGGAATGTTTAAAAAAGGGATATCTTCTTTTGAAATTCGTCTCATTATATAACCTTTTAAAAACTGAGAACCAAATGCATACTTTTGTTCATGGTTTTTATTTAAGTCGTCAGGGTAACCAAAACAATGAACATCCTCCCATCCGTATGCGTCTTGATTGTTTGATGAGAAGAATTTTTCAGGTGCATGGTCAACTTTGCCAATAACAACGTCATACTTAGGATGCTCCTCTAGGCATATTATTGTCTTTGTAAACCTATTTAATCCGTTATCTTGAACATCTTGAAGGATAAGACCAAACGCTGTATTTGATGTTATTTCTTTAACGTCTTCGTTATTTATAACGTGTTTTGCAGATAAGAAATAACCATCACCTCCAATAAAGAACCCACTCCCATGGAAGTGCTTTATGTTGTATTTGCCCGACTCATTAAGATGAAGACGGCAAATAGGAAAGACATAGTCTCCAAAGTTATAGAATTCTGTCATTTTTTATTGTGGCTAACAGTGTAATGTGCATTAGATTACCTCCGACCTTGGAATTTTCAGCCGTTATCAACGGTTAGAACCGTAGCACAGTGTTACCAGCAAAGTCAAAAGAATACCCCTCCCGAGAGGAAGTGAATGCGGAGATAAAAAAGAGCTGAAAAAAGAGTTCTATCCCTTATTGTCAGCACACCGACCGTTGTCAGGTGAGATCAGAATGATTATATGAAATCTCGCGTTACGTGCTTGACAACAAGCTTTATTTTGATAGCGTAGAAGATTGGCTATTGTGCTTCCCTTTTTCCAGGATAGGAGTCTTCATGACCATTCAGACGAACTCTGCAATCATCCCTCCTCTGCCGGGATCTTCCCCGGGTCTGCAAAAGAGCGAGGATACCTTCATTTCCATCCAGGCCATCAATGAGCAGGTCAGGTACAGCTCCGGCTGGCTGGGGCTCCTGCGCCAGGAGATGGCCAAGGTGATCATCGGCCAGGAACATCTGGTCGAACGTCTGCTGGTGGGGCTGCTCACCGGCGGCCATATCCTGCTGGAAGGCCTGCCTGGCCTGGCCAAGACCCTGGCGGTCAAGACCCTGGCCATGGCCGTGCACAGTGACTTCCGGCGGATTCAGTTTACCCCGGACATGCTGCCGGCCGACATCCTCGGCACCCAGATATACAACCCGAAAGACACTGCCTTTGAGATCAAGAAGGGGCCGATCTTCTCTTCCCTGATCCTGGCCGATGAGATCAACCGGGCCCCGGCCAAGGTGCAGTCCGCCCTCCTTGAGGCCATGCAGGAGAGGCAGGTGACCATCGGCGACACCACCTTCAGGCTGCCGGAACTCTTTCTGGTACTGGCCACTCAGAATCCTATTGAACAGGAAGGCACCTATCCTCTGCCCGAGGCCCAGATTGATCGGTTCATGCTTAAGGTAGTGGTGGATTATCCCAACAGGAGTCAGGAGCGGATGATCCTCGATGCGGTTAATCATACGGATTCCGCGGTCCAGGTCAATCCGGTCGCCCACCCGGCGGATATCTTTGCCTCCCGGCAGGTGGTGGATACCATCTATATGGATGACAAGATTAAGGATTATATCGTTTCCCTGGTCTTTGCCACCCGCGATCCGAAGAGCTTTCAGCTTGACCTGCATAACTATATCGAGACCGGCGTTTCACCCCGGGCCACCATCAACCTGAAGGCCGTCTCCCGGGCCCTGGCCTTTCTGGCAGGTCGCGGCTATGTGACCCCTGATGACGTGAAGTCAGCGGCAATGGACGTAATGCGGCACCGCCTGCGGATCAGTTATGAGGCCGAGGCCGAGGGGATTACCAGCGAAGAGATTATCAGAAAGATACTGGATACGGTTCCGGTCCCCTGATTTGGGAATTACGAATTAGGAATTAGGAATTACGAATGAGTAAAAGCTGGAGATAATGGCAACTGTTGATGAAGACTGAAAATATCATTCAAGCCAAGAGTTCTGCCTTTGCTGTGAGGATCGTTTTGTTATATCGGCATTTATTGAAGGAAAAGAGAGAGTTTGTTCTCGCAAAACAGTTGGTGCGTTGTGGAACGAGTATTGGGGCTAATGTTGAGGAGGCCATAGGTGGACAATCACGCGCCGACTTTGTTTCAAAGCTCAGTATCGCTTACCAAGAGGCCCGTGAAACTTCCTACTGGCTACGACTTCTGAAAGATACCGGGTATTTAACGGAAACGGAATTCGACAGTATCTATGCCGATTCCGATGAGCTTTGTCGAATCATCGCCGCTATCCAAAAAAGCACCAAACAGCCAGTTGTCGGCAATTCGTAATTCATAATTCATAATTGTCTTCTTATGGAAGCCCAGATCACCAAAGAAATTTTGAAAAAAGTCAGACAGGTGGAAGTACGAACCAGCCGCCTGGTCAATGACACCCTGGCCGGGAATTACCACTCGGTTTTCAAGGGACGGGGGATGAATTTTGATGAGGTGCGGGAGTATGTGCCTGGCGATGATATCCGGGCCATCGACTGGAACGTGACCGCCCGAACCGGTATCCCCCATATCAAGAAATTCACGGAGGAGCGGGAGCTGACCATCATGCTGATCATTGATGTCAGCGGCTCCGGCGATTTTGGTTCCGGCGTCAGCTCCAAACGGGAAATGATGGCGGAGTTGGGGTCTATCCTTGCCTTTTCCGCCCGGCGCAATAATGACAAGGTCGGGCTGATCCTGTTCACTGACTTTGTTGAGTTGTATATCCCGCCCCAAAAAGGCCGTTCTCATATCCTGCGGGTGATCCGCGAGATCCTGTTTTTCCAGCCGAAAGGGACAAAGACGGATCTGCTTCTTCCCCTCGATTTTGTCAACCGGGTGGCCAAACGCCGCTGTGTCACCTTTCTCCTCTCTGATTTCTGTCTGCCTGGGGTTTTTGACGAGGCCTTGAGCCGGTTACAGCCAAAGCTGCAGATCACTAATCGGCGTCACGACCTGATCTCGATGATCGTCTCCGACCCGCGCGAGCACGAGCTCCCTGATGTGGGCTGGCTGACCCTTGAAGACGCGGAGAGCGGCGCTCAGGTGGAGGTGAATACCTCTGATCCTGCCATCCGCCGTGGCTATGCCGAGCTTGCGGCCAGCCAGCAGAAACGGCTGCATCGCGCCATCCGCTCTGCCGGTCTCGATCTGCTTGACCTGTCCACTGATCAGCCCTATCTCCCGCCCCTGCTCAACTTTTTCAAGGCCCGGCAAAGGAGGCTGAGATGAGAGGACGAATTTTCAGTCTGTTGACGGCGCTGGTTCTTGGCTTGGGGCGCATTGTCAGTTCCGGCATCTGCGCGGCGGCCAATCCTCCCCTGAAGCTCGTCCCCGACCCGCAACAGGGGCAAGCCAGCCCCATGGCCCAGAATATGGCGCCTGCAACTGATACGTTCCACGATATCCGCGGGCCGGTGGCGCTGCCCGATTCATTGGGGGTGCTGGTCTGGCTCCTGATCGGCCTTGCGGTCGTGGCGCTTGTCGGGTTGCTGCTGTACCTCTGGAAGCGACGGAAGAAAGGCCGGAAACTACCTTACCCCCATGAAATTGCCCTGATCGAACTTGCCCGTTTGCGACCGATGATGAATCCGGGGCAGGCGCTGATCTATGCCGAGCAACTCTCTGAGATCCTGCGCCGGTATATTGAGGCCAGGTTCCTGATTCCCTCTACCCGCCAGACCACCCGGGAGTTTTTCGCAGGTCTTAGTAATCCTCAGGTCGTGACGGCCAGGGACGGCCTAATTCCGCGAGAGCCAGGGATGGCGGTAGCGGTAAGTAGCATGGCAGAGCACCACGACCATCTGCGGGAGTGTCTGGAGCAGTGCGATATGGCCAAGTTTGCCCATTGCATTCCTGACCAGCTGGACATGGAGGCCATGGAACAGGCCGTGCGGGGCTTTATTGAGGCCACCGGCGAGTCTGTGGATGAAAAAGGAAAAGGATGATGCGTTTTCTCTATCCGCAACTCTTGTGGCTGTTGGCCCTGCTGCCTGTTCTGGCATTTTTCAGGGGGAAAAAAGGATCGGCCCCGGCCCTCGTTTTTTCTACCACAACCCTTATTGCCTTTTTGGCCGAGGGCCGCAAGGCGCGGCCCGGCCGTCTGCTGGTTGTTCTCAGACTCCTGGTTCTTGCCCTGCTGATCCTGGCCTTTGCCCGGCCGCAACAAGGCAATACCACCACCGAGACCCTCGCCAGCGGTATTGATATCCTGCTGGCCGTTGATGTCTCCGGCTCCATGGAGGCTCTCGATTTTACCCTGCAGGGCAAACCGGCTAATCGGTTGGATGTGGTCAAATCCGTGATCCGGCAATTTGTGGAACAGCGGCCCAATGACCGGATCGGCCTTTTGGCCTTCAGTGGCAGGCCCTATATGGTCAGCCCCCTGACCCTTGATCATGACTGGCTGCTGCAGCGGCTGGGTTCACTCTCTATCGGTATGGTGGAGGATGGGACAGCCATCGGGTCGGCCATTGGTGTCGGGGTGAACCGGCTGCAGGACCCCAAGGCGAAATCGCGCATCCTCATCCTACTTACTGACGGCATGAATAACGCCGGTGCCGTGCCGCCCCTTGTGGCGGCCGAGGCCGCGGCAACATTGGGAATAAAGGTTTACACCATTGGTGCAGGTACCAAAGGTGAGGCCCCCATGCCGGTGGTTGATCCCTTTGGCCGGAAACGATTGATGCGGGCAAAGGTAGATATTGATGACGAGACCCTGGGGAAGGTGGCGACCATGACCGGAGCCCAATATTTTCGGGCAACCGATACCCAGTCCCTTGAAAAGGTCTATAGTGAGATCAATAGTATGGAGACCACAACCAGGACCATTAAAAAATTTGAGCATTATCAAGAACTTTTCCCCTGGATTGTGGGTGCGGCCCTGATCTTTCTCGGGTTTGAACTCTTGGGCAGCCGAAGGCGGTTGCCGTGAACAGAAGGTCGTCAAGGTTTTTTTCAATCTTCAACTTTGCATGAATCAAGTGATACACTTTGCCCAACCTTACTGGATCCTGGCCGGTCTGACATTCTGTCTCGGGATCATCTTTCTCCTGCGCTGGTGGGAACAGCAGCGACAGGCTCAGATGGAGCGCTTTGCTGCCGCTCAACTGCTGGGTCGTCTGACCCGCAACATCTCTTCCCGGCGACGGCTCCTGAAAAAGGGGGTGTGGCTGCTGGCCCTGTTCTGCTGTTTCCTGGCCCTGGCCCGGCCGCAATATGGATTCAAACAGGTGGAGATCAAACGCAAGGGCATTGATATCCTCTTTGCCCTTGATACCTCCAAAAGTATGTTGACCGAGGATATCCGTCCCAACCGGCTGGAGCGGGCCAAGCTTGCCATCATCGATTTTGTCGGCCAACTGGAAGGGGATCGGGTGGGGCTGTTGCCCTTTGCCGGATCGGCCTTTCTCATGTGTCCGTTGACCATTGATTACAGCGCCTTTGAAGAAACACTGGCCACCATGAACACCGCCATCATCCCCAGGGGCGGGACGGATCTGGCCAAGGCCATTGTTGAGGCTGAATCTTCTCTGGCTGAGAATGCCAATCACAAGATCCTGATCCTGCTTACTGATGGGGAAAATCTGGAAGGTGATGCCCTGGCCGCGGCAACCAGGGCGGCCCAGAAAGGCATGACCATCTTTACAGTAGGTGTCGGCACCACAGCAGGGGAACTGATTCCTCTACCGGCGGGCGGGCCGGGTAATTTTGTCAAGGATGAGACCGGTAAATTCATCACCTCCAAGCTCGATGAAAAAGCTCTCACCGCCATAGCCGAGGCCACAGGCCAAGGACGGCCCAGTGTCGCGGGCGCCAAGGACGGCGCAGGAGCGACCGCTGGCGGCATTTATGTGCCGTTGGGTGCAAATGGCGAGGGGCTGGAGCGCATTTATAAGGAGAAACTTTCCCTTATCCCCAAAAAAGACCTGGCGGATAAAAAGGTTAACGAGCCCCTGGAGCGCTTTCGTTGGCCACTCGGTGCAGCGATCCTGCTGCTTATGGTGGAATTTATCATCAGCGGCCGTAAATCGGAACGCTCTTTGCGCCTGCCGTTTATCAAGACTGCAGGGCGCAGGGGGATGACCCGGAAGATTGTGGCCCTGATCGGGTTGATCTTTCTGGCAGGAGTTGATCCGGTCGCTGCCTCAAAAGGAGAAAAGGCCTTTGCTGACGGGGACTTTCTGGCTGCCTCGAAATTTTATAGCGAGGCCTTGAAAAAAAATCCCGATGATCCCAGGTTGCATTATAATTCCGGGACGGCGGACTATAAAAATAATCTGTTTGATGATGCTATCGCTTCGTTTCAACAGGCCCTCAAGAGTGAAGACCTTGGCCTGCAGGAACAGACTTATTATAATCTGGGGAATGCCCTGTTTAAAAAGGGGGAAGAGGTCCGGCAGAGTGATCAGCAGCAGGCAGCAAAGGTTTGGCAGCAGGCACTTGATGCCTATGAGGGCAGCCTCAAGTTGAACCCTCAGGCCAAGGACAGCAAGGAAAATCGTGAATTGGTGACCAGAAGGCTGGAAGAGCTGAAAAAACAGCAACAGGAACAGCAGGACAAACAGCAGCAGGACAAAAAAGATCAAGAGAAGCAGGAAAAACAGTCGGAACAACAAAAGGACAAATCCCAGCCGGGTGATCAGCAGGGGCAGGACGGCAAACAGGGGCAGCCTGAACAGCAGGAAGATCAGGGCCAGGAGCAAGGCAAGGATCCCGCCGCCCAGAATGAATCCGCCAAGCAGGAAAAAGATCCTGGTGAACAGACCGGTGATTCCAAGGAGCAACCAGCAGACAAGCCTGCCGGCAAAGAGCAGCAGCCGGAGTCGAAAGAGGCTGCGCAAGCCGCTGAGGAGGGGAATGATAAACCACCGCAGAAGGATGTTGCCGCGGATCAGGAAGCATCGCAGGGCCAGGATAATGAGCGGCGTCAGTCCGGCAAGATGACCAGCGACGAGGCCCGGCAGCTCTTGCATCGTCTCAAGGATGAGGAAGGCAGGCTGAATTTTGTTCCTCAGACAGAAAATGGAGAGACTGGAAAAGAAGGAAAATGGAAAGACTGGTAAGATATATGCGACAAGGAAAAATCATTGGCCGAATCCGATTTACGGCCATTTTGTTTACCCTGGCCATGCTGGGTCTTGTCACTACCTCCCATGGCGCCCTGTCGGTGTCTGCATCGCTTGATGCCAGGCGCTTCTCCGTTGATCAAGCAGCGACCCTGACCATCACCATCTATGATGCAGACGGAACCATTTCCGAGCTGCCGTCGGTCGATGGGCTTGACTTTCAGCAGCAAGGACAGAGCCGTCAGAAGCAGATTGTCTTTGGCTCTCTTTCGTCTTCTGCGTCTTCCGTTTCCACCATTTTCCAGGTTCAGGCCTCACGGCCTGGAACCTTTACCATTCCTCCCATTGCCGTAACGATTGACGGCAAACAGCTCCAGACCGAGCCTATCACCTTTGAAGTCACGTCTCCTGCGGCCGGTGTCCCGTCTTTGCCCAACTCGCAGGGTGGAGCGCCCACCTCACCATCCCTGTCCACAGGGGAAAGGGAGCAGATGGCCTTTCTGCGGATCAGTCCGGTCAAAGAGGAAAGTTATCCGGGTGAGTTCCTTCCCGTCGAGATCAAGGCCTATTTCCGCAGGGGACTGAGGGCTACCCTCAACACCCAACCCCGTTTGAATGGTGATGGATTTGTCCTCTCCCAGTCCAAACAGGAACCGGTGCAGACCGAAGAGATGGTTGACAATGTTCCCTATTCTGTTCTTACTTGGCCTGGCAGTTTGTCCGGCATTAAAGAGGGAAAGTTCAGCGTCAGTGTTGCCATTGAGGCCACTCTGCTTCTTCCCGACCAACGTCGCCGGGCCGCCCCCATGGGAGGCGATCCGTTTTTTGGCAATGATCCTTTTGCCGATTTTTTTAATCAGCAGCGGATGCAGGAAAAAAAGATCCAGATCGTCAGCAAGGAGATGGCGCTTCAGGTGCTGGCCATGCCGGCAGAGGGAAAGCCGGCTGGTTTTAGCGGGGCCATTGGCAAGTTTGAGCTGCAGGTAAAGGCCCAGCCGACAGATGTCGGGCCTGGCGATCCGATTACCCTGACCATGACCGTTGCCGGGGCCGGGAATTTTGATCGGGTTGAGGCCCCGGTGTTGAGTCAGGCCGAGGAGTGGAAGAGCTATCCGCCCTCGGTGAAATTTACGCCAGGGGTGAGTCTGGGACAAGGCAGCAAGGTTTTTGAGCAGGCCATCATTGCCAGGAGTGGTGACAAAACCACTATCCCGCCTCTTGCTTTCAGCTTTTTTGATCCGGAGGCCGGGAAATATCAAACCTTGCACAGCGATCCCATCCCTCTGCGCATGAGTAAGGCCGAGGGGGCGGGGAAAAGTGACAACGTGAGCGCCGCAAACGGCGTGGGAGCCGAGAAAGCAACGCCACAGAAGAGCAACGGCGGTCAGTCAGGGCCCCCTGTTGCTGCAGCAAGCCCCTTGGCTCCCTTACATTCACAAATGGGTTCCCTCCATCGGGGGGTGATCCCGCTCATTACTCGGACCGGCTTTCAGATACTCATCTTGACTTTGTTTCTGCTGCTTGTCGCGGTGATCCTGCTCAAGATCCGCGCCAGACGATTGGCCAATAATCCTGTCCTCTGCCGGCAGCAGGAGATGGTCCGTCTTCTTGATCTCAGGTTGCAGGAAATCAGGATGGCTCAGGAACAGGGCAACAGCCGGGACTTTCTTGCCATCTGCCGTCGGGCTATTCAGGAACAGTTGGGGCTGCTCTGGCAGACAGGTCCAGGGGCAATTACCCTCGCTGATCTGCATCAGCGTCTGGTGCCTGATTCGGAACTGGTTGCCCTCTTTGCCACGGCTGAAAGTGATGCCTATGCCGGTCATCTTCTCAGCAGTCAGGAGATGGCCGAATATGCCGGAAAACTGGAATATGCACTGAGGAAGCTGCAATGAAAGGTGTTTTGAAACTGAAAATATCAGCCATAGTGTTGGTGCTTTTGGTGATTTCCTGCGGCCTGTTTGAATCGTGCCTGGCGCAAGAGCAGAGCAGTCAGGATTTTCTTGCGGCCGGCAAGGCCTATGAGGCCGGTGACTGGAGCAAGGCCACCCAGATCTACGAATCCTTGATTTCCCATGCGGGGTTTTCGGCATCCTTGTGCTATAATCTGGCAAACAGCTATGCCCGAAACGGGCAGACCGGTAAGGCAGTTTTGGGGTACGAACGGGCTCTGCGTCTGGCTCCAGGTGATGGCGATATCCGCCACAATCTGGAGATATTGCGTCAGGAAAAAGGGCTTTCTCAAGGGGAGATTCCGTTTTTTCATAAGGCAGGCGCCCTGCTGGGCCTCAATCAGTGGGCTGTGCTGGCGGCGATTCTGCTGGCCGCGCTGTCCCTGATCCAGTTTGTGACCTGGCGTATTCCCTTTTCAACCGGCCTTTCGTATTCCCTTACCGGCACCTGTCTGCTGTTGCTTGGTCTTAGTGTTACAGGGATTGCGATTCAGTACCATAGCTGGCAGCAAGCGGTTATTCTCACCCCCAAGACGCCCTTGCTGATCTCTCCTTTTGCCGAGGCGGCAAGCACGGGTGTTATCGAGGAAGGCCTTCTGGTCCGGGTTATTAAACGTCATGGCGATTATACCTTGATCAAAGATGAAAGCGGACACAGCGGTGACAATGACAGTCAAAGCGGCTGGATTTCAAACACATCGTTTGCACCCATTGCCATAACAATGGCTGATTTAAGAGCAGGTAACAAGAATCTTTAACCATTTGTACAAGGAGGACACAACATCATGAACAGAGGAATGCGACAACGAATTTCACCCTTGATTTTTTCCCTCTTCCTGGTCTTTCTGCTGGGCCTTTCCTGGCTTCCGACGCCCGGCAGGGCCGTTGAAGATGAAAACATCCAGCTGCTTGATAAATCGGCCAAGGCCTTTTCTTCTGTGGTCAAAAAAGCAGGGCCGGCGGTGGTGCATGTGCGGGTTGAGAAAAAAGCGGAGATGAATTCGGAGAATCATGTTAATCCCTTTGATGATCCTGTCTTCAGACACTTTTTTGGCCCTTCCTTTAAACACCCGTCCCAGCCGCAAGCCCCTGAACAGTATAAGACCCAGGCGGCAGGTTCAGGGTTTCTCATCAGTGAAGACGGCTATATCCTGACCAACAATCATGTCATTGAGAATGCCGACAAGATCACCGTGCGCCTGGAAGGTGATCAGGAGCTGGAGGGAAAGGTCATCGGTACTGACCCGCAGTCCGATGTCGCCCTGATCAAGATCAGTGATGGGCGGAAATTCCCTTATCTTCCTCTGGGTGATTCCGATCAACTGGAGGTTGGGGAATGGGTCATTGCCATCGGCAGCCCCTTTGGTCTTGATCGTACAGTAACGGTGGGTGTGGTGAGTGCCAAAGGCCGCAACCGCATGGGCATCAATGAGTATGAAAATTTCATCCAGACCGACGCGGCCATCAATCCCGGCAATTCAGGGGGGCCGCTGCTTAATATTCATGGGCAGGTCATCGGGATCAATACGGCTATCTTTTCCCGTAGCGGCGGTTATATGGGTATAGGGTTTGCCATCCCGGTCAACATGGCCAAGACAGTGAAAAGTCAGTTGCTGGCCAAGGGTAAGGTCACTCGGAGCTGGCTCGGGGTGGCGATCCAGGATATGAATGGCGAGCTGGCCCGTTCCTTCAAAATGACCCAGAAATCCGGGGCGTTAGTGACCGAGGTCAGCAAGGATTCGCCGGCCGCCAAGGCTGGGATCAAACAGGGCGATGTGATTACCCTTTACGATGGAAAACCGGTGACCGATGTGGCGGATCTGCGCAATCGGGTGGCTATGACCCCTGCCGGCACCAAGGTTGATCTTACCTTGGTGCGCAATGAAAAAGAGCAGAAGCTGACCGTCCAGGTCGAGGAGCAGCTTGGGGATATGATGACCCAGTTGGGAACCCCACAGCAACCACAGCTTTTTCAGAAAATTGGTCTGTCGCTTCAGGATCTGAATGCTGAACTGGCCCGTCAGTTTGGCTATGCCCAGGGACAAGGGGTGCTCATTGCCGGGGTTGCCCCAGGCAGTCCGGCGGCCCTGGCCCATATTCAGGCAGGCAGCCTGATCGAAGAGGTCAACCGGCAGCCGGTGCATAGTCTCAAGGAATTGCAACAGGCAGTACAGCAAAGCGGCAACACGGACAATATCCTCCTGCTGATCCGTAGCGGCAACCGCAGTCAGTATGTGGTGCTGGGGGTGAAGTAGGATAATCCCGGATCATCCATGGCCACATCTCTTTATGGAAGTGGCCATGGATGATGTTTTTTCTCTCATCGATCGCTTACCCCTGCCGCTTTTATCTGCGTTTTTATACACGTTAATAGAGGTTATTATGCCGCAAGCAGCTACTATCACCACTGTTGCTCATGTTATTCAATTGGCAGTTGCCCCAGTCTTCCTTCTTACCGGCATTGCTGCCATTTTAGGTGTGCTCACAAACCGTCTGGGTCGAGTGGTCGATCGTTTCCGCGTACTGGAAAATATCAACTCTAACATGGCAACAAGCAAGAATGCTGTGCATGCAATTGAGATGAAGATTTTATCGCGCCGAGCCCGGCTGATTCACTGGGCAATCAGTCTGTGCACGATTGCTGCTTTGCTCATCTGCATTGTGATTGCCACACTGTTCATTGGATCCAGTCTGGATGTAGAATTGCCGGGTTCCATTGCATTGCTGTTCGTTTTGGCAATGCTCACTTTAATTGCCGGTTTACTCAGCTTTTTGCGTGAAATTTCTCTGGCTACGGGTAGGATACATGTTGTTTCGCGTTAACTTAGACACCCGGTTTGTATCCCAGGAGGTCAGCCGGTTGGCAGTCGAGATAACGACAGATCGCCTCCAGGGTGGCAAACCGTACCCCCTTCACCTTCCCGCTTTTCAGCAGAGACAAATTTGCTTCGGTAATACCAATCCCCTCGGCCAGATCCTTTGATTTGACCTTGCGCCGTGCCAGCATTATATCCAGATTGACCACGATAGGCTACCACCACCTCAAATGATCGGGGTGTTCTCATCATGGAGCCGATACGCCTCATCCATGGCGATGCCAAGCATCTGCACCGACAAAGATTGTCTATTGTAAGGACGACGACCGACCAGATGAGTATTCCCAGACCAGTTTTGATTTTCTGGGATACACCTTTCAGCCCCGCCGATCAAAGAACCGCTGGGGAAAATACTTCATTAACTTCACGCCGGCGATTAGCAACAAGGCTGCCAAGGTCATCCGGAAAACCTTGCGAGGCTGGAACTGGCCTTTGCGGAGCGACAAGCAGCTGGAGGATCTGGCTCGGATGTTCAATCCGATCATCCAGGGTTGGATCAACTACTATGGTTGCTATTACAAGTCTGCCCTGTACCCGACCCTGAAATGTCTCGATTGCCGCCTTGTCATGTGGGCGACGAGGAAATACAAACGCCTGCGGAATCACCAGAGACGAGGAGCACAGTGGTTGAATTGTATTGCACGGAAACAGCCAGCTTTGTTTGCTCATTGGAGATTGCTGTATGCATTGGCTGGACAGTAGGAGCCGGATGAGCGGAGACGTTCATGTCCGGTTTTGAGAGAGCCTGAAGGGGAGGTTCCTTTGGGCTACTCACCTGGGGGCTGGGGGAGACCGCCCCCGGGCTACCCGATTATGTGTTCGCTTTATTATTTCGGAAAATACTTGATAACTTCTTGATGGACTTCATCCAACCAATATTTTCTTTGTTCTTCAGAACTTGTAATAATAACGTTGAACATTTTACGATAGAAGTTCTGAACTCCACATAAATCAAATATGCAGTTTTTCCAAATTGCTTCAAGTGGATCGCCAAATATACTCTTTTCTCGTTCAGTTTCGGTGTTAGAGGTGTTGAAAACAAGAGCTGCTTGAGCTTTCAACAAACCATTAGGTACTCCTTCGCCTTTGTCGCCTTCAATAAATTCATATGCCACACTTGGACGAATGACTCTGTCAATCCAACCTTTTAAAATTGCTGGAGGCTGCCCCCACCAATTTGGATGAATGACAATAATACCATCTGCCTCTGAGATTTCAGTGCAATGCTTTTCAATTACAGGTGGCAAAAGGACATCTTTCGGGATTTCTTCAGATTGTAATATGGCGTCAAATTTTTCTTTATATAAGTCATGAAAAAAGACTTCATGATCGTTTTTATTCAGTGCCTCAACAGTAGTAGTTGCTATGGCGTAGTTAAAACTCTCTTTGCTCGGATGAGCAAGTATTACAGACACTTTCATTTTAATAGCATCCTTATAGCATTGATACATAACGACCCGCATCAGGGGCGCGGCGCTTCTTGCCGCGTCCGTTGAATGCGTTGGTTAGCAGATTGTTTGATTAAGGACATTAAATCCTGCGTTGATTTAATGAATCTTTCTACAGTAAGTATGTTAAAATCAAAGTCGGTTGCATGAACGGCCTGGTTTCGAGATGTTTGAAGCTCTTTCATGAGAGCAAGCAAACGAGAATCAAGAATATTCATATTCTGTAGTTCGTCAATAACTTCGTGCAGGGGCTTTTTTACAATTTTTCCGTAAATACCCCCCGGTCGAGTTGGGGCAATTTTTACCTCAACCCCAATGTCATAAATAAGTTCTTCTAATTCAAGCCAACTTTCCAGAATTGCCCCTCGGGGTGATAACTTTGCTAGCTCCATCTGCCTTGAATATTTTGGAGCCTCAAGCACTATTTTTTCAACTGATGCGATCTCATTTGTTTGTTTTGATACGTTTTCAATAGATCTTTCTAAATTAATTTCAAAGTCTTTATATTTAAACCTTAGAGCCCTGTAGGTTGTTAACAGTTTGGCAATGGGCCCTCTTAAAACCAAAGCTAAAATAATTGTGGCAACCGGCCAAGAAAGGGATTCGAATATTTTACTGATTAGTGTGTATATATCCATTTTATTCAATTTAGGACATCGTTTTCAGCTGAAATTATTCGTTATCTAAGCATTGTTATTCTGTTTTTTGCCACTTTAGATAATCTTCTAATATGTCATCACGTTGTAATAGTTTTCTTCCAATATCCATTAATGCTGTTGCAAGCCCTTCTAACTCCCAATCACCTTTTACTGTTAAACTTATTAGTTCAACATCATTCAGTTTATATTCCTGTCCAGTTGTAAGGCGAATATCTAATTGAATTCCAGTTTCTGCACCATTTTCTTTAAATTCTAATGTTGCATATCCTCCATGTTCGCCATCACCGCCTTGAGATCCATTGCTTTTAAATTCAACTACACATTGTTCTGGCATTGGGGTTTGAGCAATATATGAAAACTCTTTCATGGGGCACTCCTTTTTAAGAGATAACAGTGTGATAGGCAGAATTTATAAATAGAAATGCTATGCGAAATCTGTATAGCATTTCTACCATTTGATTACTGGAGCATACATGATGGCTTTGGGAATAACAATGTCCTAAAGAACAGCGGCTTAATTAAGGCGGAGGGTGATGGCTATGGTCGGAATTTCGTGTGTTGAGGTTCCGGCTGTCGGAGCCGGATTCAGAGCTGCACTCTCTATTCCGGTTGCAGTCCCGGGGTGTGGGGACAGAGATCGGAGCCTCTGGGGGCTCTCCTTCTGTTGCTCAGGGGCCGGTGTGACCGGCCGATGTCTTCAAGACATCATGACTTTCTTTTTCTTACCGGAACCTTTGTACCAGTATCAATACATTATTCCCGTTCGTCGTTCTGCTGGCCTGGGTGAATGGCCTTTTGCAGTCTTCTTTTCAGGGTGATCCGGTTGAGATAGGTCCTGGGCGCTCTGGCCACTGATGCCTTCCCGGCCAGAGCTTTTTCCGGGTTGACCAGTAGATCTCCCAGATGGACGACTTTTATCCCGGTCTTGGCCAGAAAGCCGGCGCATCCGGCACAGTAGGTAATTACCAGATCATTGCCGGCCTCCATTTTGCGCTTCTCTCCCCATTTCTCGGCCAGATCAGGGTTGATAAGACCTACAGAGCCTCCTTCTCCGCAGCAGATGGTGTGCTTTTTGGAATGACGCATCTCCCGCACCTTCAGTCCGAGGCGGTGCAGGATCGTCCGCACGGCCTGCTGCGCGTCCTGGTGATCACGTAAGGGGCATGGGTCGTGGATGGTAATCTGGCCATGGGCGATGACAGGATGGGTGGGGGCAAATTTTATCTCAGCAAAGATCTCCCAGGCCGTCCGGACGTTTAGTCCTTGACCGTATTCATGAAAAATCTTGTAACAGTTGGGGCAGGCGACAATAATATGGCGGACGCCATGCCTGATCAACCAGTCTCGCATATCTGTGAACCAGATCAGGAAGGAGTCCTGTCGCCCAAGGTCATGGGAGGGTTTGTGACAGCAATCCAGAACCATGCCAAGATGTGGGATGTTCTTTTTAAGCTGTTGATAGATTGACCAGGTGGTCTCGGGTCTGGTTCCGGGCAGGGTGCAGCCTGGGAAAAAGACGGTGTTGCAGTTTGTCGGCAGACCGTACCAGGAAAAGAGCCGGGAACTGCCGCGCTTTTCGTATTTGAGAATGGGGGTGTAACGTCTGGTTGGGAGTTGGTTGTGGGCCGCGACCTGACGGCGCATCTCCAGGAAAAAATCCCTTGGCGCAATTTGGGCCGGACAGAGGGCGGTGCATAGATGGCATAGGCTGCATTCAAAGGGATCGACTGCCGAATCACCAGCCAGCAGGGAGGCGGCAATCTCCCCCGGTGTGCCATTTTTCTGGAGAAAGGCGCACTGGCTGACACAGGCCCGGCAGCGGGTACATCCCTGGTGCAAGGCCTGTGCCTGATGGTGGATCGCGACGGCCAGGGATGGCCTAGTGTCGCGAGCGCCAAGGACGGCGCAGGAGCGACCGACGGTCAGGGACGGCCCCGTGTCGCTGGTTACAGGTTTCTTCATTGAAAGGAAAAATCGTTGTTACCGGCCCACCAGTATCTCTTTGTGGGGCCATTTATCGACGCCGCCTTCAAGAATAAACAGCTTTGTCTCCGGAATACCCTTCTCTTTAAGATAGCTGTAGCATCTTTTCGCGCCCCCGCCACCCCGTGGACAGACCACCACTACATCCGTGCCGGCCTTTTTAGCTGCGGCCACTGCCGGGTCGATCATCTGCCGTTGTTCTTCTGTCTCTACTGGAAAGGCATTGGTCTCAATGGAATCTTTAAAATGGTGAAGCGAGAATTCATCCTTGACCTGGATATCAACCAGGACCATATTCTTGCCGGAATCAAGCCATTGTTTGAACTCTTCTGCCTTGACGTAGTTAAAATTTTCAAACATGGCTGCCATATTGAATAGCCCGATCACCAGAATAGCCAGAACCGCAAATTTTTGTTTCATGAATCCTTCTCCGTGGGTAATTTATTTCGAGTCTGATAAAAACGATACAATAGAATGCGATTCATTAATAAAAATATGCCAATGTGTAAAATAGGAAATTTCTATAAAGTCTGGGTGTGATATCGGTTGGTGCAGGCCTCTTTGATTAAGAAGAGGTTCGCGGCGTAATGGAGATGACAGTGTCATCCCGGTTCTGTTTGTATATGGGAGTGGTGAGCAGAGTATGAAGACAGCGGATTATCAGGGTATTGAAAAGGTTATAGCTGCTCTGGATGAGAAGAGGCGGGAATCCTCAGATGTGGAGGAGATGGCAGCCAGGGTGGGGGTGAGCAGAGAGGATCTGGCTGCCCTGTTTCAACGCTGGGCTGGTGTGGATCCTGGCAGGTTCCTGCAATCCCTGACCTTGAGCCAGACCCGAAAGCGGTTGACGGAGGCCGAAAACCTGCTTGCGGGTTCCCGGCCGCAACAAGTGTCCGGGGCTAGCAGTCATCTTGAGGGGACGTGCCGGTTGCGGTTCCTGCCATCCGGACAGGGAAAGGGGCTGGGATTGACCATCAGTCATGGTCTGTATCCCTGCCCTTTTGGTGACTGCCTTCTGGCCATGACCGGCAGGGAGATCTGCCACCTTTCCTTTGTTGATCTGGGACAATGGCAGACGCATCTGGAAGAGCTGCGTTGTAAGTGGCCGCAGGCAACGATCATTGCCGATGAGGGGCAGGATGGCAGGCGGATGGTGGAGCGAATATTTACGTTCACCGGGGTTAATTCCCTTGATCCCTTTCTCTTACTGCTCCAAGGAACAGACTTTCAGTTCAGGGCCTGGCAGGCGCTGCTTGCTGTGCCCAGAGGCGCCCTGATCAGTTATCAGGGATTGGCCGCCCATATGGGTCATCCCACGGCCTGCCGGGCCGTAGCCAGTGCCGTTGCCGCTAATCCGGTGGGCTATTTGATTCCCTGTCACCGGGTGATCCGCAAATCAGGGGAGATCCACCACTATCGCTGGGGCAGCAGTCGAAAAAAGGCGATGCTGGGTTGGGAGGCCTGTCAGTTGTGAGATTATATTTTGCCTATGGTTCCAATTTGTGGCTGGCCCAGATGAACAGCCGGTGTCCGGGGCATAGCAAAATCGGCCAGGGCATATTGCCCGGATACCGCTGGATCATCAATACCCATGGCTATGCCACTGTCGTGGCCGCTGACAACGAGCTGGTGCATGGGGTGGTTTATACCTTGAGCGCTACGGATGAGCAAAATCTGGATGCCTATGAGGAGGTGGCGTCCGGCCTGTATCAGAAGTGTGATTGCAAGGTGCAGCTGGCAGACCGGGAGGTGGATTGTCTGGTCTATATTGATCCGGTCACCAGTGAAGGTAGTCCGGATGCGGCGTATATCACCCGGATCAATTACGGGGTGAGGGATGCGAAGCTGCCGGAAGTCTATGTCGAACAGACCATCCGGCGATTTGTCCCTGCCCTGCCGGAAGGCACGATGTCAGCGGGGGAAGGCGCCGGCCACGCCGCCGTCGACGGGCAGGGTGGCGCCGGTTGTGGGGGTGAGTCCTGAGGAGAAAAAGACAACGGCATTGCCAACATGGTCGGCCAGGACCTCGGTCTTGAGGAGGTTGCGGTTACGGTAGTACTCTTTCAGCCCCTGAGGGTCGAGATTGCGGGAGCGCATTCGGTCAGGTCCCACTACGTCCCAGAGCCCCGACGAGATGCCGTGATCATCGAAGATCCCGTCGGCGTTGATCATGTTGACCCGGGCGCCGATTTCGGCCAGTTCCAGGGCCGCGATCTTGCCCAACTGGTGGGCTCCGGCCTTGGAGGCTGAATAGGCGCCAAAGGCGGCGCCGGGGGCAAAGACATTTTTGGAACTGTTGATGATGATCTGGGCGGGAATGTGTCCGGTCCGTGCCTGCCGTTTGAAGATGGGAATGGCGGCCTTCATCACCTGAAAGACCCCGAGCAGATTGACATCAAGCACTTTTCTGAATGCGGCTTCGTCAAGGTCGGCCAGGGTGGCGACATGGGCGAGGCCGGCATTGGGCACCAGGATATCGAGGCCGCCGCAGCCAAGGATGATCTCCTGCAGGCCCTGCCGTACCGAGGTGCTGTCGGTCACATCCATAGTGATGCCGCTGATGCGATCCGGGCCAAATTCCTGGGCCAGCAGGCCACAGACCCGTTGCAGGCGTCCGCTGTCAATGTCGGAGAGAAAGACCCTGGCCCCTGCTGCCAGAAGCTTGCGGCCAATGCCGCAGGCAATGGCCCCGCCGCCGCCGGTCACCAAAGCGCTGCGCCCCGACAGCGGTAAGGGGTTTCCCTTTTTCAATTTGGCCTGTTCCAGACTCCAGTACTCCATGTCAAAGATATGTTCTTCCGCCAGTTCCTGATAGGGGGCAATGGCCGCGCCGCGCGTCTTGGCCAGCAGGGTATGTTCGGCAATATCGGCGGCTATGGAGGCCGCTTTCTCCGTGATCCCGGCGGTGACAATACCCAATCCCGGAATCAGGATCACCCGGGGTTTCAGGTCAAGACAGGTTCGCGTTACCTTTTTGGCTGTGATCTGGGTGTGAAAGTAATGGGCATATTGCTGTTCATACTCAGCCATGGCGGCAGAGATGGCCTGGGCCGTCTGTTCTTCATCGAGACCTGCCAAGTCGAGCCAGAGCGGATAATTTTTAGTGCGGATCACATGGTCCGGGGTGAGAACGCCGGTGGTAAAAATCGTCTGGGCATCGTCTCTGTTCAGGCTGTGCTGGATAGCCTCATTGTCGCGAACCTGCAGCAGAAAAGGCGGCGTGGCACCTGGGGTTGCCGGATCAATGGTCAGGGCGCCCCGCAGCAGGGGCAGGATCATGGCTGGGTCGGGCCTAAAATCCGTGATCGTTTCTGGCTGCGGTTTGCTGGCCTGTTGCCTGGCGTCAAGATACTTTTCTGCCAGAGTGACGTAGTCAATCATGCGATTGTAAGCGGTTTCGGCGTCATCAGCGAAGGTGAAGATCCCATGGTTGCGCAGGACAATGGCCTCGATATCAGGGCGATTTTCGTAGCACTCGGCAATCGCCAGCGCCAGCGGGAAACCCGGCATGATCCAGGAAAGAATGGCAACCCTGTTGCCAAGGATTTTCAGCAGGCGTGTTTCCGGGTCCGCCATGTTGGTCAGGGTGACGATGGCATCGGCATGGGTATGGTCGATATAGCGGTGGGGAAGAAAGGCGTGCACCAGGGTCTCAATCGATGGGCTGGGGGCGGTGCTGTCCAGCATATGGGTCTTGAACTGGTTGACCATCTCTTCATCGGTGAGTGATTTCAGCGCGCGCAGGCGGCGCAGGTAACCCAGATCGAGTGCCGGAAAGCCCTGCGGTTCAATGGTTGCCAGATCCCAACCGCTGCCCTTGATGAACAGCACGTCTGTCTGGTCACCCAGCAGGGTTGTCATCCGGGCCTTGGCCGAGGTGTTACCGCCGCCATGCAGAACCAGAGATGCCTCCTGGCCGATCAGTCGTGAGGTGTATACCCGTAAGGCCAGTTCAGGCGGACAATGGGGATGGGCGGAGATAAAGTTCTGGGCATCGCTGCCATGGTAACGGTTGTTCATTTTTTACTTTGTAATTATTGAGGTGTGTAGGTTGAGGGCTGAAGACTGAAGTATTTGCTTAAAAAATCTTCAGCCTCCAGCCTATCTCCCTGAGCAGTCAGGGCTGCTTGATCCCATCCCTGCGATGTTGTGGCTATCGTCCCAAGACACTCATTTCCTGCATGATTGCCCCGAACATTCCTTCGTATTGCGGAATGGCCGTGCGCAGAATAATGGCCAGTTGCGGGAGATCCTTTTCACTAACCACAAGATTTGCGGAACAGGCAAGGGCCTCCAGGCCATACAGGGTGTGAAACTCAGGGCCTATGAGGATGTAAAAGATATACCGGCGTTTGCTCATGCTCATGTCGCGCATGAACTGATGAAAGATCCCTTTTTCTAAGGGAGAATCTTCATAGTGAGAGTGAAGAACAACACTGGCGTAGTTGATAAACTGCATCTTTTCCATGGCGTCTTCCGCAGACTGGACAAAAGAGGCTTGGTAACCCAGGGTCTCCAGGGCCTCTGTTATCAGGCGGCAGTTGGGAGAGTCCGGCATCAGGATGAGGACCTTGGGGATGTCTTCGATGATTGTTTTGCCTTCATAAACATTATTGTTCAGGCCGGAGAGATCAGGTGGTGGTGGTGGCGTAACCTGTTGATTAGTGGGACGTGGTTTTGGTGGTGCATCTGTAGTTTTAGCTGCCGCTTGCGGGGCCTCCATCACACTGGCATCAAGCAGGATTGCCTCCCCGCATTTAGGACAAGTAATCCGAAGGGATTTGCCCGGGCTGAGCATCCTGAGACCGCTTTCAACATTGGGGCTGAGCTGGAGTTTTTTCTGGCAATGGGGGCAGTGTGCTATCATGGTTGTGGTCTCACTTCTTAGGTTGTTGAGGCGTAACTGTTCAGGTAGATAGACTGCAGGTTGAAGGTTTTTAGACACAAAGAAAGGGTGATCATTGATATCTTTCAGCCTTCAGCCAAGCCATATTACCAGCGCCGATCTTGTTCCTCCTCTTCCATGGCAAGCCCGGAGAGGGTGGAGGTAGCCTCGCCACGTGAGGCCTTGAGGGTGTCGAGTTTTCTTGCGACTTCGGTGCGTTGGGTGCAGTAGGACATGGCGGTTTTCTCGGAGATAACTCCCTGGTCATAGAGCTCCACGATATGCTGATCAAAGGTGCGCATGCCGACAGCGGATCCGGCGTCAAGAACCTTGTAAAATGTTCTTTCCTCTCGCTCGCCATTGAGAATCAGATCCTTGATCCGCAGACTGGTACAGAGGATCTCGATGGCGGCCACCCGTCCTCCGGTTATCTTTGGCATCAGCCGTTGCCCGACAACCCAGCGCAAGGTGTCAATCAAGCGGTTCCGGACCTGTGGCTGTTCTTCCTGCTCATAAAAACCGAGGATACGGTTGATGGCCTGGCCGGCGTCGATGGTGTGCAGGGTCGAGAAGACAAGATGTCCGGTCTCGGCGGCGGCAATGGCGGTTTCCAGGGTTTCCCGGTCGCGCATCTCACCCACCAGGATGACCTTTGGGGCCTGGCGCAGGGCCGCGCGTATGCCTGAGGCAAAGGTGTCAAAGTCTTTGCCCAGCTCCCGCTGATTGAAGGTGGCCTTGGCGTGCGGGTGGACATATTCAATGGGGTCTTCCAGGGTGATTACCTGCACCTGACGTTCCTGGTTGATCTTGTGCAACAGGGCGGCAAGCGAGGTGGTCTTACCGCTGCCCGTGGCCCCGGTAAAGATGACCAGACCGTTGCGTTCGCTGGCAATTTTGTGGAAGACCGCAGGGAATTTCATGCTTTCGATGGTCGGGATGTTGGTCTCAAGTTTCCGCAGGACAATGGAGTAGAGGCCTTTCTGAGAGAAGATATTGACCCGGAAGCGGGCCTTGTCGCCAAGGGCGTAAGAAAGATCACAAGAACCGGTGTGCAGCAGGTCGGAGAGCAGTCGCTTATCGTTGCCAATCAGGTTCAGGGCGAAGACCTCGGTTTGAAAAGGGGTGAGCTGGTGAACCGGCGGCCGTACCTGCACCGGCATGAGCACGCCGGCGGCCTCCACCTGCAATGGCTTACCAACCGTCATGTTCAGGTCTGAGACATTCTCGTATGACGTGAGCATGGCGGTGATCCAGTAATCGATCTCTGACTGTTTCATGGGTTTTCTCCAGAAAAAAAGGTGCATTCGTCTTTATTTTCATAGTATATTGGCATAAAAGTAACAAGAAATTCAAATGTTTTTTGGAGTCCTTGTAAAATAACTCCTGCTTTTCCGGTTATTTTGCAATGACTCTTTTTATTGATTCTTTTCTCTCAGGTGAAACAAGATGGCAATTCCTTTACGTAGCGCGACAACCACACAAGGTCGCCGGATGGCCGGGGCCCGCAGTCTCTGGCGGGCCAACGGCATGACAGAAGAGCAGTTTGGCCACCCCGTCGTTGCTATCGTCAATTCTTTTACCCAGTTTGTCCCCGGCCATGTGCATCTCCATGAAATCGGTCAGCAAATTAAAAAACAGATAGCCGGACTCGGTTGTTTCGCGGCCGAATTCAATACCATTGCCATTGATGACGGGATCGCCATGGGCCATGCCGGTATGCTCTATTCCCTGCCTTCCCGGGAGCTGATTGCCGATAGTGTCGAGTATATGTGCAACGCCCATACCGTCGATGCCATGATCTGCATCAGCAACTGTGACAAGATCACCCCTGGGATGCTGATGGCAGCGATGCGCCTCAATATTCCTACCATTTTTGTCTCCGGTGGGCCGATGGAGGCGGGTGTGGATGGGGATAAGCGCTATGATCTGGTGGATGCCATGGTCATGGCCGCAGATCAGGCGATCTCGGATGCGGAGGTGGATGCGGTTGAGCGCTGCGCCTGTCCTACCTGTGGCTCGTGTTCCGGGATGTTTACGGCTAACTCCATGAATTGCCTCAATGAGGCACTGGGGCTGGCCTTGCCGGGCAACGGTACGGTAGTGGCCACCCATGGCAGCCGGACCGGGCTCTTTGTCCGTGCCGCCGAACGCATTGTGGAGATGGCCCACGCCTGGTATGACCGGGAAGATGCCTCGGTGTTGCCCCGCTCCATTGCCGGCCGCGCCGCTTTCTTGAATTCCATGACCCTTGATATCGCCATGGGCGGATCCACCAATACCGTGCTTCATCTACTGGCCATTGCCCATGCCGCTGAGGTCGATTTCAGCATGGCGGATATCGACGCCCTGTCGCGCAAGGTGCCCAATCTGTGCAAGGTGGCCCCTTCATCGCATTATCATATGGAGGATGTGAACCGGGCTGGCGGGATCATGGGGATTCTGGGTGAGCTGGCACGGGCCGGACTGGTTGACACCTCGGTGTGCCGGGCAGATGGTGCAACCCTTGCGGAGGCGTTGCAGATCTGGGATATCGCCGGCAGCGGCGCCAGTGAGGTGGCAAGGAAACTCTATTTGAGCGCTCCGGCCTCGGCCGGTCGTAATCTGGTGATGGGTTCCCAGGCTACTATGTACACGGAGCCCGATCTTGACCGGGACAAGGGCTGTATCCGCGATGTGGCCCACTGTTACAGCAAGGATGGGGGCCTGGCCGTCCTCTATGGCAACATTGCCGCCAAGGGCTGTATCGTCAAGACGGCCGGGGTTGATCCTTCTATCTTTCATTTTACCGGAACCGCCAGGGTCTTCTCCTCGCAGGAGGCGGCCTGTGAGGCTATTCTTGGTGGGACGATCAAGGCCGGTGATGTGGTGATTATTCGCTATGAGGGACCAAAAGGGGGGCCGGGGATGCAGGAGATGTTGTATCCCACCTCTTACCTCAAATCCGTTCATCTGGGCAAGGAATGTGCCCTGGTCACCGATGGCCGATTCTCCGGCGGCACCTCAGGGCTGTCGATCGGCCATGTCTCACCCGAGGCGGCGGCTGGCGGGGCCATTGGTCTGGTTATGGATGGAGATACTATTGATATTGATATTCCGGGGCGAAGCATCAATGTCCTGGTGTCTGAACAGGAACTGGCGGCGAGACGACAGCAGGAAGAGCAGAAGGGCAGTCAGGCTTTTCATCCAACCGACCGCAACCGGAAGGTGTCGCCGGCACTGAGGGCCTATGCCCTGTTTGCAGCCTCGGCCGATAAAGGGGCGGTACGGGTCTTGCCTGAGTAAAGAGGTTTCTTGTTCTTTTTTTATTCAATATCGCCCCTACCTGTAGGCAGATTTTTTGTAGCTTTATATGGTTTGACATTGAGGCACGACTGGTTATCATTCTTATAATATTGGAACAGTGATAATGTGATTCTTATCCGATATAATTTTTAGATCACTGCCCGTCACTGATGTTAAAATTGGGATTATTGGGTCTGGAAATCTTGGAATCTACCAAGCTGAGGATGAGTTGTTGAGGAAACTTTGATTATTTCATCTATGCGAAAATCAATTCACTTAAAGATTTTTTTATTGGTTCTTCTCGCGGTGATACAGACTGTTGCTGTTAACGGCGTGTATGGAGGTGCTTGTTCCATGCAGAGTCACGTGACGGATGTCAGCGATCAAGAAGTACTTTTGGAGATTTCCGCATCTCTTCAGCAGCCTTGTCCCCCTTTTGAACAATGCAAAGATTATGATGGCTGTAACACATGTATCAATTGCGCCTGTCATGCGCCTCTGTCCTTCCAGCAGTTCCAGCTGAGTTATAATCCCAGCATTTCCGATTTGACCATACCTGACCCATTCAAGAGTTTTCCCGAAGTCTATCTCTCTAAGTTTATTCCCCCGCAAAACCTCGCCTGATCTGCCACGATAAGCGAATTACCTTTCTCTCGCTGAGGGAAAGGTCTCTCTTTATTTCCGTCGTGACTCTCATCTGAATATAAACTGTTATTTCAATAAGTTGTGACAATTTTTTAAAAAATGGAGGTTATTCCTTTGGGAACAACTATTTTTACAAAGGGAGTATGGCTCCTTGTGCCGGGGATCCTGTGTATTCTTATGTCCGCTCCAGTCCGTGCAGAGGTACAGACACTGTCACTGCCGCAGATAATCGAATATTCGTTGCAAAATAATGGTGATCTCAAATCGTTTCGAGAAGAAAAAGGCATTCGTGATGCGGGTAAGATGAAGGCCGGTCTCCTGCCTAACCCTACCCTTGAATTTGATGGGGGAACAGGGACGATGACAGGCAACAGTTCTGAGAGGAGCTTGTCTCTCGAAGTGTCTCAGGAATTTCTTCTGGCCGGAAAGCGGGGAAAACGGCTCGCCATTGCCGAAGGTGAGCTGGAAATGTACTTCTGGCAATTGGCGGAGAAGGAAAGATTGCTGGCTGGTGAGACTAAATCTGCCTTTTATGAACTCATTGTGGCCGAAAAGCGGTTGGCCCTCTCGGAAGACTTCATCTCGCTCAACCGTACTCTCTTTCAAGTGACGAGGGAACGATTGGAGGCGGGAGAAATCCCGGAACTGGAAATGAATCTGGCCAAAGTGGAACTGGCAAGAAGTGCCGGCAAGAAATTGGCCATCGAAAAGGATCTGAGGCAGAAGCGAACAAAGCTCTTGCACTTAATGGGGCTTCCTCTCGACGAAGATCCAGTGCTAACGGGAAATCTTGAATCCGCAAGGTCCTTGACCAAGGACCTTGCCCACCTGCAACGACTGGCACAGGAAAGTCGTCCGGATATCAAGACCCTTGAGGCCGAAAAAAGCAAAGGGGTCGCGGAGATTATCCTTGCCCGGACCGAGGGGATTCCTAACCTCACGGCCGGTTTATCGGTAAAACATGACATAACATCCAGTGTCGTGGATGGAACGAATGATTCGTCTAATATCATAGGGTTAAAGCTTTCAATGCCTATCCCCTTGTTTGACCATAATCAAGCGGGAGTTCTGGAAGCGCAGAGCAAAAGGAACAGCGCAGAAACTCGTTTGTCGGCTGCCACAAAAGCGATTGAACGGGAGGTCGAAACGGCTTATGCCGGTTTCGTGAACGCTGAGAGTACTTTGGCAATGTACCGGACTGATATTCTTCCTCAGCTCAAAGAAAATTTGAAATTGACTCAAGAGGCCTATCGACTTGGTGAGGTCGGCATATTAACCGTCATCGAAGAACAGAAAAAATACTTTGAGGTGAATGACGGATATCTGACCGCTCTTTATGACCGACAGACGGCCTTATCGAAACTTGAAACATCTGTAGCAACAGATATTACCGGAGGTGTGTAGTGAACATAAAAGGAATCATTATTGGACTTATTCTGGCTGTTGCTCTGGGGGGCGGCTTCCTCTATCGCTTCACTCACCTCAAAAGCGGCGGTGGAGAACAAACTGAAAAGATGCAGGAACAAAAGGGTGATAAGGGCCAAGGTGGTGTCAAGATGACGGTTGAGGTCCAGAGGCAGAACGGCGTGATCGTTGCCCGGGCGAAAAAGGAACGGCTGGGAGGTGTAATCCGCGCCACCGGTAAGGTAGAGGCCAACGCTGACAGGATTGCCCATGTATCACCCAGAATACCCGGGAAAATTGTCGCTGTTTCGGTTTCCCTCGGTGACCAGGTGTCTGCCGGACAGGTTCTGGCAACCCTGGACAGTGTCGAGCTGGGAGAAGCCCTTAACCGCTACCATCAGTCCAATACGAAGCTTGCGCTGGCAAGATCCAACATGGAGCGGATTAAAAACCTGGTGGAGAAGAAGATTGCCGCCCGTAAGGACATCATGCAGGCAGAGACCGACTTCAGGACCGCTGAGACCGAGTTGCACACGGACGAAGAACGCTTGTCTCTCTTGGGAATATCAATCGCCGACCTGAAAGGAGAAAATCACATTAAACCGCTTTTGCCGGTCCGTTCCCCCATAGACGGTATCATTACCGAGAAGCACGCCATCGTCGGGGAATTCTCCGATCCTTCAAAAAGCATCTACACTGTCGCTGATCTTTCGTCGGTCTGGGTGTTGACGGATATTAACGAAAAGGACCTGGCAAAGGTCATGAAGGGACAGGACTCCACCGTGAAGGTGGGTGCATTCCCGGACAGATCCTTCGAGGGGAAGATTACCTACATTGCCGACCTGGTGGATGAGGCAACCCGCACCGTCAGGGCCAGGGTGGATGTGAAAAACCTGGACCGGGCCCTTAAACCGGAGATGTTTGCCACTGTTGAGCTGGCACTCCCCGCCACGGCATCACCGGTACTGGCTATCCAGGAAGAGGCTATTCAGGAACTGGAAGGGAAAAAGGTCATTTTCGTTACCGAGAATGAAGAAGAATTCACCTCCCGTGAGGTACGGCTTGGCGAGATCTCGGGAGGAATGATAGAGGTGATCGATGGTTTGGCCGAGGATCAGAGCTATGCGGTTAAAGGAAGTTTCCTTCTCAAATCAGAGATGAAGAAGGCTGAACTGGGGGAGGAATAATTGATGCTCGATAAAATTCTACAGTTTTCATTGAAGCAACGCATCCTGGTTCTGATAGCCATTGTCATCCTCATTGGAGCAGGAATCTGGGCGATGAAGAAACTTCCGGTGGACGCGTTTCCGGATGTGACCAATATCCAGGTACAGATCCTGACCCAGGCAGGGGGAATGGCGCCTACCGAAATGGAAAAGCTGGTAACCTTTCCCATAGAGACCTCGTTGGGAGGGATCCCGAAACTCAAGGAGGTCCGCTCCATATCCAAAATCGGCCTGTCGGTCATCACCGTGGTTTTTGAGGACGGAGTGGACATTTACTTCGCCCGTCAACAGGTTTTCGAGCGTCTTCAGCAGACGAAAGAACGGCTGCCTAAAGGGGTCGAACCGCAGATGGGTCCGGTCACGACGGGCCTTGGCGAAATCTACCAGTATCTTTTGGAAAGCGATAACTACGATATTCGTGAACTCCGTTCTCTCCAGGACTGGGCAGTAAGGCCGCTTCTTCGAACGGTGCCGGGTGTGACGGATGTCAATTCATTCGGCGGTCAGGTCAAACAGTATCAGGTCCTGATCGACCCGGGTAAGTTGAAGAGTCTGGATCTGACCATTCAAAGCGTGATGGAGTCCGTTGAAAAGAACAATTCCAATGTTGGAGCCGGATTCATCGAACACCGGGAAGAGCAGTACATCGTGCGCGGTCTGGGCCTTGCCAAGGGGATTGACGACCTGAAGGAGATCGTGGTTGCCAGCCGTGGCGGCACTCCCGTCCATCTCAATGATGTGGCCGAAGTTGTCATCGGCAACGAACCCCGCCAAGGGGTGACCACCTATGACGGTAAAGGGGAGGCTGTGGCCGGGATCGTCATGATGCTTAAAGGCGCCTCCAGCAAAGACGTTATCGCCGGGGTCAAAGATAAGGTGAAAACGATCCAGAAGTCTCTTCCGGAGGGGGTGAAGCTTGTTCCCTACTACGACCGGACCGAACTGGTGAACAAGACGATTGCCACGGTACGCAGCAACCTGCTGGAAGGCGGAATGCTGGTTATCGCCGTCCTGCTCTATTTTCTCGGGAATTTAAGGGGGGCTGTCATTGTCGCCCTTGTCATCCCGCTGTCAATGCTCTTTTCCTTCCTCGGCATGTATTGGCTGGGACTTTCCGCCAACCTGATGACCCTGGGAGCTATCGATTTCGGCATGATCGTGGATGGGAGTGTGGTTATGGTGGAAAACACCGTGCGCCACCTGGCTGAACGGAAAAAGGAAGAAGGGGTGCTTCACACGATTTTTCTTTCTGCGAAAGAGGTCGCCCGCCCGATTTTTTTCGGGGTCTTAATCATCATCATCGTACACCTCCCTATCGTCACGTTGGCCGATATTGAAGGAAAGATGTTTTCACCCATGGCCTTTACAGTAGGCTTTGCGCTTCTTGGGTCTCTTATCCTGACCATGACCATGGTGCCGGCCCTCTGCTCATTTCTGCTCAGAGGGAAAATAGTGGAAAAGGCCCCCCGACTGCTGGTGATGATTCGTAACACCTATCTGCCGATTCTGCGATGGAGTCTTGGCAACCCGAAGAAAACCTTGCTTGTCACCGGTTGCGTTCTTGCCGGCTCCATTCTGCTTGTGCCTTTCCTGGGAAGTGAATTCATCCCCTCCCTTGATGAGGGGAGTTTGGCGGTTCAGTCGTTCCGTCTGCCGTCGGTGTCGGTGACCGACACGGCACGCACCTCGGAGGCAGTTGAGAAAACACTTCTTTCTTTTCCCGAAGTGGAAAAGGTTGTGGCCCGCGCGGGCCGAGCGGAAATTGCCTCCGATCCTATGGGTATCGACGTTTCCGATATCTTCGTCAGCCTCAAGCCTCGCTCCGAATGGAAGACTGCTTCCACTAAGGAAGGACTGGTTGACAAGATGCGGGAACGGCTGGAAAACGTTCCCGGCATGTCTTTCTCTTTTAGCCAGCCTATTGCCCTGCGGGTGGATGAATTGGTATCGGGAGTGAAGTCGCAGGTGGCCGTTAAACTCTTCGGGGAGGATATGGATATCCTCAAAGCCAAGGCCAATGATATTGCCGAAGCGATCAAGAAAATACGCGGGGCAGCGGACGTCCAAGTAGAGAAGGTCTCGGGCCTTGCCTACCTGCAGGTGCAGATAAACAGGGAGGCCATTGCCCGCTATGGCATCAACGTCGATGATATCCAGGATGTACTTGAACTTGCTGCCGGCGGGAAGGCTGTTTCCGAACTCTTTGAAGGACAGCGCCGGTTTATGGTATCCGTACGCTTCCCGGAAGGACTGACAAACAGCCCGGATAAATTCGGTGAGCTACTGATCTCGGCACCCGGTGGTGCCCGGATTCCCCTCAGGCAATTGGCCCGTATTCTGACGGAAGAAGGACCGGCCCAAATCTCCCGAGATAACGGTTCGCGCCGTATCGTTGTTGAATGCAATGTCTCGGACCGTGATATGGGAAGCTTTGTCGCCGACGCCCAGAAGGCTGTGGAAGCAAAGGTCAAACTTCCTCCCGGTTATTATCTCACCTGGGGGGGGCAGTTCGAGAACCAGCAGCGGGCCATGGCCAGGTTTGCCATCATCGTACCGATCTGTCTGGCGCTTATCTTCATTCTGCTCTTTTTTACCTTCGGCTCAGTCGGCCAGTCGTTTCTTATCATGCTCAATGTTCCCTTTGCCCTGATCGGCGGGATTGTTGCCCTTTTCCTGCGCGGCATGCCCTTATCGGTTACTGCGGCAATCGGATTTGTCGCCCTGTTCGGGGTGGCCGTATTAAACGGGATTGTGATGGTCTCCTACTTTAACAAACTGCGGGACGAGGGTCTTAATCTGGATGAAGCGATTCTCAAAGGAGCCGTTGTGCGTCTTCGTCCTGTTCTCATGACTGCCATGGTGGCCATGCTGGGTTTTATTCCCATGGCCCTGTCACAAGGTGTCGGCGCTGAAATGCAGCGTTCTCGCGCAACAGTAATTATCGGAGGATTGGTTACCTCTACTTTGTTAACCTTGGTTGTCCTGCCGACCCTTTACCGTTGGTGGGAACGAAGAGCAGAAATTAAATTGAATCAAAAGGAGGTTGCCCTATGAAACAGATAATCGCATACATAAGGCCGGCTGTTCTGGAAAGAGTCACGGAAGTTTTAAGGGAGATAAAAGGATTGTCCGGCATGAGTGTCTTGGATATTAAAGGCTTCGGACAGGGGAAAGGGGCTTTTTGCCGGGATGAGCGGGACGGAGAGATAACCTGGTTCTGCAAGTTTATCCGCATTGAACTGATGGTCTCCGACACTATCCTCGGGGAAGTGGTAGAGGCAATTCGTGAGCAAGCCTGGACTGGTGAACGGGGCGAAGGCAAAATATACATCCTGGAGGTCGTGGAGGCGGTGCGGATACGAACCAATGAGCGGGGTGAAGCAGCTGTCTAGTACCAGTTCAAAAGAAATCCATCGGCAATTGATCATATCAACGCTCAATTCAGGCTGAAGCGTCGATATGATTAATTAAAAAATAAATAAGTACAAATAGTTAATTTGGCATACAAATGAAAAAGAAATCAATGATCGTCGGGGCTGCCTTGCTGGCAGGTCTTCTCATCAGTGGGTGCGCAAACAACAGGGAATTGATTGCAACATCTTCTCTTTCAATCAGAAATGATGTCTATTCCGAGACGTCAAGTGCGGAAGTCGAGTCTGGAAAGGCCGTTGCGGATATTAATTTTTCCGTAAAAAGGAACGCGTCACGCTTTGCCGGGATTTATTTTAAGCATAGTAAGCCTTCTTATCGTGTTCAATTGAATATTGATGGACAGACAATATCTCTTGAGGCCGAGCCGGTCCTGGAAGACAAATCACCAATAGATTCCAATATACCTGAAAGCGGCACTGGTTGGAAATATCAGTTCAACAAGCGAATTGCCCTCGCTCCGGGAAAACATCAACTGACCATTGCGCTCCCTGTTGATGATGTGATTTGTGAACGTGAGCTTGATGTTCGATCCGGCTTCAACACGATCACCGTAATTCCTGTTTATAATTACCGGTCACTTCGGCCATACCAAGGACAGAATTTTACCGCAGGGGTAAAGGATTTGGAGGTAATAGTGAAGTAATTCTAATTTGCATTCAAGCCGGCACCTTCGTCGCCGCTCGCTTGCCTGCTCGGTGTCAACTTGAATGCTTTTTGGAATAAGGTTCTTCGCTGTTTGGGGTGGGTAAATACGATTGTATTATCAGTGAACGCGCTTATCCGACTAACAATCGCTATTACATTTGTCTGTAATCTACCCGAAACAGCGAGGAACCTCATTTTTCCTTGCCTATGGTCTCGATAAAGGCAGTGCAGAGAGGAGACAGGGCCTGGTTCTTGCGGGTGACCATATAAAAAGGACGGATCATCTTGACTCCTTGAATGGCCACTGCCACCAGACTGCCATGGGCGATATCCTCCCTGACGGCCTGAGATGAGAGGATGGAGATCCCGATGGCGGCCTTTATCGATTGCCGTATCGCCTCGGTCGTTCCCATTTCCGCCACCACGTTCAGGTGGGCCGGATTCAGGCCATGCTGTTCCAGGATCTGAGAGAGGGCACGTCTTGTCCCTGACGAATGATCCCGCATGATAAACGGTTCTGCCCTCAGTTGTTCCAGAGAAATTTCCCGCAGTTTGGCCCAGGGATGGCCTGCATGCACGGCCAGGATCAGTTCATCGCTGAAGATCTCCTGCCAGATCAGGCCGTTTTCCCGCCATTGGGCCCCAAGAATTCCCATCTCCAGTTCACCGGTAAGGATTTCATTGGCAATAGTCCTGGAGCCCGCGATGCGGAGGGTAATGGTGATATCAGGATGGCTTTTCTTGAAGGCGCCAATCTTTTCCGGCAGGATATAGGCCCCGGGAATGGTACCGGCGCCTATGGCCATTCGTCCGGCCAGATTTCCCGAATAATGTCCCAGAGCCTCCAATGCCTCCTGTTGCAGGCGGAGCATTTTTCTGGCATACGAATAGAGAATATTGCCGGCCTCAGAGGCTTTGATCTCACGGCTGCCGGGCAGGGACGCCAAAGTGCCCTTTGAGCCAGGAATGGCGGAAGAGCGGCCCAGCCGGTTTATCAGGCGCTGTCCGGTTTCCTGTTCCAGGGCGCGGATATGTTCACTGATTGTTGGCTGGGAAAGAGACATGGCCGTAGCAGCTCTGGTGAAGCTTTTGAGTTCAATGACCTTGCAATAGGCGGCAAGTTTATGGAGGTCCATCGTTTTTCCTTGGGTATTGGGTTTGATGGTGGTGATGATCTTTAATTTCATTTCTAAATCAAGCGTTCACTTCGTCGAATGCGCTGCGCCGCTCCTCACCGTACTCCTTGTACTGCCTCGTCGCGACTCGCTTTTCTCCTCGTGTACATCTTGATTTAGAAATGGAATAATATGATTTTTAGTCAGAAGACTATCTCTTTTTACCATCAAAAGACCTTGAAGGATAGAAATTATCTATTTGACCAATAGGATGGCAGGGGCTATTTTAAAAAAATGCTACCATTCCTATCCTGTAACAGATTGAGGTTATTATGAATTTGATAGATTGTAGAGGGTTGAGTTGTCCTGAACCGGTGCTCAGGGCCAAGGCCGCGTTGGAACAGGGAGAGGGACCGTTTGAGATCCTCGTGGATAATGAGGCCTCAAAGGACAATGTACTGCGTTTTGGTCAAAGCCGAAACTGCCGGGTGGACTCGGTAACGCTTGCAGATGGCTCTTTTCGCCTGAGCTTTTTGGCGGAGAACCGGGAAGGGGCCGGGCCGTCTGTTTCTTTTGATGAGGCTGATTACCAGTGTGCAATTCCCGGCGGAGCACCGACTGGTTGTAATCTGGTCTATGTGATTGCCTCGGACTGTATGGGACGGGGCAGCGACGAGCTGGGTTGGGCCTTGTTGCAGACCTATATCGCCACGATAAAAGATGTCTCCCCCCAACCCAGCCGGATCCTTTTTTATAATGGTGGGGTCAAGCTGGTGGCAACTGCGGGCAAGGCCCTGGAGGCCCTGCAGGCCCTGGAGAAGAAAGGGGTGAAGATTTTATCTTGTGGCACCTGTCTTGATTTCTTCAAACTTGCAAAGAATCTGCAAGTAGGGACGACCACCAATATGTATGAGATTATGGACAGTATGGCCAACGCCGACAGGGTCGTCAGTCCCTTCTGATCCTTTTCAGCTCTCAGCTGCTCCTTCTTCGTCAAACCGCATGATCCTGTTGATCTGACAGCCGGATTGCCAGAGGGCATCAATCAGGGCGTTCAACTCTTCACCGTCCAGTCGGATGGTGAGCAACTGATGTTCCGGACTGAAGTCGTGGTAGATGGAAATGGCGGTAATCAAGACATTGAATTGTTTGCACAGCTTGACGACCTGGAAGATGTCTTTGGAGTCGTGACCTATTTTCAGTTCGACCCGCGCTCCATTTCTTCCTGCACCCAGGATCTCGGTCAGGGCGCCAAAGATATCAGATTCGGTGATAATGCCGACCAGGAGATCGTTCTCAAGAACCGGGATCCCACCAATCTTGTTGCGGCGCATCGTCAGAGCAATATCCTCAAGGGGGGCCATGGGATCAGCGGTGATCGGATTTTGGGCCATGTAGGCCTCTACCTTGCTCTGGGCCGCAATCAGTCTGGTATTCTCATCGCAACTGGTGGGGATTCCTTTACGGATATCTTCCTTGGTGATGATGCCGACCAGGGTTGGCCCCTGCGTCACCAGAAGTCGTCTGATCCGGTGCTGTTGCATCAGTGCCTCTGCCTCAGCAAGGGTCTGGGCGGGGGAAACGGTAATAATGTCTTTTTGCATCCAGAGTTTGACGAACATGAATGACGTGCTCCATTGGTATGATGATTGTGCAAGAGGAAGAATGACCTCGTTGATGCTAATCATTCAGGAGAAAAATTTCCAGCAATGATTATAGGCTGAAGTTATATCTGGCTGTTCGAGCTGATAGCCTTCAGCCTTAGAGAGAGTGCTCGATTATCTCTTGTAGGTCTTGGGAGAGGGTAAATTTCAAGTTACTCATGGTGGTTTCCAGCAGCTTGGTTATATTGCCGATACGAAGCATCGTGCCCGCAAAGACCTGGCCGTGAACAATGATGGTTCTGCTTCTGAGCTGGTAGGCCAGCTCTTCGGGGGTGTCTGCGTTCTTGTCTGTTGCCAGATTCAATTTGTTGAGATCTTGGTGCATTTCTTCCAGTTCCTCGGTCATAGCCAGGTGAAAGGGTAACCGGCTGTCATGGCCATGCAGTTGCAGGCAGCGCTCCAGCTCATCTTCCTTATCCATGATTTCCTGATGCAGGGCCTCATACCGGAGATACTGTTTGCCGTCAGTGCCTGCCGCAATCAGGGCGGGAGAGGCATTGTCTGATCCTACCTGGCCGACGCTGAGATTTCCGCCAGCCATGAGGATGCCGCCCATGACCTTACTGCCTTCCTGGCAATGAATGTCGCTTCCGGCAAAGATTCGACTGTAATAGGCCTGCTTGCGGATAATGATGGTCCCCCCGGCTGTAATGGTGGCCTGTTCGACAAAAGGGACGTCAACATCACCAGTTGCCTGGATGATGGTCTGTTTGCCGCTGACCCCTTCCTGGATCAGGATATTGCCTTGTGAAATGACGGTCGCCGATCTGACTCCCCCGCCAATCTTCAGGTCGCCATGGGCCTTTACCTTGAATCCGGGTTGAACCGATCCGCCGATATCCACCGCGTCATGGGCCTCAATGTTGCCGGTGCTGAAATTGATATCACCTGGGATGGACAATTTGGCACAGACCTTGATTGTGTTTTTGACGACGGAAAGGATGCCGGGTTTGGTGGCATGGACCTCGCCGTTTTCCTGGTTGTAGCTGGCATTATCGACGACGTTGACGGTGAGGTCTACACCCGCCTTTTGGGGGATGGGTTGACCGGTGACCGTGACGCCCGGTGTGCCGATGGTGGCTGGGACCTTGGTGGCAAGGAGCTGCCCCTTGCGCACAGCGATAAACATCCTGCGTTCATGGAAATCAATCTTGCCGTTTCCCATGATCTTTCCGGGGATGGAGCTAATCTCTACCTCAAAGCGGAGCTGGGCATCAAGTCCGTTTATAGGGAGAGAGCCCGAGGCAATCAGGGCGTCTCTGATAATATGCTGCTCTGTTCTACTCTGCTCCAGGTAGTCGCGCAGGATCTCTTCGTTCAGGCCATGACGAATTCCTGCTTGCTTGAGGAGCTCTACCAGTTCTTCAACCGTAAGCGGGCTTGTTTTGGGCAGGGGTGGATAAAGGGTCAGGCTGGCCTCCATCTGATCAGGGCTGATGGTGACGAGCGGCGTGATGGAGATGGTCAGTGTCTCTTCATTGGCGTTGGTGGTTTTTGTGATAAGGGGATAGCCGGCAACGGTGGCCAGCAGGGAATCTCCTCTGGCGGAAAGTTGGGTATGGTTGCCAGGGCTCAAGATGACGTGTTTGGCTGGCGGCTTTTGCTGTTCGGGTGTGGGGCTTTTTGTGTCATCGTCTGGGTTCAAAAAGGCAAGGAGCTGCCCGGGCTTGACCAGCTCAATGGTCTCCACTGACTCCACGGCGCCTTCTTTTTCAAGGAAGATCGTTTTGGTGGCGAAACTGATGGTGATGGTGCCTGGCCCTGATGCAGTGGGTTTGAGCATGGGGAGAACTCTCTACTTGAGGTTATGGGTGCCAATATGGAACAGGGATTTGAGCCAGCTCCTGCATGTATCGATTCTTGCTTCTCGGGTCAGGAGCTGGAAAATTTGAGGCGCGGCCTCTTCAAAGTTTAAGCGTTGTCCGGGGTGAATCGCCTCACAGTAGAGGATATGAAAACCTTTAGTGGTCTGGACGATTGGACTGATTTCTCCGGCGGCAAGTTGAAGCAGGGCGTGATCGAGTGTGCTGCAGAGCTCACCATGGCAGATGCGGCCTAAATCGCCGCCGTCGTTGGCCGTTGTACAGTCAGAATGAAGCTGGGCCTCGCGAATAAAGTTATGGGGATTGCTTTGCAGACGTGAGTGAATGTGCATTGCTCGGCACAGCTGTGCATCTTTGGGCAGATGTGAGCAATGATTTTCGGTGCTGATGAGGATGTGACGGGCACGGCGTTGTTCCGGAAAATAAAAAGATCCTTGGTGGCTATCGTAATAGTCTCTAATCTCTTGCTGGCTGACGGGCTTGGCATGATAGGCCACTCTGACTAAAATAACCTCGACTTTCAGGTCATTGCTTAAGGCGGTGCGGAAGTCATCTGGTCGCAGATTATTTTTCTGCAGGTGAAGGAAAAATTCTTCCTCCCCTCCATGCCTTATCTGGATTGAGTGAAAGGTGGCTTGCAACAGATTGTCAGGAATCACAACCCCGCAGGCCGCCTCAGACAGGAGGATCTGCTCATGCAGGGTTATCTCATGATAGGCTTGTTGATATGCCTCTGCGTATTCTTCTGGAGTAAGCTCAATGAGTTCTTTTTCAAAAGCCTGAAAAGCAAATTTCATAAGATGAAAGGCCAGAGTTGGTTCAATCTGTTTGGAGAGTATGAATTGCATGGTGACCTCCTCTTCCATTGGATATGAGGATCATTCCCCGGGTACACTTTAATTGTAGCGCATCATCGGCGGGAAATAAAATTTTAAATGCAGAGGGGCAATAAAATTACGGAATTGGAGGAGGGATGGAGAATAAAGGTGGAAGGTTGAGAGTTGTAAAAGAATCGGTAAATCTGGCGAGGGTGTTAAGAACACAAAGGTGTAGGCATAAACAACGAAGGTCATAACGTCCCTCCGCAAAATGGTTCCTTTGGCGGAGAGGTGCCGCCAAAGGAACCATGGGTACTTCTTGGCCGGTAGTGTCTGTTCAGGCAGAGGCAAAGAAGATATCGTCTTTCATGATCTCCCGCAGATCGGGCATCCCTGCATCGACAGAGGTTTTTCCAGCCGGCATTCCGCCAGCAGTTGTGCATTGTTGAATATTGCAACCGTTGGACCGTCGGCCTTGACCTCTCCCTGATGCAGAACAATCGTGCGTTCGCACAGCTCGATGACCATATCCAGATCATGACTGGTGAAGATCCGGGTATGGTGAAAGTCTTTGAGTAAACCGATCAACTGCCGCCGCGAAAAGGGATCGAGACCGTTGGTCGGTTCATCCATGACCAGGATATCCGGTGACATTGACAGCACCGTGGCAATAGCCACCCGTTTCTTCTCGCCGCCGGAAAGATGATAAGGCGGTTTTTGGGCGAGGTGCCCGGCCCCTACTTTTTCCAGGGCCTCACCTACCCGTTGCCGTACCTCCTCTTCCGGGAGTCCGAGGTTGCAAGGACCGAAGGCGACATCTTCATAAACCGTGGGCATGAAGAGCTGGTCATCGGGATCCTGGAACACCATCCCCACGGTTCGTCTGATCTCCGGCAGGGTCTCCGGGGTCAGCGGGAAACCGCCGATCCGTACCTCCCCGACTGTCGGGGCCAGATAGCCATTGAGGTGCAGCAGGAGTGTTGATTTCCCTGCGCCGTTGGCACCGATAATCGCCACTGATTCCCCGTGATGAATGGTAAAAGACAGATCCTTCAGGGCAATGGTGCCGTCAGCATAGACGTGCTTGAGGTTTTTCACCTCGACGATATGGTGACTCATGAAAATATCCCTGTAAAAGCAGCACCGACTATTCTGGTTATATCTTCGGTGCGGAGAATGATAAAAACCAGAGACCAGCCGATGACATAGAGATACTCCTTGTGGCCGAATCTGTTGATCTGCCGGGAGTGAAATTCGCCGGAAAACCCCCGCACCACCATGGCCATATGGATTCGCTCGGCCCGGGCCCAGGTTCTGATCAGGAGATGACCGATCAGGGGGCCGAAGCTGCTGAAGCCCAATCCTTTCTTGCCGCAGGCCCTGAGTTCCCTGGCGCGGGTGGTGCGGGTGGCTTCTTCGGTGAGCACAAAGATATAGCGGTAGAGGAAAAGGAGTTGGATTGTAAAGACCCTGGGCATACCGAGGCGATTGAGGGCGTGACAGACTGCAATGAATCCGGTTGTGGCGATCAGGATAAAGGCGCTGCCGACTGTCAGGGCGCTTCTGCCCATGATGGAAATAAGAGAAATCCAACCGCCGGAGATGGCGACAGGGCCAAGGAGCACCTGGGTTTCTCGATCAAACAGGGGATTGAACAAACCCACGAAAAGGGCAAGCGGCAGGATTGCTGCTATTTTTTTGAGGATATAGCTGATCGGCAGGTTACTGAGGGCCAGGGTGATGACCGGAAAAAACAGAAAAGGCGTCAACTCTGCCAAGGCATAGCGTTTATAAGAGACCACCATAACAATAAAGAATAAGGTGGTGATAACCTTGGCCCTCGCATCAAGGCGATGGATGATTGAATCGCCTGTTGCCAGGAGGTCCAGGCGTTTTAAATCAAGTACGGCACCATCAATGGAGCGCATTCTAGGTTAAAGCCTCCAGGTGATCCCCGCAAGCACGGTGTAGTCAGTCTCGGCACTATTCAGTCCGTATTTGATGCCGCAATCAAGATCAAATCCTTCTGACAGGGTGTAGATCAGGCCAGCTAGAAAAAAGGCGGGATCGGTACCGGCAAGTTCGTCGGTGTTGCTTTCAACGCCGAGGTTGGTAACCGCCGTGAGGCTGTCGGTTACAGCAAAAGTGGAAGCGATGGATGCATGCCAGACGTCCTCCTCTTCATCCAGGGTATTTTCATTTTTGAGATAGCCGAGGTTGAGATGGAAGGCCCACGGTTTCATGTCTTTGGAGATAATGGAAAAGAGGTTGTAAGATGCCTTTCCTACACCGAGTCCCGCTTCGTCGTCCCCGGTGGGCAGGGTGAGTCCCGGTTTAATGGCGAGGCTCAAGTCATCATGCTCATACAACCGCCACTTCACTTCAAGGGAGGTGTCGGCGAGGCCATGATCGGATATGACGGTTGTGTCATCTGTGGCCCGGATATGCTGATAGGGAAGGCCGATCACAAGATCCATGGATTCGCTCAGCCCATAGGAGAGGCTTACGGCTCCTTCCGTTGTTTGGGTGGTAACCCCCTCTTCTTTTTCATGTCCAACCTCGCCGTTTACTTCCAGCTGATATTTGCCTGCGCCTATGGTGCCCGCGTCGTCCGTAATCAGCGGGTGGGACGCAAAAGCGGGAACTGGAGCGGAAAGGACGCTGTAGCAGGCGATAGCAGCCGACAGAGTATAAATGCGAGAGAGGGGAGAACTATGTGGAAATTTCATTTCAGTCTTTGGTGTTCCATGAACAGCCTGCGGTCAGCAGATTCTGTGATAACAGAGAGATGCCGGAAACTCGCCAACTCTTTGCTATGACGATTGTCCCTTCAGCCTTTCCCCGCCGTTTCTCTTCTTAGAAAGAAGCCGATGAGGACGGCCATGGTAAGGGTCAGCAGGGATCCGACTCCTCCGGAGACACTGGTGCCAAGTCGTCCACTGGTATCCTGTCCTTCTTTGCCTGCCGTGACGCCTTCAGTTACCGCCTTCTCGCCCTGTTTTGATGGAAAGGCATAATTGGCAAGAAAAGCGGTTTTTCCCTGAATGGCAGCCAGGACATGATGCAGCGGTTGTTCAGTCCCGGTCACTTCGCCTGCGCCTGTGACTTTGGCAATCGACCATTCCAGGCCATCTGGATTTTCCGAGGCATACCAGGAAAGCACGCCCCCGGTCAAGAGGGTCAGCGCCAGAAAGGCCAGGACGATATTGCGCACGGAGATGTTGCCAAAAGGTCTGGTTCCCATGGCGCTTTGCAGTATCTCCGGCCGTGCCGTATAGACGAAAGAGACCACGGTTGCGGTGACAAGTCCCTCGACAATCCCAATGGCAAGATGGATCGGCTGCATGAGGACAACAAAGGTGGTGAACGGCAGAGCCGAGATGCCGGAGGCGACTGTTTCGACAACCACGGAGAAGGCCCCGAGCTGGAGCGCGACGACAACGCCGATAATCGAGGCGATTGACAGCTTGGTCGGTGACGGCTGGCGGCCGATTATTCTCTTGTAGATCAGGGGATAGGCGATAAACGCTGGAAATATCCCCAGGTTGAAGATATTGCAGCCAAGGGCCAGGATCCCGCCATCGGCAAAGAACAGGGCCTGGATTACCAGAACCGACGCTATCGTCAGAAAGGCCGCATAGGGTCCGAGCAGGATCGCCAGCAGAAGCCCCCCGCCGATATGGCCGCTGGAACCAGTGGCGGGAATGGTGAAATTGATCATCTGGGCGGCAAAGATAAAGGCGCCCAGCACCCCCATCAGCGGAATCTTACGATCATCCAGATCTCTTTTGACCTTTGTCGAGCAATAGGCAATCGTCCCTGCGGTTACACCCCACATTGTTATTCCCACCGCCGGTGATAAAAGAGCGTCTGCCATATGCATCGTATGTGTCTCCAAGATTTTTCACTGTAAGTATTACAAATTCAAATAACGTCATACCGGCTGAATACGTTATTTGAACATGGGTGTCAAGAAAAATATTACAAATTTTAATAACGTCATACTTTTTGTGTGTGATGTTTGAATTTGAGTGCCAACAAAAATAGAGGGAGGGGACGCAGGTGTATCGTGTTAACGATCCTGATCGGTGAGGCGGAGGATGACGGCGTTGGCAATGACAAGGCCGAAGATGCCGGTCAGGGTGGGCAGGCTACCAAGGCTGCGGCGTTGTCGTCCGCGGTCGGCAAAGGGCGTGTCATTATTGAGTGCTTCTTCCGGCTCATCATAATGGTAGGTGACGGCTTCCGTGGAGAAAACGCAGGAGATGCCCCGTTCGATCCCGGCGCGCCGGAGTCGCTGGCGCAGGCGTTTGGCCAGGGGGCAGTTTTTGGTGTCCATCAGGTCGGCAACGCGGATCTGGGTGGGGTCGCTGCGCAGGGCCGCCCCCATCGACGAGATGATGGGGATGCTGCTGGTGTGGGCCGCAGTCAGCAGTTGCACTTTGGGATTCATGGAGTCGATGGCGTCGATCAGGATATCGGGTGCCGGAGTCAGGATCTGCTCCAGGGTCTCATCGCCCGCAAACAGTTGCAGGGCCTCAACCCGGCACCGGGGGTTGATGGCCGCAATCCGCTCTTTGGCCACTTCGACCTTGGGGCGGCCGAGGGTGGTTTCGAGGGCCATGATCTGGCGGTTGATGTTTGATGGCTGGATGGTATCAAAATCAACCAGGCGCAGCCCGCCGATTCCGGCCCTGGCCAGTCCTTCGGCGACATGGCCGCCGACCGCACCGATGCCGACGATGGTGATGGAGCTTTGCTGCAATATCTGGAATCGCTCCTCACCGAGGAAGGATTGTATTCGCGAAAATCGCTCCATTTTTCCATATTTCTTGACAGAATTTGTCGAGGTCCATTTCCCGCATCGTGGCGGCCAGTTCATACAGCTTGACAATCGCAGCAGGTTCGTCTGTTGTTCCTGGGCCATTGATGGCATCTCTGGCAAGAGGCCGTCCAGGGCTGTCGGTCTCCAGGAGCAGGTTGGCAAGCGGGGTTGCCAGACAGCAGGGGTGGACCCTGCTGTTGGTGACCAGTTTGCCTGAAAAGGAGATGAAGCAGCCAAGCTTGAGCAGTCGTTGCAGGGTCTCGTGCGATCCGGCAAAGGTATGGATCATCACCCGCGGCAGCGGGCCTGCAAAGTGTTCCAGTATCTCCAGCAGGCGGCCCCAGGCCCTTACACAATGAATAACCAGCGGCCGCCGCAGCTCTGAGGCCATCTGCAACTGAAGAAGGAAGATCTGTTGTTGCCTGCCAAAATCAGCCCGGCAACATTTGTCCAGTCCGGTCTCACCGATGCCTGCCGGAATCTGCTTTAACAGGACCTGGAGTCTTTCCTCCCATCCGGTCATCGCGGTTTCCGCAAACCAGGGATGGATGCCGAGGAAAGGGATGAGCTCGTATTTTCTTGCTGCCAGATCGACCACCGCCTGCCAATCCTCTTCGCGGGTGGCGTTGCAGAACATCCTGGCCACCCCGGTGCTCCTGGCCCTCTCCAGAATGTCATCAATGACCGGGCCCAGATGTTGCTTCTGCAGGTGACAGTGGCTGTCAAGATATCTGGTGGTGGCGGTGGTTGTCATTCGTTCCAGGAGAAGATTCTGGCGGCAATGGTCAGGCAGATAAGGGTGATGGCGATCAGTATCAGGCATTCGCTTTGGACATCGGCAAGTGTTGCCCCGTCATTCATGATCTTGCGGGCCCCGGTCAACATGTGGGTCAGGGGGAAGATCTTGGCCACGGCCTGAATCCAGGCGGGAGAGCCTTCGAGGGAAAACCAGACCCCGGAGAGAAACATCATCGGCCAGGAGATGAAATTGAGGATACCGCTGGTGAATTCTTCGCTGGTGCCGCGGGCGGCCAGGACCAACCCCATGGAACTGAGACTGAGGCCACCCAGGAAAAAGATCAGGGCCAGGACGCCATAGCTGCCGTGCACCTGGAAGTGGAAGATCAGGTTGGAGCCGATCCAGACCACGATAATAGTGAACATGATGAGAAAGATGCGGGAGAGCATCTGGGCGCTCAGGTATTCCATGGGGGTGAGGGGCGTGGCCTTGAGTCGTTTAAGGGTCCCGTTTTTCCGATATTGCACCACCACGTACCCGACCCCCCAGAGGGCGGAAAACATCATGTTCATGCCGAGGATTCCGGGGAAAAGCCAATCGATGTAGCGGATTTGCACCCCTTTGATAACCTGTTTGTCGGCCAGGCGCGTACTCTTGTCCTGGAGAGAGGCGAGGAAGATCTGTTCGGCGACATACCCCTGAGGAGAGGAATCATTGATCCAGTAGCGGTGCTCCGGGGATTGGGTGTCGAGCAGCAGATCAATCTTGAGGTGCTGAAGTTTCTGTTCGCCTTCTGCCTGACTGGAGAAGGCGATGAACTGGAGGTATTTCCCCTGTTGAAATGAAAGGGGCACCGTGCTTTTCGAGAAGTCAACCTGGGCCGTGGCAGACCAGACGCCAATCTTGAACTGTTGATGCTCCTTGCCCCCAAAGATGAGCCCGAAGCCGATAATAATCAGGAAGGGAAAGAGAAAGTTCCAGCCAAAGGCGGCCCGGTCGCGGAAGAATTCGTGATTTCTGGCCGTAAACATGGCCCACATGCGTTTGAAGTTCATTATAATAGGAGCGTGTAAATGTTTGAGGTACCTGTCTTTCTGTATTTCAATCCCGCAGCCCTTTGCCGGTCAGATATAAAAAAACATCTTCCAGGTTGGGTGAATGGATGGTCATCTCGGTCAGATCAATGTCAAGACTGAGCAGTTTGGTGAGGCCTTCCTGAACCTGGGCGGTCTTCAGGACAATGGTCTTGTCGCGGTGCTTCCAGGTAAAGGGCAGGTCGTCGAGGCTCATTTTGAAGGCTGATTCCGGCAGGAGGATGGAACTTCCCTGGCAATGGGTCTGGATCAGGCGGGCCGGGGTGTCCCAGGCAATGATGCGGCCCATGTCCATGATTGCCACCTCGTCGCAGAGGTATTCCGCCTCTTCCATGGAGTGGGTGGTCATGATGATGGTCTTTCCTTCCGCCTTGATGGTGCGGACAATGTCCCACAGATTCCGGCGGGACTGCGGATCAAGACCGGTTGAAGGTTCATCGAGAAAGACCAGGCGCGGCCGGTTGATCAGGGCGAGGGCCAGCATCAGTCGTTGCAGCTGGCCGCCGGAGAGCTGGTTGTTTCGCTGTTTCAAGATGGGATTCAGATCACAGAGCTGGATCAGGTAATCAAGATCCTCAGGCTGTTGATACAGCTTGTGGAATGAGAACAGGGTTTCTTCGACGCTGAGAAAATTGAGCAGAGAGGTATGCTGGAACTGGATCCCAATCTCCTCGCGGAATGACGCGCCTCGGGGCTGCCCCTGGTACAGGATCTTGCCGCTGGTGGGAGCAATAATATCTTCCATGATCTCCATGGTAGTGGTCTTGCCGGCGCCATTTGGTCCCAGCAGGCCAAAACAAATGCCCTCTTTGACGGTAAATGAGGCATCTGTTACTGCTGTATTCTCGCCAAAAACTTTTTTGAGATTGATGACTTCAACTATTTGATTCATATAAGCAAAAGATTTATGCAGGCGGAGCTGGCGCACGCTTTGTTGGAAATGGATTAGGTGAAAAAGCAGTCAATACTTCATCATTCCGGTTGGATCCGGCCTTGAGAAAGCTCCCGGATATTATAAAATAGCGGAGTCTTAAGACATGTCGGAATGACGCCTGCAATACTACTCTATGGAATACACTTGCAACAAGATGTTCCGGCAGGAAAGTTGCGTTATTTTGTGACGGACCCTCACCAGCATCATGGCTCCTCGTTCATGAGGTGGGCCATCTGGGCAGGCAGCTCCTTCATCACCTTGGCATAGCACTCGGGGCAGATGCCATGGGTGAGCAGGACGTCGGCATGGCGGTGCAGGTAATGCTCGATTGTCACCCAGGTCTTATCGGTATCCCGCATTCTTTTACAGTAGCTGCAGATGGAAAGAAGTCCTTGCAGGGTCTTCAGTTCGTATTTAGCCTGCTCCAGTTCGTCCACCTTGGCAATCAAGGTCTGGTTGGTGGTGGCCAGTTCGGCGGTGCGTTCCCTGACCCGGTCCTCCAGCTCCAGATTTTTCCGGTTCAGCTCTTCGATCAGCTCTTGATTATGTTTTTTGAGATGGTGTCGTTCCACCGCATGGGTAATCGTGATTCGTAAATCGTCCTCGGTCCAGGGTTTGAGAATGTAGCGGTAGACATGCCCCTGATTGATGGCGGCGATGATATCCTGGGAATCGGTGTAGCCGGTGATGATGACGCGCTCGGCATTGGGCGCCAGTTCCAGGGCCCTGGCCAGCAAGTCGACGCCTTTTATCCCCGGCATCCGCTGGTCGCTGACCACCAGGGCGATGTCCGCGTCCTGTGCCAGTATCGTCAGCGCCGCTTCACCGGAGAGGGCGGTAAAGATCTCAAACTCGTCACGGAGCGCCTCCCTGAAGTTGATCAGGTTGATCTCTTCGTCGTCCACGTACAGTACCTTGCTTAGGATTGTGTTCATTGTCTCTTCTCTTCGATGATGGGTGACCCTTGCTGCCGTTTGAGCGGCAAGGTGATTTCAAAAGCGGCGCCCTGGCCCGGTTCGCTCCGAACCAGGATTGTCCCCTGATGTTTTTTGATGATGCCGTAGGATATTGAAAGTCCCAGCCCCGTGCCCTTGCCTATCTCCTTGGTGGTGAAGAAGGGTTCAAAGATCTGGTTGATCACTCCGGCGGGAATGCCGGGGCCGTTGTCATGGAACAGGATGTGGATCCCGTCCGCAGCCTGCCAGGTGCGGATCAGAATGGTTCCCTGCTCGGGTTGCGCCTGGACTGCGTTGAGGAGCAGATTCATAAACACCTGGTTGAGCTGGCCCTCGACACCTTCAACTGTGGGCAGCTCTTCGGCCAGTTCCATGTGTAATTCCAGACGGTGTTTGTACTCCGGATAGGCCAGCGAGCTGGTGGTGCGCAGGCATTGGTTGATGTCCACCGGCCCAGGCAGCTCATCGACCGGGCGCGAAAAGTTTTTGAGGTCGCCGACGATCTTGTTGGTCCGCCGTGCCCCCTCGCTGACATTGTCCAGGAGCATGGATATATTTTTGAAGATGGCCGCGCACCGTTCTTTGTCCGGTCGTTCTCCATCCGGTCCAAGGAGAAGCCCCTCCAGCTCGCTGAGCCTTCTGCGGAGCGGCGGCAGCGCCCCGCTGACGAAATTGGTGGTATTGTTGATCTCGTGAGCCACGCCTGCCACCAGTCGGCCGATGGCCACCATTTTTTCCGATTGGATCAGTTGCACGTGGGTCTCTTGGAGTTCGTTGAGGGCCTGACTCAGTTCGTGGGTGCGCTCCATTACCGTGTTTTCCAGGCCGTCTTTGAGGTCCTGGATGGTCATGAAGGCCTTTTCGAGGTCAACGATCAGTTGGGAAAAGGTGTCGCCTAAAAGTCCGACCTCGTCCGGCCCCGGCTCTGTCTGGCCGTTCCGCGCCCTGATGGTTTCGATCAGTCGTTGCAGCGGTGTCATCGTCTCGCGGGTCAGCATAAAGGTGGCGGCCAGAGAGATGAGCAGGAAGAGGATGGTCAGCAGTGTTGTATGGAGCACACTCTTGTTTACTTCCTGTTCGAATTGACATTTGACGATAGCTAACTGGGCGTAACCAATCACGGTGCGGGCTTGTCCCTTGTTTTCGGTGTCGAAGAAAAGGGATTCGTTGCTCCGGAGGTTGGTAACTACCGAGATGGGTGTTGTGAAGATGATCATTTCGTCGTTTTCCCAGACTTTTTTCTGCACCGGATCGTTATGGAAGGAGCTGAGGGCGGTGGCCATGGGGGGGGCCATATCTGGAAATTTCGGGCGGCTACCTGTTTTGTGGGGGAATTGGCGCAAGAATATCTCGTTTTTGGTCGTGTAGACCGTAACCACCTTGTGATCGTGATAGATGTTGAGGGAGAGCAAATTTTTCACCGCCTGGTCAATGGCGGTGCGATCCTCAAAAAACAATGCCGACTGGAGGGAGCCGGAGAGCATGGTGACCATAAGGTCCCCCTGCTGGAGAAGATAGCTCTTGAGTTCCCGGCGCTGGATCATATTGAAGGCTATCCCGGCAGTCACGGCAAAGCCGAGCAGAATCAGGGACAGGGTTGTCAGGATCTTGAGATTGAGGCCCATTCTAGGAACAATGGGTCGAGGGAAAAGGCTCATGGTTGCGTCTCCCCCGAGTAGATTTCATCCACCGCCTTCTCGTTGATCTCTACCCCCATTCGGCGAAAAACAGTGGTGTTGACGATCACCCGCTGCCGACGCGGCGTTTCCACCGGGACCTCACTTGGCTTCTCGCCGGCGAGGATCCGTGTCGCCATATCCGCTGCCTGTTTTCCCATGTCCGTCATGTCGAAGGTGATGGCCGCCGCTGCCCCGGCCTTGAGGTACTTGTCCGAAAAGCTGACAATCGGGATGTGGTTGGCAATGGAGAACTCCCGCAGTTGTTCCATGGCCTGCGGGTTGGTAACCAGCTCGTCGGGCAGCAGCCAGTAGGCGTCAATAGTGTTGTTGCCCAGGTTTTTCAGGGCCTCGGGCACAAGAGAAGGGGTGGCAACCTTCTTGAACAGCAGGGTCTCCATCGAACTCACCTGATTCGTGAGCGCCTCCTGGACCCAGTGGCCGCTCTGGGCTGGATTGTAGAGAGCGCCGATGCGGTGAACCTTGGGCATGAGTCGGCTCATCGCCTCCAGTTGCCGGGACGGGAGGATGCGGATGTCGATGCCGGTAAAGTTGGCGGGCAGCTTTTCGGCCGAGGGGGCCAGGAGATAGAGGACGGGCGTTTGTTGGAGATCGCGGACGAAATTCAGGGCCGGATCGCCGATCACCACCACCAGTCGCGCATTTTGCAGTTGTTTTTTTAGCGAATTCATGCTTTCCTCGGGTTGTTCCGAGAGCAGGAGGTGTGTTAAGGTGCCGATAGTGATGCTTTTTGGCCCTGCAAGTGGTTGCTTGGCCGTCCACGCCTGTTCAAAGCCCTGCCGGGCCTCCTCATAGGGCTTGAGCGCCGAAGACTGGAGCAGGATGCACTCCCCCCAGGCCGTTGTCGTCAGCAGCAGGGTCAGCAACGGCAGGAAGAGAATCATGAGCGCGGGCGTGGTCTTCCCGTGTCTTATCAGAGGGCGCGACATGTGCATTATGAGGTCATTGAGTCTGTTGCAAAACTTCGGTAATACCCTTCGACAAGCTCAGGGTGAACAGCATCATAAACCTAAAAACGGCAGTTACTTCATAATGTAAATACCGCTCCCCCTCATCCCCAGCCCTTCTCCCTCAGGGAGAAGGGAGAAAGCCGGCCCTCTCCTTTTGGGAGAGGGCCGGGGTGAGGGAAAAAAGCTGGCCCTGCAAGAAGTTATTGCAAAAGCACTAGTCCCAACTGCCGTTTTAGGATAAATGGATGTATTAACCTTTTCCCGTTCGTGGCGAGCCTGTCGACCACTACTTATACCTTTGCAACAGGCTCAATTGCCGTTTTTTGATCATACTTCCTTCATCTAATAGGAAAGTGTCTTGTTTTGCAAGGTGAATCCGCTGCCCATTTATCGTGAGCAGTGTTGACTTTTTATCCACCCATACCAGAAGGAACGTCAATGATTATGGAATCCGTCAAACATCCCTGTTTTTTTCGTGCTCTGGCCCCCATGGCCGCCACCCTGTTGTGCTGCGCCCCGGTTACCCAGGTTGCCCAAGCGGCTGATCCTGAGCCATTATTGGCCATGTACTTCGACGACTCCCAGATGGTGACGGTGGCCACCCGCGCCGCCAAGCCGATTACCCAGGTGGCCGAGAACGTCACCGTCATCAGCGACGAGGAGATCGCGGCCATTCACGCCCAGAGCCTCAACGAGGTGCTGGACCGGGTGGCCGGGTTTTCGGTGAGAAGATCCCCGGCCGATTTCAACGGCAGTTCCTGGGTCTTTATACAGGGCAGCAGGGAGGAGCATGTGCTGGTGCTGATTGACGGCGTCCGGCTCAACTCGGCCATGTCCGGGGCAGCCGATCTCTCCCACATCCCCCTGCGCATCATCCAGCGGATCGAGATCATCAAGGGCCCTGGCTCCGCGGTCTGGGGCTCCTCCCAGGGCGGGGTGATCAACATCATCACCAAGTCTCCCACTCCCGGCGCCAGGCCCACCGGTTCGGTGGCCGGCGAGATCGGTGAGCGCGGGGTGGGGGCCTACGAGGCGGATGTGGCCGGCAAGGTCGACCGGGTCGGCTACTTCCTCTATGCCGGTCAGCAGGAGTCCGATGGCCTGCTGAATAACCGCTACTACGACGCGGGTCGGGCCTATGGCAAGTTCACCGTCGACCTGCCGCATCAGGGGCTGCTCACCTTTACCGGCATGGCGGTCGATCCCCATTACAAGACCGGCGATTTCGACTACAGTGCCCCCTCTTTCAGCGAGGATCTACGCGACCGCAGCCACTTTGTGACGGCCAACTACGATACCGTGTTCACCGAAGCGCTCCATCTCAATCTTGGTGTTCGCGACTATGAGCGTAACTTCCTCGCCAACCGCGACATCCTCGCCTCCAGCCCGGAGGGTGATCCCGGCGCCCTGCTGTATATGGCCAACTGGCATGAGCGCAGCCAGGGGGCCAATGGTCTGCTTACCTGGCACGACTCCTGGCAGCAGGTGACTCTCGGCGGTGAGATCAACCGCAGCAAGATGGATACCGTTACCGACTACGGTCCCTGGACCCAGGCCAATTGGGGGGCCCCACCCCAGGACGAGTCCCGGCCAGGTTCTGAGGAGGTGTGGGGCCTCTTTGTCAACGACACCCTGAGCCTGGATAAGCTCACCCTGACGCCCGGCATCCGCTACGACCAGCACAGCATCAGCGGCTCCTTGGTCAGCCCCTCCCTGGGCGCGACCTACCTGGTCCGGCCCGACACCCTGCTGCGGGCCACGGCCGCGCGCGGCTTCCAAAACCCCATCCTCTCCTATATTGCCGGCGGCGGCATCTGGGACAATCCCAACCCGGAGCTCAAGGCGGAAGAGGTCTCCTCGGTCCAGGTGGGGGTGGAGAACCGCACCCTTGCCTTTATGTCCGTCAAGGTCGACGCCTTCCTCCACCACGTCACCGATAGCTGGATTGTTGACCCGAATACCGGAACCTGGGCCAACGGTGGGAACAGTGAACGCAAGGGGATCGAGGCGGGGCTGGAGACCACCCCCTGGCATGACCTGAGCCTGGCCGCCAACACCACCTGGACCCTGGTGACCCCGGAGGACGACCTGGCGGACTCATCTTCTTCCACTGCCGCCAACCTGATCTTCCGCTACCGTGATACGATCGGCTGGAAAGGGGAGCTGGCCGGCCACTACATCTGGTGGGACCAGGACAAGATTCCCCCGACTGTGGCGGGGCAGGCGGCGGATATGATCTGGAATATCAGCCTGGGCCGCACCGTCTATAGCTCTGAGTGGCTAAGTTGCGAGCTGTACGCTAAGGCGTACAACCTCTTGAATGGCAACGCCACAGCTGATGCAGCATACTATCCCATGCCCGGCCGCTGGCTGCTGGCCGGGATGCGGGTGAGTTTCTGAACCAGGAGCCAAAGAATGAGCAGCCTTTTTCCGAGGGCCATGAAGGTCCTTGGATCAACCCCAACCCCAGGAGGTATAGTATGGATGTGGAAAAAACGGAGATGGTGATCGTTCTGGATTGCGGCAAGAACCTTGAAGAGGTGGCGGCCACGGCGGCGTGCTGCATCGGCAAACCAAGCGCGGCCTCGTCCGGTGACCCGGCCCGCAGCTAAACACTATTTATCTCTGGGGGGACATTGCCCCCCATGGCCCTTCCCTGAACCCTGTCATGCCCCTCTCCCATTATCTCAAAACTTTTCCCCTGCCCGGCCAGCCGGACAGACGGCTGCTCTTCTCCACCCGGACCTGCTCCCTGGCCATTGTCAGCGCCGAGGCCCTGGCTACCCTGCAGGACAACAGCGCCAGCCCCGAGCTGACCGCCTCCCTGGCCAGACTCTCCATGGTGGTGGCCGACCCGGCCCGCGAGCGGCAGGAGATGGGCGGCTACCGCCGGGAGCTCAATCGCCTGAACCCCAATCTGCGGGTCTCGGTGATTCTCGGCATGGCCTGCAACTTCGCCTGTCTCTACTGCTACGAGGGCAGTCTCAAGGGGGCGGCCGCCATGAGTGACGCCACTGCCGACCAACTGGTGGCCTCTCTGCTGGCCCGCTTCCGGGCCGGAAAGAAGAAACGGTTGATCCTCGACTTCTACGGCGGCGAGCCGCTGCTCTATACCCAGCGCATCCGCTCTCTGATCGAACGGCTCCAGCCCGCCATCAAGGCCCTGGGTGGAAAATTCGAGTTTACCTTGGTCACCAACGGTTCCCTGCTGACCAGGGCACTGGTGGAGGAGCTGGTTCCCCTCGGCCTGGTCAGCGTCAAGGTCACCATCGACGGGACCGCGGCCAATCACAACCGTTTCCGCCCCTTCAAGGACGGGGGCGGAAGCTGGGAACAGATCGTCGGTAATCTGCTGGATTGCCGGGGGCTCTGCGTCATCACCCTCAGTGGCAACTACACCGCCGACAATTACCCGGTCTTTCCCGACCTGCTCGACGCCCTGGCCGAGCGGGGATTCACCCCCGCTGATTTCTGCAGCGTCCAGTTCTATCCGGTCATGCAGATCAGCGATCAGTTTGCCAACCCCGAATTCACCGGCTGCTGCTGCTCCAACGACGAGCCCTGGGTGCATGCCGCTTCGCTTTCCCTGCGCGAGGAGATCCTGCGCCGGGGCCATAGCTTCCCCAAACTCTCCCCCAGCCCCTGCATGGTCGATCTCGACGACGCCTTCACCGTCGACCACGATGGCACCCTCTACAAGTGCGTCACCCTCATCGGCCACCCGGAGTTCGCCTGCGGCGACATCCGGCAGGGCATGGCCGACGGCTGGCAGCAGACCTGGTGCCTCGACCACTGGCAGGATGAACCTGGGTGCCGCGATTGCGTCTACCTGCCCCTCTGCTTTGGCGGCTGCCGGGCCATGGCCTTCCAGCGCGACGGCCACATGGGCCGGGTGGACTGCCAGCGCACCCTCCTTGATGCCACCCTGGAGCCCATGCTCCGGCAGGATCTCAGGTATCGCTACGCTTAGCCATCCCCTCGTTCTCTACCCGCCCCCTCTTGCGGGAACCCTTTGAATCCTCCCCTAAAAGCTCTGCTCGTTTTCCCGTGAGGACCACCTTCGGCTGGTGGTATTCTTTCTCAATCCGGTCAGATTATGGGCTCTCATTCAGGGCAGTGTATTTATTTTTTCCTGATGAAAAATTATCAATGAAAAATTAACGCTTGATTTAGTAATAGTTATCAGTTAGGTTTGATATTAATTACTATTAAGGAGGAATTATGTCAGTACGTAGAACAAGCCAGCGCGAAATAATTCTTCAGGAATTGCAGAAAAGCAGACAGCATCTGACCGCTGATCAGCTGTTCCGGGTTGTCAGGAAAAAAATGCCACGAATCAGTCTGGCTACGGTTTACCGGAATCTCGAGCTTCTGTCGGAGACCGGGTTGATCGCCAAGCTTGAGGTGAGTGGGCGTCAGAGGCGTTTTGATAGTGAAGTGGTTGGTCATGATCACGTCACTTGTGTGCAATGTCACAGAGTAGAGAATGTATTTTTAGAAGGGATGAAAGAAGATTGTCCTTCACATGGTGTGGTGGATGGGTATACTATAAAAGGACGCAGGTTAGAATTTTTTGGGCTGTGTCCCCGATGTCAGAAAAAAAACAAAGTACCAAAAGGAGATGCGACGATGGGCTGTGGATGCGGATGTGCGAAAAAAATGCTGACAGATGAGCAGAAAATGGTTTTACAGGCCATGGCTGATTTTCATGGACCCTGTGTGGCCAAGGATATTGCGGCTGCCACGGGTCTTGAGGCCAAGCTGGTCACTGGCAAGATTGCCGATCTCAAGAAACAAGGTTTTGTTGACAGTCCGGTGCGTTGCAAGTACGGCATCACCGCTGACGGCCGGACAGCCATAAAGGGTTGAGCAGGGCCAAGATAACTGGCTGGCACCCTCTTTTGCAATGTTGTTTAAAATATGACAAATCAAACAATTCAATAAGGAATAGAAGAAAATGGATCCACTTGTAACCAATGAAGCCCCAGATTTTAAAGCCATTGCCGTAATGCCGGACAACTCTTTCAATGAGGCGTTCACCCTTTCTGGTCTGCGCGGTCAGTATGTTGTGCTGTTTTTTTATCCCCTTGATTTCACCTTTGTCTGTCCTTCCGAAATCCTGGCCTTTAACAGGGCCCTTGGCCAGTTTATGGAACGGAACTGTCAGGTTGTGGGTGTTTCGGTTGACTCTCATTTTACGCATCTGGCCTGGAAGAATACGGCGGTGAATGACGGCGGTATCGGCAATGTCCAGTTCCCTCTGGTTGCTGATCTTGATAAGAGTATTGCTCGGAACTATGGGGTCTTGCTGCCCATGGGCATTGCCCTGCGCGGTCTGTTTATTATTGATAAGGCGGGTGTGATTCGCAGTCAGGTGGTCAATGACCTGCCGCTGGGCAGAAGCGTGGATGAGGCCCTGCGGGTCCTTGATGCCTTGCAGTTCACCGAGCAGTATGGCGATGTTTGTCCGGCCAACTGGAAAAAGGGCGATGACGCCATGACCCCGACGGCTGCCGGTGTGGCCAAATATCTCACTGAACATGCCAATGGTTGATGGGTATTGATCCTGAAAACGGCAGTTAGGCACGGTTGTTTTG
>JAUSAB010000018.1 GCA_030653035.1 Desulfocapsaceae bacterium | reverse complement strand
GCGATGTTTGTCCGGCCAACTGGAAAAAGGGCGATGACGCCATGACCCCGACGGCTGCCGGTGTGGCCAAATATCTCACTGAACATGCCAATGGTTGATGGGTATTGATCCTGAAAACGGCAGTTAGGCACGGTTGTTTTGCAATAACTTATTGTATTGCTAAGCTTTTCCCTCACCCCGACCCTCTTTCAAAAGGAGAGGGAGTTTTTGGCCCTTCTCCCTGAGAGAGAAGGGTTGGGATGAGGGGGGAGCTATATGTGTATTATGAGGCAATCGCCGTTTTTAGGATTAAATAGCATGGATTAATGGCGGCTTATCTTGCACGTCCTCCCTATCAGCAGAACGATTACTTAGGCTGGATTTCTCGCGCAAAATTAGAGGCGACCAAATTAAAGCGCATTACTCAGATGCTGGACGAATGGCAGGGTGGTAATCTGTACATGAAAATGGCTTGGAAGCCTCGTGCAGAACGGAGCTAACCGGGCCTTCAATAGGGAAGCAGATAACGCGTCGCCCCATAATTTTACGTTAGGTTTATTGTAAGAAAGAGGAGAATATTATGAACAATTTTGCGTGCAGAGTTTGTCAGTCGTCTGTATGGGTTTGTGTCATTATCTTTTCGGTCGTTGCCGGCGCTGTGGCCGGGGAACCAACCTACAAACAGGGCGAGTCCTTTTTCGTTGAAACAGGAGTGGAAGCGCCGGATCGCAATCCGACCTGGTATGCATCTATGGTTGCCAAGCCGTATGCACCAGTATTTGAGATGTTAGCAACACAGGGAACACAGGGGCGCTATTATCCATACACCTATCCCGTGACGCTGAAAGACCTCGTACGATTCCACGGCCATGATTGCGAAGGCACAACGACTGCAGCGAATTCTGCGTGGGTGGCTTTCAAGATACTTTTTCCAGATGGCATTATTGATCGTAGTGTGTTATCGGGAATAAGCGGAGAATCGCCATGCTGGTCGGATGCCGTAGCTTTTCTGACTGGTGCACGCCTGCAATACGGCAATCTTGGTTTCTTCAAGGACAAGCAGTACAGTCACGCCATTATACTCTATCGGGAAGATACAAAGGTCGCCGTGCTGGCGACATGGAAAGAGGGCATCAACAATATTCCAGGCGAGCCGGTCATGTTGCCCGGCAAGATTACCTGGACGCCCAAGGTCACTATGAAAGAAGTGGAGGCGCTCAAAGCGGTCGTAAAAAAATCCGGTGGCAAGCCAACGCCATATCAGGTCGATCTCATGCGTTACCAGCAATGGCTGCATGTCAATGATATTTTGGAACGCCCGCTGGAGGAGAGTTACCAAGCGAAAGTTATAGAGAACTTTAAATGGGAAGACTGGATCGACCCTGCAAAGACGATCTCCAAGCCCCATGAACGCACGGATACGCGCCTGAAAAACTATCCATATCGAAGCAAACCGATAGAGTCACCTGCAGAAGGGGATAAACCTTGACACTTGGGCATTGTTTCTTGCCGTGAGGCGGACAATTGCCTCTTTTATGTTTTATGGTGCCCGTTTTCTTTCTGTTCGGTTTGCTCAGTAATGGGAACGCCATCCGTGCGTGAGGCGTGAAATAAATTATGCGGTCTAACCATTAAGGATTGAGTCGACCCCATCCACCCAGACCTTGCGCCGAAGAACACCCTTGGCGGGGTCGTTTCAATCCATTGTTCAACATTACGTTCAAGAGGGACAGAGCACTTCCGCCGGGGAAGGCCCTTCGATCGGTGGTCGAGGTATGGTGCTTGCGCTGGTTCTTTTTCCAATCGCGTTTGTCATCACCGGTCTATTGAAGACAGGGGTTTTATTTTTGTCACTGCGTAGTCGTCTCAATGCATTCTTTCTCGGGCTCGTAGTGCCTGTGATCGTTCTCGTTCTCGCTTACTGAGAAAGTTTTGGAAATATAAAAAAGCCTGTTCCCGTTCTGGAGCAGGCTTTTTTATATTTTGCGTGATGGTAATGGCTGTTTCTTCCTATAATGAAGGAATAGGGGGATTCCGGCTGGTCTTGTTTTGTTGCAAGTTGTTGATCTGTTGCTTGATCTCCGTAACGATACCTTTGATCTCAGGGGCTTCGGGCAGGGATTGCTGGAGGACCAGGAAGGTATGGCTGAAGCTGCAGGGTGCTGGCTTTCCGTTTGCTGAATCAGAGGCCAGGGTTTTGATCTGCTGTTCCACTGCCTGCTTGTCCTTTTCCACCACAGCAATCTTGTCGATATACTCCGGTTGTTGAAGATCTGTTTGCTGCCGCATCCGCTGGATCTGCCAGTCAAGGGCGCTCAGTCTGTTGCGCAGCTCCGCCAGTTCTTCTTCCTTTGCCTTTCCCCATCTGCCGCTTTTTTGCCAGTCAATAGTGAGAATGCCTTGATATTTCCCCTGACGATCGGTCTGAGTGATCAGGGTATTGTTGACTTGCTGCGGGTTCATATTGCCGCTGCCAAGGTCCGCCGCCAGAATAAGGTGCAGGGCCGGGAATTGCTGGGCTATTTCCTGATTTTCGGCAGGAGACAGGCTGGAGAGCAGGATCAGGATGTCACATTGGCGTGTGGTTTTTTTAATCAGGGCAGGCAGCACTGTCTGCCAGTCGGCGCGCGTGATCCCTGTAGGCAGGGAGGAAACAGCGCCGGTCAAACCAATGATCCCAGCCTTCATCTTCCCGATTTTTTTGATCAGCATCGGTTGAAACAATGGGTGGCCTTTCTGGTCAAGAAGATTGGCGGACAGCCACGGGAATCCCTGCTTCTGACTGGTTTGCAGCAAGGCAAGGCCGGCAGCCAGATCAAGGGGGCCGACCGCTACCGCATCCACCTGCATGGCGGTATAGGCCTTGATGATTCCCTCTGCATTCAGTTGTTCCTGCGATGGCCCTGGTGGTATCTGCGCTTGCTTGAAAAGTAGATTTCCGGAGTCCACAAAGAGATGTGGCTTGTGTTGTTCGGTGGAGATCTTTTCGATCTGGAATGCTTTTTTGGACAGCCCGCCCAATTGATTGGAGTGTCAGCCGCAGGCCTCTGTCTCTCCCTGGATATTGTTGGAGTAAAAGAGGAGAAATGTTTCCAGGGGAGCGGCATGGATCCTTGTGGCGATCATGCATGTCAATAAGATTATGAACAGAATGATGGGAAAAATGCCCTTGCTGACGAGCCTGCGAGTAGGGGGGTGGGAATTATTTTTTGCTTTCATTGTGGTCCTGTTTTCGCTGTTGAAGGATCTGACGCCACTTGCTGAGCCGGTCTTTGATCACCGCCTCATAGCCTCGGGTGGAGGGTGAATAAAAATGGGTGCCGTTAAGCTCCGGCGGCAGATGGTTCTGCTCCACCAGGCCTTGCACCTGATCGTGGGCATACTGATATCCCTTGCCGTATCCCAGCTTCTTCATGAGACTGGTTGCGGCATTGCGCAGGTGCATTGGGACCGGCAGGGAGCCGGTCCGGCTTATATGGTGGCGAACATCTGATTCTGCTGCATACAGGGCATTGCTTTTGGGGGCGGTGGCGAGATAGACTACGGCCTGGGCCAAGGCCAGCGTCCCTTCCGGGAGGCCAAGGGTCTGGAAGGCTTGTTGACAGCTGATGGTCTGGCTGAGGGCCTGTGGATCAGCGACGCCAATATCCTCTGAGGCAAAACGGATCAGGCGGCGAAGAATGTAGAGCGGTTCTTCACCGGCCTCCAGCATCCGGTAAAGCCAGTAGAGAGCGCCATCCGGGTCTGAGTCGCGCAGGCTCTTGTGCAGGGCCGAGATCAGATTGTAATGTTCTTCGCCATCCTTGTCGTAACGCAGGGATTTATGCTGTCCCGCTTCTTCAATGTCGTTGGTAGTGATGGTCGGTGCAGTCTCAGTGTCCGGTGCAGTCTGAAAACGGTCGAGAGAAAGGGTTGCCGCAATCTCCAGGATATTGAGACCCGTCCTGGCGTCACCGTCGGCCAGACTGATTAACTGGGCCAGTGCTTCATCTGTAAAATGGAGTTGAAAGTGTCCCAGACCATTTTCAGGATCAGCCAGGGCGCGAAGGAAGATGGCCTGCAGGTGTTCCCTTGCCAGCGCCTGAAGGACGAGGACCCGGCAACGGGAAAGCAGGGGGGCTGTGACGTGGAATGAGGGGTTCTCGGTGGTGGCGCCGATGAGGGTAAAAAGGCCGGATTCCACATGGGGAAGAAAGGCATCCTGCTGGCTTTTATTGAAACGGTGGATCTCGTCAATGAAAAAAACGGTTGCCCTGTTTTCCGTGTCGCGAAGTTTTTGGGCCTGTTCTACAATCAGCCGGACCTCTTTCACCCCTGAGAGGACGGCTGAAAAAAAGACAAAAGAGGCAGATGTGGATTCTGCCAATATCTTGGCAAGTGTGGTCTTGCCGGTGCCGGGAGGACCCCACAGGATCAGGGATGGGAGGACACCTATGCTCATCACGGTACTCAGCATCTTTCCTGGTCCGATAAGGGTCTCCTGGCCGGCGAACTCATCAAGGGTTCGGGGCCGCATCCGTTCAGCTAAAGGGGATGAACTATGAAGTGGAGATTTGTCTCTGGTCATTTTCGGTGCCATCATCCTTGTTCCTGCTGATCGTTTTGGCTGCTCTCTCTGATAAGGGACAGGGCGTGATGCAGGGCCGCAAGGTCTTTGCAGTCATAGATCATCTTCCGGTATCGGGCGCTATCGTGCAGCCCTTTGAAGTAGCGGCCCAGATGATTTTTGATGCAGCCCGGCATGTGCCCCGGCGGCAACGTGAGTTCGATCAGCTCCAGATGGCGGAAGACACCATTCAGTAGAGGGGACAGCTCAGTTGGTTTACCGTCAGGAGAAAAGACCCAGGGGTTGCCAAGGGCCGCCCGGCCAATCATGATTCCGTCGCAGCCGGTTTGGCGCATCATTTCCAGACCTTGGGCATGGGAGTGGATGTCACCATTGCCGATGATTGGACAAGAAACAGCCTGTTTCACTTGGGCGATAATATTCCAGTCAGCGGTTCCGGTGAACCCTTGGGCCCAGGTACGGCCATGGATCGTGATGGCGGCAGCCCCGGCGTCTTCTGCCATTTTCGCAAAATCAACAGCTGAGATATGCTGGCTGTCCACCCCGATCCTGGTCTTAACCGTGACTGGAATCCTGCTGTTTTTGATAACGCTGGTAATGATAGCCCTTGCCAGTGGCGGATCCTGCATCAGGGCAGCGCCAGCCCCCCGCTTAGTCACTTTTTTGACCGGACAGCCCATATTGATATCAATACAATCAGGGTGAAAGGTGCTGAGTATGGCCGCGGCCTGACCCATGATGGCTGGATCGGCTCCAAAAAGCTGAAAGGAGACAGGGCGCTCCGCAGGGTTTGAGGCCAGCATGGCCAGGGTATTAGCCTGTCTGTAGGCCAGACCATGACAACTGATCATCTCAGAGACCACCAGTCCGGCCCCGAACTCGCGGCAAAGCTGGCGAAAGGGAAGATCGGTATATCCAGCCAGAGGGGCAAGGATAAAGGGGGAAACGAATGTCAGGTCGGCGATTTGCAGCATTTTTTTATTGCTGATATTTTTTTACAAACAGAGTAATTTGTTTTATTTTGGTCTTTTTAGGGGCGTTCAAAAAAATATTTTTCCGATCATTCTTGAATGGATCCCTCATGCCGTGCCTGTCTTGTTAAGGTCAAGGTTGTTTTTGGACAACAGCTTAGCTTGCAGACTCAATATCTATTCGTTTCTTTCTTACCATAATTGGAGAACCATATGCCACTGCAATTAAATATGCAATCAAGTGAATTGTCCAACCAGCAGTTGCAGGGATTGCGCGAGATGCGCGTTCGTTGCGCCAAGAATATCCTGCTTTCAACCAGCCTTGCCGCTTCCGGTCATCCCGGCGGCTCTCTCTCTTCTCTTGATATGCTGCTTGTCACCTATGGCTGCATCAAGCATAATCCCAAAGATCCGGGGATGGAGGAAAGGGACCGGGTGGTGGTCAGCATGGGTCATATCTCGCCCGGTGTTTATTCCACCCTGGCAGAATATGGCTACTTTACCCAGGAAGATTTCCTGGGAGGTTTCCGCCGCACCGGTTCCGGATTTCCCGGCCATGTCGAGCGTATCGTCCCCGGCGTTGAGTGGGATACCGGCAATCTCGGTCAGGGGCTGTCAACGGCCGTCGGCATTGCTCATGCCTTTAAGATCCAGGGCCGTCCGAACAAGGTGATTGTCTTCATGGGCGACGGTGAACAGCAGAAAGGTCAGATCTGTGAGGCGATCCGGTTTGCCAATAAATACAAACTTGATAATCTGATTGTTGTTATTGACCGTAATCACCTGCAGATCTGCGGCGCTACCGACGATATCATGCCCCAGTCGGTCCGGGCCATGTATGCCACCAATAACTGGGATGTCAAATATCTGGAAGACGGTCATGACTGCAACAGCTATTTCCGCGCCCTGGCCGACGCCTATACCAAGCCCTGCGGCAAACCGACGGTGATTGTCTCCCGAACCATCATGGGCAAGGGGATCTCCTTTATGGAAAACCTCGCCAAGTATCATGGCTCGCCCCTGAACCGTACCATGCTCGCTGATGCGCTTAAAGAGCTTGGCGTTGACAATGATGTGGAGAAGTGGGAGGCCTTGCGGGCCTTGCCGGTGGCTACCCATACCATCCGTAAATTTGTGTCCAACGCGCCTGAGCTTGCCATGGGGACGCCTGTTTTGTATGGGGCCGACAGCAATACCGATAATCGTTCCGCCTATGGCAATGCCTTGCAGGGGCTGGCCGAGGCCAATAATGTGGGCGGCGTGATCAAGATCAGCGGCATCTCCTGTGACCTGGAGGGATCGGTGAAGATGGGCGGGTTTCGTAAACATTCGCCCGGCGCCTATATTGAGGCGGGTATCCAGGAGCATCATGCCGCCAGCATGGCCGGCGGCATGAGCTCTGTGGGCATGGTGCCTTTCTTCAGCACCTTCGGGGTCTTTGCCCTCTCCGAGGTCTATAATCAGACCCGTATCAACGACTTTAATCATACCAATGTCAAGGTGGTTGCCACCCATGTAGGGCTGGATGTGGGCGAGGATGGCCCAACCCATCAGTGTATTGACTATCTGGGGCTGACGCGCAACTTTTTCCGCTTTTTCGTATTTATGCCGGCTGATCCCAATCAGACCGATCGCATTATCCGTTATGCCGCCACCCTTCCCGGCAATGTCTTTGTCGGCATGGGGCGATCAATCACCCCGGTGATCCTGAAGGAAGATGGAACCCCCTTCTATGATGCCGACTACACCTTCCAGGCTGGTAAGGCTGACTGGTTGCGTCGTGGCAGTGAGGCCACCCTTATCACCTATGGGGCGCTCACCCCAACGGTGATGGATGCATGGGCTTTGTTGGCCAAGGAAGGAAAATCTGTGGGCGTGCTGAACATGGCCTCGCTGGTTCCCATGGACAAGGATGCCGTTCTTGAGGCCGCGGCTAAAGGACCGGTGGTAACTGTGGAAGATCACCATGTGGATACTGGACTGGGGGCCATGGTGGCCCTGGTGCTTGCCGAGTCGGGCAAGACTGTTCCTTTCAAGAGATGCGGGGTACAGTTTTACGGCGGCTCAGGTCAGCCTGCGGAGTTGTATGCGAGACAAGGCCTGGATGCTGGTTCAATAGCTGCGACGGTCAAAGGATTGCTGTAAGCTGACGACGCTGAAACGAAGAAAACAGAAAAGGCCGTCCCTGGTTTCAGGGACGGCCTTTTCTGTTTTCAAAGAGAGAGAAAAGAGACAGAAAAAATCAACCTTTAAGTGCTGAGAGTCGATCAAGTGCCTTGATGTAAATCTTCTCGGAAAGATTGTCAATAATGGTTGCCAGGGCCCGATCTTCATTGTCAGTGGTGGCTGTTGCACTTTGTGTTGTTCGTGAATCTTCAGACCAGATTTCACCTGGAACCTCTAAAAGCACTTCACCCGTTTTGATGTCTTTGAGGATGTAGCGGACAGTGAGAATGACTTTAACTGAGCTGGCAGTATTGCCAATACCGTACGAGAGGCTTGGCAATTGAATAGAAAGCACTTCCCCTGCCAGGATCAGATCGGCTCCGGCCTTTCCATTTGTTACCTTGATTGAGTTGGATTTTTGAAACCAGTGGGTGAGTGATTGATAGATCTTGGTATCCAGTTGCAGGGCATTGGTCTTGTTTTTCCAGTGAGTTACATAGATAGATTTTTCCGGCCCGGTATAGATATATGGATTATGGTATCCGCAGGCAGTAAGAAGCAAGGCAGTCAGGAGAAAGAGTGAGCTGAGGCGCAGTGATGTTTTCAACAGATTACTCCAATATTTAAGCTTAGCATATAACATACAGGGAACCGTTACGAAATAACCATTACATTTCTGACCATTTCGTTACAACGATCAATAATTAATTTAATTAAAATATCCTTAAAGAACAATATTAACAAGCTTCTTCTGCACGATAATAATTTTTTTGACAGGCTGGGCAAGAATAATTTTCTGCACATTCCGGTCGTTCAGCGCCATGTCCTTGATTGCCTCATCAGCCATGTCTGCAGGAACCTGAAGGCGGGAACGCACTTTCCCGTTGACCTGAACAACGACCGTCAGTTCCTCTTCTTTGGCGGCTTCGATGTCAAAAGCCGGCCATTGTCCCTGGTCAAGGGGGTGGGTATTGCCGAGCTGCTTCCAGAGTTCGGCGCAGAAATGCGGAACCATTGGGGAAAGCAGGAGGAGGATCGCCCTAACTGCTTCATGAACTACGGCAGGGGTCAGTTTATTCTGGGGCCTGTCACCTTCCATGGGTGCCAGAGTGGTCAGAGTATTGAACAACTCCATGATCCCGCTGATGGCAGTGTTGAAATGGAAGTTGTTCTCGATGTTCAAGGTCACCCTCTGGATGGTCTGGTGGGTCTTGCGATGTAGGGCTTGATCTGCCTCGCTGCGGAGCTCGATCTTTCCCTTTGATTGGAACATTCCGTCTGATCGGAGCTGAATTTTAGTATTAGCGGTTTTCCCTTCTGTTTTGGTCCGGATTTTTATGTAAGTAATCTTCCCTTCTGATCTGAGCTGTTCCTTGTTGCCCATAACATAGCGATAGATCCGGTTGAGAAAGCGAAAGGCCCCTTCCACGCCCTTGGCATTCCATTCGAGATCCTTTTCCGGAGGGGCGGCAAAAAGGCTGAACAGGCGGACCGTGTCTGCCCCATATTCGTGAATCAGGTCATTGGGGTCAACCACGTTACCTTTCGATTTTGACATCTTGGCGCCATCCTTGATCACCATCCCTTGAGTCAGGAGGTTGGTGAACGGCTCGTCGATGTCGAGGTAGCCCAGATCACGGAGGACCTTGGTGAAAAAACGGGAGTAGAGGAGATGGAGGATGGCATGTTCCACACCGCCGATATATTGGTCCACCGGCAGCCAGTGGGCTGCCTTGTCCCTATCTATGGGGGCCTGGGTATTGCGGGGGCTGGTGTAACGGGCAAAATACCAGGAGGACTCGACAAAGGTGTCCATGGTATCGGTCTCCCGCCGGGCCTCGCCACCACAAGCGGGACAGGTGGTCTTGATGAAGGAGTCGCGTTGGTGCAGGGGGGCGCAAGTATGCTGTCCTGAGTCGGTGTCTTCCGGCAGGATCAGCGGCAGCTGTTCTCGCGGCACGGGTTGGACTCCGCATTTATCGCAGTAAATCATGGGGATCGGGGCCCCCCAGTAACGCTGCCGGGAAATCCCCCAGTCGCGCAGCCGATAGGTGATATGGGCCGCACCAAAACCCTGGATGGTGGCATGATCGATAATCGCCTGTTTGGCCTGTAATGAGGACATGCCGGTGAATGTCCCTGAGCCGGCAAGCAGGCCTGGGTCAATAGAGGCTGCCATCATCTTACTTGCCTCGATGGTCGTGCCTTCCGGGATGACCACCGGTTTGATGGCCAGATTGTATTTTTGGGCAAATTCAAAGTCGCGCTGGTCATGGGCGGGCACGGCCATGACCGCCCCGGTGCCATAGCCCATGAGAACAAAATTGGCCACATAGACCGGGACCTTGTCCCCGTTAAAGGGATTGAGGCAGTAGCGTCCGGTAAAGATCCCTTTCTTCTCCTGTTCATCATCGGGTTTTTGCTGCTGTTTTTCCAGGAGAGTGGCACCAATAAAATCCCGAACCTCCTGTTCCTGTTCCGACCCTTTGATGAGCGTCTCTATCAAAGGATGTTCAGGGGCAATGGACATGAAGGTGACGCCAAAGATGGTATCGGGACGGGTAGTAAAAATGGAGAGAATTTCCTCGCTGCCTTCTATCTTGAAATCGCAGGTCAGGCCCTCCGATTTGCCGATCCAGTTGCGCTGCATGGTCACCACCTTATCCGGCCAGCCGCTCAGTTTGTCAAGATCGCAAAGCAGTTCCTCGGCGTAATCGGTGATCTTGAAAAACCAGCCATTCATCTGCCGGGGGGTAACAGGTTCATCACAACGCCAGCAGGTCCCGTCAATAACCTGTTCATTGGCAAGTACGGTCTGGCAGGAATTGCACCAGTTGACGGTGGTATTTTTTTGATAGGCGAGCCCTTTTTCATACATCTGGAGGAAAAGAAGCTGCTCCCAACGATAATAGGCGGGGTTACAGGTGGCAATCTCGCGGTCCCAGTCATAAGACAGACCGAGTTGGCGCAACTGGTTACGCATGTAGTCGATGTTGTCGTAGGTCCAGCGGGCCGGGTGCGTATTGTTTTTGAGGGCGGCGTTTTCCGCCGGTAAACCAAAGGCGTCCCAACCCATGGGATGGAGGACATTGAACCCTCGCAACCGCTTGTAGCGGGCAATGACGTCCCCGATGGAATAATTACGGACATGCCCCATGTGAATGCGCCCGGAAGGATAGGGAAACATCTCCAGGGCATAATACTTTTCCCGCGGGTCATCTTCAGAGACTTTATAACTTGCTTCCCTCTGCCAGAACTCCTGCCAGTAGGCCTCTATGGTTTTGAAATCATATTTCTTGTCTGATTCTGTAGTGGTAGACATGCTCGTGCCTCGGTGTAAAAAACTGGAATGGATATGGGGAAAACCGGCTTGGATTTACGTTTTTGTTTGCTGCCGGTGTCAATAGCTGCCGTGGTCATCGTAGTGACTCATATTCTCAAAGAGGGTAAATTCTTTGAGGAAGGTCAGTTTAAAGGTGCCGGTTGGACCATTCCGCTGTTTGCCGATAATGATCTCGGCACTGCCTTTTTCCGGATTATCCTCACCCTTGTTGTACACCTCGTCACGGTAGATGAAACAGATCACATCAGCGTCCTGTTCAATAGCCCCTGACTCACGGAGGTCGGACATCATCGGCCGTTTATCGGTGCGGCTTTCAAGTCCACGATTAAGCTGGGACAGGGCCAGGACCGGGATTTTGAGTTCCTTGGCCATCGCCTTGAGCGCCCTTGAGATCTCACTGATCTCCTGGGTCCTGTTTTCACTGGAGGTGTTACGGCCGCGCATGAGTTGCAGATAGTCAACAAGGATCATGCCGATATTATGCTGGGCCGCAAGTCTGCGGACCTTGGCCCGCATTTCGAGGACGGAAATGTTCGGGGTGTCATCGATATAGATGGGTGCGTGTTCAAGCATGCCGACCGCCCTTGAGAGTTTAGGCCAGTCTTCCGGATGCAGCTTGCCGGTACGAATCTTCTGTGAATCAATGCGGCCGACAGAACAGAGCAGGCGCATGATCAGTTGCTCGTGGGACATCTCCAGACTGAAGATGCCAACGCCAACCTTGTCAACCAGCGCCGCATGCTGGGCAATATTCATGGCCAAAGCGGTCTTTCCCATGGAAGGCCTGGCCGCGAGGATAATGAGATCGGAAGGCTGGAGCCCTGCGGTCATCTTGTCCATCTCGGCATAGCCGGTTGCAACACCGGTGATCAGCTCTTTTCTCTCATAGAGCTTTTCTATGGTTTTAAAGGCCGCAGGAATGGCCTGGCTCATGGAGGTAAATCCCTGGCTGCTCTTGGAGCTGGCAATCTCAAAAATTGCCTGTTCCGCCTCGTCGACCAGGGTGTCGATATCGCCCTGTTCGTCATAGCAGCGCGAGGCGATCTCGGTGTTGACCTGGATCAGGTTTCTGAGGATGGCTTTTTGACGGATGATCCTGGCGTAATGGGCAAGATTGGCAGTGACCGGGACCATGGAGGTCAGCATGGCAAGATAGGCCGCGCCGCCTATCTCATCGAGCTTGTTGTTGTTTTTGAGCTGATTGGTAACGGTGATCAGATCTTGCGGCTCATTTCTTTCAAAGAGCTGGATCATGGCCTCAAAGATCAGTTTATGGGTCTGACGATAAAAATTATCGGGTACAAGGATTTCAAGGACCGTGCCGAGTGACTGATCCTTGAGAAGAATAGTGCCGAGAACTGATTGTTCAGCTTCCAGATTCTGGGGCGGAATGCGGCCACTAAGTGGGGTGGGCACGGACGCGGGAGTGGTCGATGAATAAAGGTCACTCATCTTGATTTTGACCATGAATGAAAGAGGATATAAAATGACAACACACCGAAGAGAAGAAATCCTCTTGACGGTGTGTTGACTGGCAGAGCAGGACGTTCGATAGGGCTACTCCGTCATTAAAAAATAATTGTAACATGAAGATGTCATGACCACAGAAGGAGCTGTAACGAAATAGTCGGGGAATGTATGGTTATTTCGTTACAGATCTTGATCTATCTTGCAATCAGGCTTTCTCTATGCTTGGCACGATCTTGACAGTGATATCAGTGGTCAATTGAAAACCAACCTTGATCTTAACGGTGAACTCACCCAAGGTCTTGATAGGATCGGCAAGAACGATCTGTTTTTTGTCGATAGCTATACCCATCTCTGACAGTTTCTGATGAATATCGGTACTGGTGACAGAACCAAACAGCCTGGAGTCATCTCCTGAAAGCTGCACGATGGTAATGGTGATTCCTGCCAGTTTTTTAGAGAGCCCTTCTGCCTGTTGACGTTCCTGCTCCAATTTAGCCTTGATGGTGGCAAGGCTACGGTCGAGGATGGCCTTGTTCTGGGCGTTGGCCAGAACTGCTTTGCCCTGTGGCAGTAGAAAGTTACGGCCATATCCTGGTTTTACCTTGACGACGGCGCCTTCCTGGCCAAGGGTGCTTATGGTCTCTTTCAATATAAGTTCCATGGTGTTGCTCCTTAAAGTTGTTTGCGTAGAGAGGCTTGTTCTGATTCGCAGAAATATCTTTATAAAGTTTTTTTCTGATTCGAATCCTGACTGCTTCTATGTCTAAAGTCAAACCAGACATCAGCGAGTCCGATCACTGATAAAAAAAGAGTTCCCAATGATTGAAAAACGATAATCACATAGAGAAGGGAACGGATAAATAAAGGGGCTTTCCATTTATTTAAAAAAAAGAGGACAATGGAAAGGCCCTGAAAACAATAAATAACACTGGCAATCAATAACAGATTAAAACCAATGGCTCTGAGTATTGGCAAAGGCAGCAGGGCCAGAACTGCTGCGGCGATACCTGACCAGATAAGTTTATCCGGTAATTGCCAGTATTGATATTCGGGCCACGGGCTCTGTCCGGTATTTTTAGAGAGCAGCCTGTTGCCGAGAACCATCGTCAACCATACAGTAACTAAGGCAATACTGGTTAAAATTGCCGGCATGAGCTGAGAGAGTCTCTCTTTTATTTGTGAGAACGTCTGAGTCAGCAAATATAAAGACTCAGGCGAAGGTTTCTCATTTTCCTGATACAGTTTCAGCGCTTCATCCATTCCCTGGTTGGTTGACAGCAGGAGCATGGAATAAGGATGGCTTCCTTCGGTGACGGCAACCATTACGGACACGAGCAACCATGAAATGCTTAAAACAGCAAATCCTTTAATTCCGGCCAGCGGCGGCGATTCCTCATGAATAACCGAACTAGCCAAAATATACCCAGTCGGAACCAAGGTCATAGCCAGCAGGATCTGGCTTGTTATCTGCAGGAACGCTCCTGCGAACAGGGCGACAAACGCTCCGTATAAAATATACTTGCCGCCCGTGTTTCTGCCATATCTGCAGAGATAATAAAAAACCAGCAATGGCACAAGCCCATAAAACAGACCAAAAACAGTGATATGCAGACCGGGTAACAAGAAAGCTCCTGCCACAATGAAGATATGTCTGAATATCTCCATTGTGTCAGGGGCTTTGACTTCCGGGTTCACTGTCACAAGGTGTCTTTTGATGCGCCGTCAGCCTTCTTATTTTGCTATGATACCAGAATATGGTATCAGCGCGATCTGGCGTGCTTTCTTTATGGCTTCACATAACTGGCGCTGGTGGGTGGCACAGGTTCCAGAGATGCGGCGAGGCATGATTTTTCCCCGCTCTGAAATAAAATAACGAATTGTTTTCAAGTCTTTATAGTTGATGATCGTTTCCTGATCGGTTGTGCAAAACCTGCAGACCTTTTTTCGTGCAAAAACGCGTTTTACGGGAGGCATTTGAGTATCCTGTATAGGTAGTTAATTATAGATGTGAGAGGTTTTATTCGTCAGAATGGGTTATGTCTTCAATGTCGAAGTCTTCAGTCTCTTCAGATTCACCAGATTCTTTCGCGGCCTTCCGTGTCGCTATGTCCACCTTGGCCTGTTCGATCTTTTCGGCAGTGATATTGTCAGCAAGTTTGACGGTCATATATTTGAGGACAGAGTCGTCAATCCTGAATTTCCGCTCTAATTCCAATACTGCGGCTGGTTCAGTTGCGTAATCACACAAAACATAAGTGCCTTGGCTCTCTTTTTTGATTGGGTAGGCGAGCTTGCGCAGGCCCCAGCGGTCAAGATGAATGATAGTGCCGCCTTCGCTGAGAATGATGGCATTCGTATTGTCAATAATTGTGTTGATCTCTTCTTCGCTAAGGTTTGGTCGAAGAATATAGATCGTTTCGTACCTGCGCATGTGTTCCTCCTCGTGGACCCATGATTGTCGGGATATGTGTATCCCTGATTTTCGGCTCTCATCAATAAGGATAGAGAGCGAAGAGGTGCCTGTCAGACACCATTGCCGGACAGGGTGATGTTGAATCATGAAAAAAATCTTACATTGATTCAATACCAAGCCGTTGCAATAAAATAACCGTAAAATTTAAACGGTAAGAACGGCATAAGAAGCCCTAACGAAATGGTATAAAAAAATATAGTTATTTCGTAACGGCTTTTAAGTAGAAAAATAAGTATAAATACATCGGCTCTCAAGCCGTGTCAATTTGTTTTTTTCTCTTTTTCCTGAGATTTGATGGCCCGCCATTGTTTTTCAAGCTCTTCGACGGTCCCTTTTTCTCCGTCTGCAAAAACGTGGGGGTGGCGCCGGATCATCTTTTCATTGATGTTTTTGAGAATGTCCTGGAGGGTAAAGTTGTCATTTTTTTTATTGATCTCAGCCATGAGAATCACCAGAAACAGCATGTCGCCAAGTTCCTCACAGAGATTGTCGGGATCATTGTTGTCGATGGCGGCGATAATCTCAGCAAATTCTTCGATAAAATATTTTTTCAGGCTGAGGATGGTTTGTTTCTGATCCCAAGGGCAGCCGTCCGGTCCAAGCAGGGAACGTATCGTATGCAGAAGAAGGGAAAAATGGTGTTCGTCGGTTGGCATAGGAAGGTGTTGTTTTGTTGGGGAGGTGGAGATGATATATGTCTGATTCGAGGGTTGGCCCTTAGCCTCTTCTATAGGCGAGCCGTGTCTTTTTCTTTTGGAGCAGGCAGAGGTAGTAGCCGTTGACCTTGCCGATGAGCTCATGGGTTTCCTGGTAGGGGGCGTATTGGCCTTGTTTCAACTCTTTGATATTTTCTCCGGCATTCCAGGCTGAGAGCACCAAGGCGAGCTGGCCGTTGAATTTATAATTGTACTTGGCGATCAGGTAGCAGGTGAGCAGAATATTGACTTCCGGATCAAACAGGTCCTGTTCGCTCAGCTTGCTCAGTCTGGCGCGGCTGACATTGTGAAAATCGACGGTGCCCTTGGAGAGCTCGACCCCGGCCTCGATGCCGGTACTGGCGATGATCTGGCCCAAGCCGATGGCATTCTTGCGGGAGATGGCCATGGGGTTGGCGTCAGATTCCGCCAGAATCAGGGCGCGAATGAAATCAGGGCTGACCTTGTGTCGTGGCTGAAAAAAGGTGAATCCGGCAAAGTATTCGATCAGTCCGTGGTAGCGCCCGATTTTATTGAGGCGTTCGGTGGAGAGGTTGACGTCCTTGTATTTACTGAGCGCGTTTTCGAGCTGACAGCGCCCGGTAGCTGGCAGAAGCAGAAAGATGCAGGCACAGAGCAGGATGAGGCCTTTTTTTAAGGTTTGTTTCATGGTTGTTTATCCTTCGATTCTCGGCAGGCGGTCGCGGGTAAGAAACCGGTTGATCGTCTTGTACAACAGGAAAGGATCGTGGCTGCCGGTCATCTCCCGGATGGAGTGCATGGCAAGTGTCGGGGCGCCAACGTCCACCGTCGGGATTCCCAAGATGGCTGCGGTATGGGGGCCAATAGTGCTGCCGCAGGCCATATCGCTGCGCATGACAAAATCCTGGGTGGAAACCCCGGCCTCGGCAGCGATTGTCTTGTAGATGGCCGAGCTCACGCCGGTGGTGGCGTAGCGTTGATTGGCATTGGTCTTAATAACAGGGCCATGATTGAGCAGAGGCATATGCTCCGGGTCTGACTTGTCGCTAAAATTGGGGTGGACGCCATGGGCATTGTCCATGGAGATAAAAAAGGATTCACGCAGGGTGCGATGTCGGTTGATTGAATCCGGCATGATGCGTTCCAGTATTGAATGGAGAAATGATCCTTGCGCGCCCGCAGTCGTAACAGAGCCGATTTCCTCATGATTATTGCAGATCAGCAGGCGGTTGCTATTTGTTTTTTCCTCGTTCATAGCCTCGATCATGGCAGTGTAACCAACAAAACAACTCAGCAGGTTGTCAAGGCGGCTGCCGGTGATAAATTCAGTGCCCAGCCCAAGAAAAGAGGGGGGCTGGCAGTCATAGCAAAAAAGGTCAAAACCCATGATGGTTGCAACCTTTGTATCCGGGTATTCTTTGTTGATCTGTTCGGCAAGAATTGAGGAAAAGTTTAGTGAATCCCCCCCTGTTATCTGGGAGACAATGGGTACCAGTTCATTTTGTTTGTTAATCGCGTGGCCATTATTGGCCTCGCGGTTAAGGTGGATGGCGAGACTGGGGATGCTCGCTATCGGCCGTTTGAAGTCAATAAGCAGGGTAGTGAGGATGCCCTCTGTGGTTGCGCAGACCAACCGTCCGGCAATGGAGAGATCGCGGTCAAACCAGGTGGCCAGAAGCGGCCCTCCGTAGACTTCGACCCCAAGTTGAAACAAGGAGTGCGATGCCTTGCCGGCCAAGGGCTTTATCTGCAGAGCCGGGCTGTCCGTATGGGCCCCGATGAGTTTGAAGCTTTGATGCTGGTAATCGTTTGCGGCCAGGGTGAAGGCGGCGATTGCTCCATTGTCTCTGGTGATGAAGTAAGAGTCGCCGGGTGCAAGCGTCCAGGGTTCGGTCTCGGAAAGCTGCTGAAAGCCAGTGTCCCGTAATTTCCCGGCCATGAATGAAACTGCGTGAAAAGGGGTGGGCGACTCTTGCAGGAACTGGAAAAAGTCCTGGTTGAAACGATCTTCTTGCATGGTTTTGTTACGTTAGAGTTTGTGAGTCTTCATCCTGTAAGTATCAGGCCAAAGAGGCCATGGCCTTGTAAGCCACGCTCATCATAGTGCGTGTGGCGTCTGATGGCTTCTTGATGCTTGATAACGAATCGGGGATGTTTTGTATAGTGTTTTTACCGGGGTTTTCAGGGGACTCGTTCTTTTTCCCGTCTGCAGGTACCGGAGGGGTATTCTTGTTTCCTGTCTGTTGCGTTGCCTGCATTTCTTCCTGGATGGCCTGCAACTCTTGCATGCTGGCATTGCTTGCAATCTGCCTATCTGCAGGTGATGGGTTGGCCGGGGCCAGGGCTGCCCGTTTTACCGTACGCATCTTGATGATTGTGGCCTCGGGCGTCGACTCTTTTCCGGTGTCAATCGGAACACTGCCGCCGACTGCGTATTGTCTGCCATCGGCCCCTGTCTGATAGGAATAGGAGGGGCTGCCGGTAGCATATTGTCCGGCGGCAGACAGGTGTGCCTGCTCATGGGCGCGCACCTCCGTGTCCCTGCTTTTGAGTTCCTGGATCTGGCGGAGCTCGGCCTCACTCAGGGGTTGCAAGGTGCTTCCTTTTGTTGCCGGCTGAGTGTCTGCTGACTTTTTGTTTTCTTGTCCAGGGGTTCCGGATGCTCCCTGGTTGGCGCTGAGTTCTTTCCCTTTTCTAGACAAAGAGACTTGATCTTCTGATTGCTCGACGGCTGGGACAGGAGAGGTTGGGTCTGAGGGTACAGCTTGCCCTTGTCCCTGGCGGTTGGTCAAAGCCAAGGCGTAAGCCTGAACGCCGTAGGCGGCGGTATGGGTTACGGTAAGGTCAGCCATGAATGTTTTGGTGCTTTCGCCAATTTGATGTTTGGAATATACCTGGAAGCTGGAGCAGAGCCCGCTATGAGAAAAAAAGTAATCATTAGAAATTGTTTCTGCAGTCTTTATTGCAAAGGTACGGCATAAAATGGCACTGGATCGTTTGCCCCACCGGAAATACAGGTTGCCACGCTTGCCCTGCCGTTCCCAGTGGCCAGATTCCCATCATCCAGCTTGGTGTCCATCTCCATGGCTACATCGCAAGGAAGACCGGCAAACTGAATGATGTTGATGACGTTGGGAAGGGTTGCAAAGGCGGCAGTCACGCCAGATGTTGCAGCGGATCTGACTGATACAGTAACGCCGCCGAACCAGGTGCTCACAGTGGGTGATTTGATAAGTCCGGCATTGAATAGATGGTTTTGTCCGCCTGCCCCGAATACATTTGCAGATTCTGCAGCGTTTATAGCACCGTTTCCATTCCCGCCTGCTGAAACATTGGAGATTTCGCCTGCTGTGTATGGCCAGTCGCCGGGGAGGTAATGATAGCGGTCTTTGAAGATCGCTGTGGCGGATCTGATATCCTCGACAATGGTGATGGCGTCATTCACCTGGACGGTTCTGATGATGCTGCTTCCTTTCAGAATACCTGTCAGGATGATACCGATAATAACCAGTACCATGGAGATTTCAACCAGAGTGAATCCGTTATTGTTTCTCATTGTTGTTCTCATGGACAAGTGGCGGTTGCGGTGCCGACAGGTATGTTTGTTGCGCTGCATCCAGCGGCAGGGGTAGCGCAATAGTGCTTACAGTCATAGAGTGACCCTTCGTTGATAAGCGGCTGTAACACATCTTTCGGAGTCATGAACTCTACTATGTCGTCGAAGGGGCCGTTGAAGGCGGTGGCTAACTCGGTGTAGGGACGTCTGACAAAAGTAGTTGTCGCTGCCGTGTTATTTGTCACCTCCCCCGCATTGGCAGCAGGCGGATTGGCGTTGGTAGTTCCTGATGCGTTGATTGAACCAAAACCATTTTTGCCTTGGGAGAGGATAATTGCGACGGCCTGGGTTGTGGTCGGAACGAGCGCTGTGCCGGCAGCATTGAGTTCATTGATGGTGAGTGCAGCTGTGGAGGTGGTCAGCTCGTTAATGGTAAAAGAGCGTGGTGTGGTTCTTGTGGTCCAATCTTTCATGATCGCACCGGGTTGTCTGTTTGCCACTTTATAGGTGAAGAAGTTTCCCCAGCCATCGAGAACGTCGTTTCGAGATATGCCAAGTGTCGTCCAGGGAACTACGCCGTAGCCTTGGGCGGCATTGGCATTGCAAGCCGCCGGTGCGGTTCCTGTCGGAACGGCGGCTCGATCCGGGCACGGCAGCCTTCCATTTGTTCGCAGAAACCCGACCAGCGCAGTCTTGATCCGTTCCTGTCTGGTCCTTGTTTCGCTCTCAGCTGTTCCTGGTTGAGTCCCATCGTTAATCAGCGGTTGCAATAGATCCTGCGGGATCATGAATTCAACTATGTCGTCAAATGGGCCGTAGAAGGCGGTGGCTAACTCGGTGTAGGGACGTCTGACAAAAGTAGTCGTCGCTGCCGTATTATTTGTTACCTCCCCCGCATTGGTAGCAGGCGGAGCGGCGTTGGTAGTTCCTGATGCGTTGATTGAACCAAAACCATTTTTACCTTGGGAGAGGATAATTACAACTGCCTGGGTCGTAAGGGGTGGTACTTTGAATGCTGTTCCAGCCGTGTTGAGCTCATTGATGGTGAACGCGGTTGACGGATGGGAAAGCTCACCGATGGTGTAAGAGGTGGTGGTGGAGGCGGGTGTTGTTGTCCAGTCTTTAATGACCGCAGCAGGTCGTCTGTTGGCTACTTTATAGGTGAAGTAGTTCCCCCATCCATCCAGGACGTCGTTTCGTGATATGCCAAGCGTTACCCAGGGTATTACTCCGTAGCCCGCAGCGGCAGTGGCGGTGCACGTCACTGGTGCGGTTCCTGTTGGGATGGCAGTAATATCCGGGCACGGCAGTCTGCCGTTTGTTCGCAGAAACCCGAGCAACACGGTCTTGATCCGTTCCTGTTTGATCCTTGTCTCGCTCTCTGCTGTGTCTGGCTGCGTTCCATCATTAATCAGCGGTTGCAAAAGATCCTGCGGGGTCATGAAATCTACTATATCGTCAAATGGGCCGTTGAAGGCGGTGGACGAATCGGTGTAGGGCCGTTTGACAAAAGTGGCAGTAGTTGCCGTATTATTTGTTGTCTCTCCCGCATTGGCAGCAGGGGGAGGGGCTATATTGGTGCCCTTGGTGGTTTTGGCGCCAAAACCATTTTTGCCATGGGAGAAGATGATTACAACGGCCTGGGTTGTGGTCGAAGTCAGCGCCGCACCAGCAGCGTTGAGCTCATTGATGGTCAGGGCGGTTGACGGATGAGACAGCTCACCGATGGTGTAAGAGGTGGTGGTGGAGGCGGGTGTTGTTGTCCAGTCTTTGACGACAGCGGCAGGTCGTCTGTTGGCAACTCTATAAGTGAAGAAGTTTCCCCATCCATCCAGTGCGTCGTTCTGTGATATGCCAAGTGTCGTCCAGGGCACTACGCCATAGCCTTGGGCGGGATTGGCATTGCAAGCCCCTGGCGCGGTTCCTGTCGGTGTGGCGGCAATATCCGGACACGGTAACCTTTCATTCGTCCGCAGAAATCCGATCAGCGCCGTTCTGATCCGTTCCTGTCTGGCCTTGGTTTCAGTAATGGCGGTGTTCTGCATGGTGACGGTGAGCACCTTGATCCCCATGGTCAGCATAATGCCTCCAAGGAGCACGACAATAGCCATCTCGGCCAGGGTAAAACCTTTATGATTCCAATGAAACGACTTCATAAATATTATCCAGTGCGAATTGGGTTCGTGAATCTCTGTCCCGAGGAGGGCAAGGGGCCTCATTTCCTTCGGGCGGGGCGGAACGTCAGTGCCTCTCTTTAGCTCATTGTAATTGAGCTATCTGTTTTTGTGTTTCTTTGTCAAGTAAATAAGGACAATCAGTGTTCAGTGTCAAGATATTATCTTTTAAACTAAGCATTTGTCAGGGGGAAAGCAATTTGTAATTATTCCTCCTGGTCTGAGGTCGCATCAGATGGATTGCCGGATTTTTCTTCAGGGTGTGCTGGCGGCTCATCTATTGTTATTCCGAAGGAGACCGCGGGCAGAAATTCCTTGAAAGATTCACCGTAGATCTCCCAGATAGAGACAAAGAGGGCGGCGATGATCGGTCCCACGATAATGCCGATGATGCCGAACATGGTGATGCCGCCAAAGGTGGAAAAGAGGATGAACAGATCATGCATCTCGGTATCTTTTCCCACCAGGCGCGGACGGAGAAGGTTGTCGGCGTTGCCGGCGATCAGTCCGCAGAAGATGCCGACTGTGATGGCACTTCCAATGTCTTTGTTGAGGAGCAGGATCAGGAGGGCCGGACCCCAGACAATGGCCGTCCCGACACTGGGAATGATGGACGCAACCGCCATGAGACAGCCCCAGAACACCGGGCTGGGAATACCGGCAATCGCGAATCCTGTGCCGCACAGGGTGCCCTGGATAATGCCGATGATGAGTGTGCCCTTGATGGTGGCCCGCGTCACCGAGGTGAAGCGTTCCAGCAGTTGCTGCTCGTCTTTGTTTTCAAGGGGGATGTAATAGAGGATCTTGTACAGCAGTTTTTTGCCGTCAACGAGAAAATAAAACATGGTGTAGAGCATGATGATGGACATGATGGCCGCGTTTAACGTCACCTTGGTAATTGACGAGAGCGAATTGATGAGCAGGGTTGAGGTGCTGCCCACCAGGCCGCCTAATTTCTGGAGGATCATGTCTCGATGGGGAAGGATCTTGTCGTAGTGGGGTATCTTGAGCAGGAAATCAGAGGCAATGGTGGGTTGTTCGATAAATTTCTGGATCCAGGGGGTAATTGATTCGCTGACGTGGATGGCCTGAGTCACCACAATACCAATAAGGGCGGCAAGAGGCAGAAGGATAAGGCAAACAATAATAAGGATGGTCAGCAGGGAGGCCGCGTTTTCCCGGCCTTTCAGAAAGAGAAGAATTCGGTGATAGAGGGGGCTGAGCAGCGCTGAAAAAAGGGCAGCCATAAAAATAGTCATGAGGAACTGATGTATCATGGACAGGAAAATGGCGGAGATACCCAGAACAAAGAGGAGCAGGACGGTTTTATTGGCTATTTTTGCATGGATCATGGCTTGTGGTTGGAATGGTAGAGAATTTTTGTGGCACGAAAAATAAAAGGTGGCTGAAGATGATGTATAGATTGGATTATCGTTGTTTTGTTGCCGACCTTCAAGGAGAAAATGAGGGTGATTATATATTAGATTCAAAAAAATTGATAAATAATAAAAAAGAAATGAATAGTTGCTTGAAAAAAAAGAAAAAACCAGTTAGGTTTTAATGCTTTTCTAATCAGCACAGGTTCAGTGTGATGTTGCTTCTCAGGATATCTACCGCGGGCGCGCGTCAGAAAAGAACAATTGAAAATTGACTGAAAGCTCGCAGGTCTTTCCTTGCGAGCGGGCAGCAGAAAGTTACGTAAATACCCTAACGATATTTAATAATAGTGTGTTTTTTCAGGAATGAGGAATTGAGATGAGTGCAAAGATCATAAGCGGTACCGAAGTGGCGAAGGCAATTCGTGAAGAGTTGAAGGTTGAGGTTACCGAGCTGGTGGAAAAACATGGGATTACCCCCGGCCTTGTCACGATTCTGGTGGGCGAAGATCCTGCCTCTCAGTCCTATGTGGCGGCCAAAAACAAGACTGCCCATGCCCTCGGCATCCATTCCGAGCAGGTCACACTGGCTGCGGACACCACTGAGGCGGATCTGCTGACACTGGTGGATAAATATAATAAGGATGCCAAGATCCACGGGATTCTGGTGCAGCTTCCTCTGCCCAAGCATATCAACGAGGCCAATGTCCTCTATGCCATCAATCCTGACAAAGATGTGGATGGTTTTCATCCGGTGAATGTCGGCAAAATGGTGCTGGGCGAGCAGTGTTTTCTGCCCTGTACTCCCCATGGAATTCTTGAGCTGCTTGTGCGCAGCGGGGTGCAGACCAGTGGTGCTGAGGTGGTGGTGATCGGTCGGAGTAACATCGTGGGCAAACCCATTGCCAACCTGATGCTGCAGAAACGTGCCGGCGGCAATGCCACGGTCACTCTTTGTCATACCCGCACCAAGGATATGGCGGCCCATTGCCGCCGTGCCGATATTCTGATTGCCGCAGTCGGCGTGCCCAAGATGGTGACGGCTGATATGGTGAAAGAGGGGGTTGCTATCATCGATGTCGGTGTCAATCGTATCGGTATGACTGAGGCCGGTAAGGCAATCCTTGCCGGGGACGTTGATTTTGAGTCGGTAAAAGAGAAGGCATCCTGTATCACTCCGGTGCCGGGTGGTGTCGGCCCCATGACGATCACAATGCTGATGAAGAACACGGTGCAGGCGGCCAAGATTGCTGCAAAGCTGATCTGATACAGAAAATTACAATACGAGTTAGCGAGTTATCGTTCCGATACGATTTATTCTGGAGGAAACACGATGAGTGATGAGAGAAGCGGATGCAGCTCCTGTGACATGATCACCGGCGCATCGACCAAGGATCTGTTGAATCAGGACCTGGCCAAGCAGGTACGCACGGCCTATGACCGCATTGAAAGCCGAGGCATGTCATCCTGCCTTTTCGGTTCCAGCGGCACCTGCTGTAAGGTCTGCAATATGGGGCCGTGTCAGATTATTGATGGTGTTGACTCGATGGTGGGTGTCTGCGGGGCTACGGCTGATACCGTGGCCGCCAGGAATTTTGCCCGCATTATCGCGGCAGGAACTGCTGCCCATACCGATCATGCCCGGGAGATGGTGCGCGGCTTTATCGCCACCGCCAAGGGGGAAACACCGCACGAGATCAAGGATGTGCAGAAGCTGCATGTCCTGGCCGAGATTTTCGGTATCGCCACCGAGGGACGAGACAAGAATGAGATCGCCCTTGAACTCGGCAACAAGGCCCTGGCTGAGTTTGGTCAGCAGGATGGTCTGCTCACCATGATCAAGCGGGCACCGAAAAAACAACAGGCGATCTGGAAAAAACTGGGTGTTGAGCCGCGCGGCATTGACCGTGAGGTGGTGGAGACCATGCATCGGACCCATATGGGCGTTGATCAGGAATTCCGCAACATCATGCTCCAGGGTTCCCGGTGTGCCCTCGCTGATGGCTGGGGCGCGTCCATGCTTTCCACGGAGCTGACGGATATCATGTTCGGCACCCCGGTGCCGCGGCGTGCTATTGTCGATCTTGGCGTGTTGAAGGGTGATCATGTCAATGTTACCGTCCATGGTCATGAGCCGTTGCTGGCCGAGTCGCTCTGTCTGGCCGCCGAAGATCCGGAGATCCTGGCCCTGGTCAAAAAGGTGGGGGCCAAGGGGCTCAATCTGGCCGGGGTCTGTTGTACCGGCAATGAGATCCTCATGCGTCGCGGGATTCCCGTGGCCGGCAGTTTTATCCAGCAGGAGATGGTGCTGGCCACCGGCGCGGTTGAGGCCATGGTGGTTGATGTTCAGTGTGTCATGCCATCCGTGGCCCAGATCGTCAAAGGCAAACATACTGACATTATCACTACCAATTATCGGGCCAAGATGCCTGATGCCATTCATATTCAGTTTGAAGAAGAAGATGCCATGGGTTCGGCCAAGAAAATTCTGATCAAGGCCATCAATAACTTTAAAAAACGGGGCGACTATTATATCCCTACCGACAAGAAGTTGGATGTGGTGGTGGGATTCAGTCATGAAACCATCAACTATATGCTGGGCGGACGTTTCCGTCAGAGCTACCGGCCTCTTAATGATAATATTATCAACGGCCGGATCAAGGGCGTGGCGGCGTTGGTTGGTTGCGAGCATTATAAATACGCTGATGATGTCCACTACAAGATTGCCGTCGAGCTGTTAAAGAATAATATCCTCATTCTGGCTACTGGCTGTGCGGCCCAGGCTCTGGGCCGTAAAGGTCTGATGCGGCCTGAGGCGGCGGCTGAATACTGCGGGGCGGGACTGGCTGAGGTGTGCGAGACCGTTGGTATGCCGCCGGTCCTGCATGTCGGCTCCTGCGTTGATAACAGCCGACTGTTGATCGCTCTGACCGAGATGGTGAAAGAGGGTGGTCTGGGTGAGTCCATTGCCGACCTGCCGGCCTGCGGCACAGCCCCCTTGTGGATGAGTGAAAAGGCAGTGGCTATTGGCCAGTATTTTGTGGCCAGCGGCGCCCATATCGTGTTCCAGAATCTGCCGGTTACCGGCGCCAAGGCCTTTAACAAGTATCTTCTTGATGGCATGAAGGAAGAGTACGGGGCCTGCTGGGATTACGAAGAAGACCCAATTAAATTGGCTCACAAGATGATCAAGGCTATTGATGAGAAACGTGAGGCTTTGGGCATCAACAAGAAACAGGATCGTGTCCTTTTTGATATGGGGATGCGCCGGGATCTGACCTCTGGGATTCCAGGAATGGGATGTGGGCAGAAATGATGACGTCGCAAAAAGTCCCAAATACTTCGTTGCCGTACATCCTTCGTCACTGCGGCGTACCCAAAAGTACGCCTCATTCCTCAGGATTTACGCGCCTTGTCTTTGGGCCTTTTTGCTTAGCCATCTCCTTGATGGTTTTGTTGCGATTTTTTTAAAACTGAATTGCTATAAATGAAGCGAGTTTTTCTGAAGAGGAGCACGTCCGATGAAATCGGGGAGTAATCTTGAAAGGGTGTTGAAGGCGGGAGAGTTTGTGGTAACAGGTGAACTGGGGCCTCCTAAAAATGGCAATCCTGAGGTGGTGCGGGAAAAGGCGCGCCTGTTGAAAGGTCATGTCGATGCGGTGAACATTACCGACTGCCAGACGGCAATCGTCCGGATGTCATCCATTGCTGCGGGACTGATTACCCAGAATGAAGGGGTTGAACCGGTGATCCAGATGACCTGTCGTGACCGGAATCGGATTGGCATGCAATCGGATATCCTTGGTGCGCAGGCTTTAGGTCTTAAAAACCTGCTCTGTCTGACCGGTGATCACCAGAAATTCGGCAATCATCCTGGGTCAAAAGGGGTCTTTGATATGGACTCCATCCAGATGCTGGGCATGGTCAAGGCCATGCGTGATGACAAACGGTTTCAGTGCGGGGAGGAGATCAAGAGCAATGAACCTCGGCTCTTCCTGGGTGCTGCCGCCAATCCTTTTGCCCATCCCTTTGAATACCGGGCAGTCCGTTTAGGGAAAAAGGTGGCTGCGGGCGCTGATTTTATCCAGACCCAGATCATCTATAATGTCGAGAAATTCACCCGGTTCATGGAGATGGTACGTGACCTCGGACTGGATGAAAAGGTCTATATCCTGGCCGGCGTTACCCCTCCAAAATCCGTTGGCATGGCCCGGTACATGAAGAGTTCCGTACCCGGCATGGATGTGCCCGATGAAGTGATCCAGCGGATGCAGGATGCCAAGGACAAGCAGGAGGAAGGGATCAACATCTGTGTTGATATTATCCGGCAGGTCAAGGAGATCAAGGGTGTTGCCGGTGTTCATGTTATGGCCATTGAATGGGAAAGCGCGGTGCCGGAGATCCTGAAACGGGCCGGTCTGCTGCCGCGCCCATCGATCATGGAGGTATCGGCTGCCCAGGCTGTGGCGGACAAGAAAGAGAGCCGGGAGTCCATCCAGGTCCAGACTGTTGATATGGAAGAAGTACTTGCCAAGGCCAGAGCGGAGGCAGAGGCGATTGTTGCTGCTGCCCGCCGAGAAGCGGAAGCGTTGATGATGAAGGCTCAGACGGCGGCGCCGAGCGCAGGTGGCGCTCAGGTGGCTGCGGCTGATACGAATACGATGGGAACAACTGTGCCGACGGGTGCAATAGATGACGCAGGAGAGCATGAGATGAATGAAAAAGAGCGTGTCATGGCCTTGGAGGCCATGAATCAAGGGCTGTCAGCCCTGAAAAAGGCCTATGGTCTGTCCGATGAGCAGTTTGCGGCCATCACCAGCTTTGCCGGTGTCCATGCCATTCTCAATCGTGAACCGGAAAAGGCGACAGCAACTCCTGCGCCTGCTGCTCCAGCGGCTGCCCCTGCGGCACCGAAAGTGGATACAGCGGCTGTTAATGCCGCCAAGGCTACGGCCGAGGCAAAGATGAAGGCTGAGGCTCAGGCCAAGGCATTGGAAGAGGCTGCCGCCCAGTCCAAAGCACATGAGGCTGCTGCTCAGGCTAAGGCGCAAGAGGCTGCCAGAGAAAAGGCCGCGTCTGATGCCGCCAAAGCCAAGGCTGAAGAAGAGGCCAAGGCGAAAGCTGCTGCCGATGCCGCCAAGGTTAAGGCAGAGGTAGACGCCAAGGATGCGGCCCAGCCGGCAGCAACATCTGCCGGTGCTGATTTTGCCGTGGCGGCGTTGGCCCTTGAAAAAACGACTCTTGCCGAGCGTGCCACCAAGGTCGATGAGAAATCCTACAAGGAAAAATATACCGGCGTTATCCGGGAGACTGTCCTTGGTAATGGCGATCATACCGTTACCGTTGGTGGCGCTGCTTCTATGCCGTTCCATCTCTTTGAAGGCAAGCAACCCCATAAATCCCTGATTGCCATGGATGTCCTTGATGCCCGTCCTGAAGACTGGCCGGAAACCCTGGCCCGGCATTTCACCGATGTTATGGACAATCCGGTGGCCTGGGCCCAGAAGTGTATCAAGGTGTACGGCGCCGAGGCCATCAATATTTCTCTTGTCTCCACAGATCCCAACGGCATGAATCGTTCTGCTGCTGATGCGGCCAAGATAGCCGCTCAGGTCATCGAGGCGGTTGAGGTGCCGATCATCATCTGGGGTTGCGGTAATAATGAGAAGGATACCGAGACCCTGCGGGACCTGACCTCGGTTATCGGCAACAAGAAGGTCTGTCTGGCCCCTCTGGAAGATGCCAACTATCGTGCCATCGGCGCCACCGCCATGGCCTTTCAGCATGCTATCGTCGCGGCCTCGCCCATTGACGTCAACTTGGCCAAGCAGTTGAATATCCTGCTTCAGAACCTGGGTGTTTCCCTTGAAACGGTGCTGATGGATCCTTCCGTGGGTGCCTTGGGATACGGAATTGAGTACACCTATTCAGTCATGGAGCGTATCCGCATGGCGGCTCTCATTCAACAGGACGAAAAACTGCAGGTGCCCATTATCTGTAATCTTGGTCGTGAGGTGTGGAAGGCCAAGGAGACCAAACTGCCGACTGATGCCATGATTGGCGATCAGGAGAAGCGGGGGATCATGATGGAGGCGCTGACGGCAAGTTGTATGCTGCTGGCTGGTGGTGAGGTTTTGATCATGCGTCATCCCAAAGCGGTGGCCATGACCAAGGCGTTGATCAATGGCCTGATGGGCTGATTTCAGGAAATAGCCTTATAATTAAGGGAGTTTAGATTATGTCAAAGATCATCTGTTCCGCTGCCATCCGTGGCGCCCGGAAAATTATAGATATGGCTGAGGAGAGTTATGAGGAGGCGCTGAAGAAGTATGGTGCTGATCATGAGGTCTCCTTTCCCAATACTGCTTATTATCTGCCGGTTATCTACAGTATGCTGGGTGCGAAGGTGGAAAAACTGGGGGATATGAAGGATATCTTCCAGGAATGCCGCACGCTGATGCCCCCCGTTGTCACCGAGGATATCTGGCTGCCTTATCTGGCGCCGGCCCTCGATGCCGGTATGGCCACCTTCTTTGCCGAGGAGATGTATGAGGCCATTCGCTATCTGAATACGCCTAATTTCTACACCAAGACCGAGGACCCCACTGCCGATAATATCTGGCTCGGTGCGGCCGACGATGTTATCTTCCGGAAACGCGGAGTGGAGTTTGTTGACGGCACCGCCCCCGGGTTTGCCGCAATCATGGGAACTCCGGCCGATAAGGAAGTGGCCTCCAGGATTGCCCTCGAACTTCAGGAAAAGAATCTCTATATCTTCATGCACGATCAGACGGGTGGGTTGACCATGCCTGACCTGCTGGTCAAAAATAATGTCCAGGTGGGATGGAATACCCGTCTGGTGCCCTTTGGCCAGAGTTATACCACCGCGGTCTTCGCTATCGGTTTTGCCTGCCGCGTGGCCATGGCCTTTGGCGGGATCAAGCCTGGTGATTACAAGGGCAATCTGCTCTACAATAAGGATCGGACTTTTGCCTTTGTCATGGCCTTCGGGCCGGTCAGCGACGAGTGGTATGCCAATGCCGCCGGCGCTATCAACTGGGGCTTTCCGACCATCTCTGATTATGATATCCCCGAGGTGCTGCCTACCGGTATCTGTACCTACGAGCATGTCGTCTCCAATATCCCCCACAATGAGATCGTCCAGAAGGCCATTGAGGTGCGCGGCCTGAAGGTGAATATCACCAAAATCGACATTCCTCTCGCCTTTGGCCCGGCATTTGAAGGTGAGCGGGTGCGTAAAGATGAGCTGTTCATGGAGTGCGGCGGTGGCCGGACCCCAGGTGTTGAGGTGCTGATCTCCAAAGGAATGGATGAAGTGGAGGATGGTCTGGTTACCCTTGAGGGCCCGGATATCTGTGACATCCAGCAGGGTCAGAATCTGCCCCTGGGTATTTTGGTTGAAGTGGCCGGGCGACAGATGCAGTCGGACTTCGAGCCGATCCTTGAGCGCCAGTTCCATCATCTGACCAACTATATCCAGGGCATCATGCACATGGGTCAGCGGAATATCATGTGGGTGCGGATTGGTAAGGCGGCCGTGGAAAAGGGCTTCTCCTTCAAACACATCGGCAAGGTGCTGCACGGTAAGCTCCATCAGGAATTCGGTGCTATCGTTGACAAGATCCAGGTGAAGCTCTTTACCGTTGAAGATAAAGTAAAAGAGGTTATGGCCCTGGCCACTTCGGTCTATACCGAGCGCGACCTCCGTCTGGGCGCCATGACCGATGAGACCGAGGATGTGTTCTACTCCTGTACCTTGTGTCAATCGTTCGCTCCCAGCCATGTCTGTGTGATCACCCCCGAGCGCATCGGCATGTGCGGCGCCTATAACTGGCTGGATGGCAAGGCCTCCTATCAGATTAACCCCACCGGTCCTAACCAGCCTATCGAGAAGGGTGAGTGTACTGACCCTGATAACGGCTATTATGTCGGTATCAATGAGTTCGTGAACCAGGCCTCACGGGGAGCGGTTCCTGAGGTCAGCTGTTATTCGCTGATGAATAATCCGATGACTGCCTGTGGCTGCTTTGAGGCCATTGCCGCCATGCTGCCGACCTGTAACGGGATCATGGTTGTCAACCGCGACTTCTTAGGCATGACCCCATCGGGAATGAAGTTTACCAGTCTGGCCGGTATGGCCGGTGGCGGTATGCAGACTCCTGGCTTTATGGGCGTCAGTAAGCATTATATGACCAGTAACAAGCTGTTCAAGGCTGAAGGCGGACTCAAACGGGTGGTATGGATGCCCAAGATGCTCAAGGAAGAGATCAGCGAGAAACTCAAAGAGGTCTGCAAGAATATCGGCATGCCTGAGCTGTATGACATGATTGCCACGGAAGAGCAGGGAACCACCGAAGAGGAGATCTATAAATTCCTCAAGGAAAAAGGACATCCGGCCCTGGAGATGGAGACGGCTGTTTAGGTGCCGTTATTCAGGCAGCAAGGTCTTCTTCTTGCTGCCTGAGTTTACGGCACCTTATGCCGCTCCAAAGAAACAGCCAATCTTTTCCGGCTGTTTCTTTGAGTGGCGTCTGGCCCCAGAACATACAAAGCCCAATTATTGAATTTTTATTAGTGAGTTACGCACGAACTACGTTGAACAGCTTACTATGACTCATTTTTTGTAGATCCAACTGGAGGATATCATCATGGCTTTAACCGGCATTCAAATTCTCAAGATGCTGCCTAAAAAGAATTGCGGCGAGTGCAGCATCCCTACCTGTCTGGCATTTGCCATGAAGGTTGCGGCTGGTCAGGTGGAAATCGATACCTGTCCCTATGTCAGTGACGAGGCGAAGGCCACCATTGGTGAGGCCTCTGCTCCGCCTATCCGGACCTTGAAGCTGGGGAACGGTGACAATGCCTTTACCGCGGGTGGTGAGACCTGCATGTTCCGGCATGAAAAACGATTCGTCAACCCCACCGGTATTGCCGTGCTGGTGACCGCCGATATGGACGAGGCCGCTGTCAGCGGCCGGATCGACCGTTTTAATAGCCTTGTGTATGAGCGGGTCGGCGTGATCATGAAGGCTGAGTTGATTGCGGTCAAGGACAGCAAAAACGATGAGGCCTCCTTTACCGCCCTGGTACAGAAAGTGCTGGATGGTTCTGCCCGTGCCGCACTCATCCTGATCAGTGATACCCCGGCCCATCTGGCTGCGGCTGCCAAGCTTTGCGGGGCCCGTATTCCGCTGCTCTATGGCGCTACTGCTGATAATGCCGCTGCCATGGCTCAGGTGGCCAAGGATAGTTCGGCGCCTTTGGCAGTCAAGGGGACAAACCTGGATAACTGTGTCGATGTGATCAATACCTTGCTGGCAGCTGGTCTCAAGGATCTGGCCATTGATACCGGCGCCCGTACCCTGCGCGCCGCCTTTGAAGATAATGTCGTGGCCAGACGCTCGGCGGTCAAGGCCAAGTTCAAGCCCCTGGGCTTTCCGACCCTGACCTTCCCCTGCGAGATGAGTGATGATCCGATGATGGAGGCAATGATTGCCTCTATTCTGATCGCCAAGTATGCGGGCATCATTGTCCTCTCTGATCTGCAGGGCGATATCCTCTTCCCATTGCTGCTGGAGCGGATGAACATCTTTACCGATCCGCAGCGGCCAATGGTGGTGACCGAGGATGTCTATCCGCTGACCGGGCCCGGCGAAGATTCGCCAGTGGTCATTACCTGTAACTTCTCGCTCACTTATTTTATTGTATCCGGCGAGATCGAGGGCTCCAAGGTGCCGACCTGGCTGCTTATTAAAGATACAGAGGGCCTTTCTGTCCTTACCGCTTGGGCCGCCGGCAAATTCGGTGCCGATATGATCGCCCAGTTTGTGAAGAAGAGCGGGATTGAGGACAAAGTGAAACATCGCGATCTGATCATTCCCGGTTATCTAGCCTCCCTCAAGGGAGAGTTGGAAGAGGAGCTTCCGACTTGGAATATTATCATTGGGCCAAGAGAGGCTGGGCATCTACCCGTCTTCCTGAAGGAATGGAAACCATCGAAATAAGGTGAAGGGTCTGTAGTCTTTTAGACTGTTAGCTAATCCCCGGCAGACTCTCTCTTTATAGACCAAGCTGTTGTAGATACGTTCAGATGTCCATCTGAATGGCGAAAACGGCACAAGGAGCCGTCACGAAATAGTCAGACAAAGATAAGGTATTTCGTAACGGCTTCTAAACAACTTGAGTATTAATTCTCACCGCTGAATACGCGTATGACGACTGTAACACTTACCATTAATGGTGCCGAGATTGTGGCTGAGGCTGGCCTTACCGTTCTTGAGGTTGCCAGACGTTCGGACATTCATATTCCGACCTTATGCCATGTGCCGGGAAAACCGGCAGATACCCCCTGCCAGATGTGCATGGTGGAGATTGAAGGGCAGGAAGGGATGATTCGTGCCTGTGTTGCTCTGGCCCAGGACGGTATGGTTGTTGCCACGGAGTCTCCAAAGGTTGTTGCCCATCGCCTGGAGCGTCTGGCCATCCTGGCCGAGACCCATTTTGGTGATTGTAAGGCCCCATGCAACCTCACCTGTCCTGGCCAGATCAATGTCCAGGGCTATATTGCCCATGTGGCCAAGGGGCAGTATGAAGAGGCCTTGCGTCTGGTCATGGAACGCAACCCGCTGCCCTTTTCCGTGGGCCGGGTCTGTCCCCGTTTCTGTGAGACCCGCTGTCGTCGTATTCTCGTTGATGAACCTGTTTCCATTAATCACCTGAAGCGCTTTGTGGCCGACTGGTGCATGAGTCATGAGATTGATCTGGAGATCCCTAAGGATTCTCCCACGGGAAAACGGATCGCTGTGATTGGTGGTGGGCCGTCCGGTCTGACTGCCGCCCATTTTCTAACGCGCAAAGGGCACGATGTGACCATCTTCGAATCCTCACCCATGCTGGGCGGGGCTTTGCGTTATGGATTTCTGGAGTATCGAATCCCTCGTGATGTTTTGAATTATGAGATTAATACCATCCTGCGTCTGGGCGTTTCGGTCAAGCTCAGTCAGAGATGGGGAAAGGATTTTACCCTGCAGTCCCTGAAAGATCAGGGCTATGCCGCTATCTATCTTGCTACCGGGGCAGGTGTTGATGTCCCTCTGGAGATCCCTGGGGCAGTCAATCCGCACACCTATTCGGCTATGAAATATCTGCGCCAGGTAGCGAAAGGGAAAAGGCCTGATATGGGACGGCGGGCGGCGGTGGTCGGCGGCAATAATATTGCCATGGAGGTTGCACGCACCCTTCTCCGTCAGGGGGTGGCGGAGGTGACGGTTATTTATCCTCGTTCGCGGGTAGAGATGCCGGCCCATCAGCGTAATATCCGCGAGGCAGGTAAAGAAGGGGTTCAGTTTCTGCTTATGGCCTCCCCTGTTGAGATCTGTGACGCGGGTGATCAAGGTTCCCGGTTGAAGTTGGAATTGATCCGGATGAAGTTGGGTGAGCCCGATGCCAAAGGGATCAGGCACCCTGAGTCTATTGCCGGCTCGACCAACACCCTGTTGGTTGATTCCATTGTCTCATCCCTGGGGCAGCTTGCTGTTGACGACCAGTTCAGCGGCGGCGACCTGGAAAAATCCATTGTTCTTTCTCCCAACAAGACCATCGATGCGAATGTGCGTTCCTCGCAGATCAATATTGAAGGGGTTTTTGCCGGTGGTGACGCAGTCACTGGCCCAAGATCGGTCATTCAGGCCGTGGTTGCTGCCCGTCGTGCCGCTGATAACATCCATGCCTATGTCATGGGAACAGCGAAAGATGAGGGTGATAGTCGATTTAACTTCACCCGCGGCAAGGGTTTTGATGATGTTGATCTGAAGAATTTTGACGGAATTGATATCAAACTCCGGGAAAAGATGCCCACCCGGCCCCCTGAGATCTGTAGTCAAGATTTTGACGAGGTGAAGCTGGGATTCTCCGAGAAGATGGCCCAGCATGAGGCTGAACGGTGTCTTTCTTGCGGGTGTACTGCCTATGATCGCTGCAATCTCAAGAATCTGTCCATCGAATACAATCTGAACATCAACAAGACCGGCATGGGCACGAAACCCGTTTATGCCATGGATTATTCGCATCCCCTCATTATTGTTGATAAAAATAAATGTATCTTCTGTGGGTGTTGCGAGCGGGCCTGTGAGTATGATGCCCTGGAACTTGGTGCCGAGTCTTTTGATGACAAGGGCCGGCCAGTTGGGTTGTTTCTGGGCTTTAAGGATAATTGCGTCTCCTGTGGCAAGTGTGTGGATAACTGTTCCACCGGGGCCTTGAACAAGAAGGCGCAGATCATTCCTCTCCACAGCGAACCGGTGAAAGAGGTCCGCAGTACCTGCCCCTATTGCGGGGCGGGATGTCAGATCATCCTTCGGGTCAAGGGCGACACGGTGATTGAGGTCACGGCCGATCCGGAGCAGGCGCCAAATTATGGGGCCTTATGCGTCAAGGGTCGATTCGGCTATGAGTTTATCCAGCATAAAGAGAGGCTGACCAAACCGCTGATCCGCAAGAATGGGATGCTGGTGGAGACCAGTTGGGATGAGGCCTTTGATTATACGGCCAAGAAACTCTTTGATCTCAAGGCCATGTATGGCCCGGATTCCATCGCCGGATTCAGTTGCGCCCGGGCCACCAATGAGGAAAACTTCCTCATGCAGAAGTTCATGCGCACCTCGATCGGTACCAATAATATCGATCATTGCGCCCGTCTCTGACACGCTCCCACTGTGGCCAGTCTGGCCCTTTCA
>JAUSAB010000010.1 GCA_030653035.1 Desulfocapsaceae bacterium | reverse complement strand
GTCGAAAAGGTGGTCGCCAATACCCGGTCCGGGACTCTGAAGGCCTGCCGCCAGGCCCACCTTTCTCCTGCCATCGGCGGCCAGCTCAACATCCTGGCCGTAAAGAAAGGGGACCAGGTTGAACAGGGCCAGCTCCTGCTGGAACTGTGGAACAAAGACCTTGTGGCTGAAAAACAACTGGCGGCCAGTGAGGCCAAAACGGCCCAGGCCCAGGCGGAATCGGCCCGGGTGCAGGCGGAAAACTCCAGCCGAGAGGCCAAACGGCTCCAGCACCTGATGCAGATTGCCGCCATCTCTGAAGAGACCCTGGACAAGGCCAAAAGTCTGGCCCGGGCCCAGGAATTTACCTATCAGGCGGCCCTGGCCACAGCCGAGACCAGTCAGGCCCGAACAGCTGTCATCACGGCCCAACTGGAGCGAACCCGTCTGGTGGCCCCTTTTGCCGGTATTATCGCCGAGATCCATGGCGAGCTGAACGAATATGTCACCCCGTCACCGCCAGGAATCCCCACCCCTCCCACCATCGAACTGCTCGACACCTCCTGCTTTTACGTGACTGCCCCCATTGATGAGGTGGACGCGGCCAAGGTCAAGGTGGACGCCAAGGCCAGGATCACCATGGACGCCTTTGCTGACCTGCGTTTTGCAGCCAGGGTCCGGCGGATTGCCCCCTATGTCCTGGATCTTGAGAAACAGGCCCGTACCGTCGAGGTGGAGGTGGAATTCACTGATCTGAAAGAAGGGCAAAACCTGCTGGCCGGATACAGCGCCGATGTCGAGATCATCCTTGAGACACGAAGCGACACCTTACGTATTCCCACCCAGGCCCTGCTGCCGGGAAACAAGCTCTATGTCTATCAACCCAAAACCGGGCGCCTGGAAGAGCGAACCATCCGCCCCGGACTGAGCAACTGGGATAAAACCGAGATCCTCGAAGGGTTGCAGCCAGGCGAACAGGTCGTCCTCTCCATCGATCAACCGGACCTCAAAGACGGAATCCAAGCCAGAGTTTCGCCGGAAAAATCGACAAAAAATGATCAACCTCCAGCACATTGAACGGGTCTTTCAGGTAGGCGATGAAGAGGTTCATGCCCTCCGCGATGTCTCCATGACCGCTACCGGTGGTGAATATATTGCCATCATGGGGCCATCGGGATCTGGCAAGTCTTCTCTGCTCAATATTCTCGGCCTCCTTGATCGTCCCGATAGCGGCTCCTATGAGCTGGACGGAACACGGGTCTCGGAACTGGATGAAAAAGAGCAGGCCCGCATCCGCCGTCACAAGATTGGTTTTGTTTTCCAGTTTTTCCATCTGGTGCCGCGCCTGACCGCCTTTGTCAATATCGCCCTGCCCCTGATGCTCTCCGGCATGAAGCAGGCTGAACGGCAGGAGAGAGTTACCACGGCCCTGGCCGCCTTTGGTCTTGCTAATCGGGCCCAGCACCGCCCCGATCAACTGTCCGGCGGACAGCGGCAGCGGGTGGCGATTGCCAGGGCGACGATCATGCAGCCCACGGTGATCCTGGCCGATGAGCCGACCGGCAACCTCGACCGCAATGCCGGAATCGAAGTGGTGGAGATCCTCGAAGAGCTGAACCGGCAGGAAATCACCCTGATCATCGTCACCCACGACCCGGAACTGGGCAAGCGGGCCCGGCGCCAGATCCTGATGGTGGATGGCCGCATTGAGGATGACAGATGATGGGCAATGAAAAAGTTGCGCATCCGGAATACCCCATGCAGATCCGCGACATCCTTTCCTTCAGTCTCCATGCGGCCACAGCCAATCGCGGCCGCACCCTGCTGATGCTGCTGGCCATGGCCATCGCGGTCAGTTCTGTTGTCGTCCTCATCTCCCTTGGCGACAGCGCCAGACACTATGTGATCGACCAGTTTGCCACCCTCGGCACCAACCTCCTCATTGTCCTGCCCGGACGCTCCGAGACCACCGGCGGCCCGCCGCCCCTGCTAGGCGAGACCCCGCGCGATCTTACCCTCGACGATGCCATGGCCCTGACCCGTATCCGCACAGTGCGCCGGGTATCTTCCATCATCGCCGGTTCGGCGCTGGTATCCGTTGGCCACCTGGAGCGGGAGCTGCTGGTGCTGGGCTCCACCTCCGAACTCTACGAGATCCGGCATTTGGCCTTGAACCAGGGCTCCTTCCTGCCGCAGGGCGAGCCGACGCGCGCCGAGGCCGTCTGCGTGATCGGCCAGAAGGGGAAGAAAGAACTCTTTGGCAACGAGCCCGCTATCGGTCAATGGCTGCGCATCGGCGACCGCCGTTTCCGGGTGATCGGGGTCTTGTCCCCCGGCGTTTCTCTGGGTGAAGATCTGGGAGAGGTGGTCATCATTCCGGTGGCCGCAGCACAGGCGCTTTTCAACAGGTCGTCCCTGTTTCGGGTTCTGGTGGAGTCCACCAATTCAGAGAGAATGGAACAGACCCGGCAGGCCATTCTCGACACCATTCGGGTTCGCCATGAGGGTGAGGACGATATCACGGTTATTACCCAGGACGCGGTGCTGACCACCTTTGACCGGATCTTCAAGGCGCTGACCCTGTCGGTGGCCGGCATTGCCGCCATCAGCCTGGTGGTGGCCGGGATCATGATCATGAATGTCATGCTGGTGGCCGTCTCCAACCGCCGGGCCGAGATTGGCCTGCTCAAGGCCCTGGGGGCGTCACGAACACAGATCCTGGGGCTGTTTCTCACCGAATCAACCATCCTGTCGTCGATCGGGGCCGGGATCGGACTGATCCTGGCCCTGCTCGGCATGCGGCTGGCAGCTTTTCTGTTTCCTGAGTTTCCGCTCCATCTTGCCCCCTGGTCATCAACCATTGCCCTGGGAGTGGCCCTAATCACCGGGATCATTTTTGGGGTATTACCGGCCCGCCGGGCGGCCGATCTCGAACCGGCCTTCGCCTTGGCACGGCGTTAAGGGCCATTTAAAAAAAATGCAGATACAAGATTTTTTCCGGTACACCTTCAACGGCATTCGCGCCCAACGATTGCGCAGCTTTCTTACCGCCCTGGGCATTGCAGTAGGGATTGGCGCCGTGGTTTTGCTCACCTCGCTGGGAGAGGGGCTGCATCACTTTGTCCTCGGCGAATTCACCCAGTTCGGCACCAATCTGATCGCCATCAACCCCGGCAAGATTACCACCCATGGTGTCTCCGGGGCCCTGCTCAGCAACGTCCGGCCCTTAACCCTTGAAGATTCCGCCAGCCTCAAACAACTGCCCCAGATCCTTGATGTCGTCTCGGTGGTGCAGGGCAATGGCGCCATCGAGGCCGGAACACACCAGCGGCGAGCCACCATCTATGGAGTGGATGCCTCTGCCGCCCGGGTCTGGAAGTTTGGGGTGGCCGCCGGCCGCTTTCTCCCTGATGATCCGCCGCGGTCGGCCCGCTCCTTTGTGGTGCTGGGCAGCAAGGTGCGCAAGGAATTATTCGGCAACAATCAGGCCTTAGGCGAGCGGATCCGCATCGGCGGCGAGCTGTTTCGGGTCATCGGTTCCATGAAATCAAAAGGGCAGATGCTCGGTTTTGATCTTGACGATGCCGTCTATATTCCTGCCGCCAAGGCCATGGCCCTTTTTAACCGGGAAAGTCTCATGGAGATCGACCTGCTCCATAGCGCCGGCAGCAGTTCCAGCGCCGTGGCCGAGAAGGTCAAAAAGGCCCTGCAGGCCCGGCATGGTAAAGAAGATTTCACCATCACCACCCAGGAAAAGATGCTGGAGATCCTGGGCGGAGTGCTGAACACCCTGACCATTGCGGTGGGGGCGCTGGGCGGGATATCCCTGCTCGTTGGCGGGGTCGGTATCCTGACCATCATGTCGATCACCGTCAATGAGCGCACCGGGGAAATCGGCCTGCTCAGGGCCATGGGAGTTGAACGAAACCAGATCCTCGTCCTCTTTCTGGGCGAAGCGGTAATCCTTGCCGCCATCGGCGGGCTGGCCGGGCTGGTGATAGGAGTTTGTGGATCGTGGCTTTTCAGCCTTATCGTTCCGGCCCTGCCCGCCCACATCTCCTGGGTCTATGTCGCCTCGGCTGAGCTGTTGGCTGCCTTTGTCGGTCTGCTGGCCGGGGTCTTGCCCGCCCGCCGCGCCGCCGGACTGCACCCGGTTGAGGCGCTCCGTGCCGAATAAAAGACACCAAAGAGGCTCAACAAATAAATAAAGATTGGCTCAATATGACCGATTAGTATAGAATATTGATGACAATAAAAAAATATTTGTATCGGGCCCACCTTTTGTTCCCTCAGTTGTTATCATTGCACAGGCAACCGCTTGCAAAGGGAATATTCATCCAGAGACCCAAGAGGCACGTGACATGAGAGGTATCGTTGTTCCGAAAAATGCCATCCCGTTGAGTACCCTGGAAAAAAACAAGGCCCCATCGACTCCGGCAAAAAAACAAACTGCGCAAAAATTTCATACTGCCTTGGCCGAGGCAACCAGGCTGCATCAGGACAAAACGATCCGGGCGCCACAAGATTGCCCGCCACCAACAAAAACATATACCATCCAACAGGGCGACACCTTATCCGAGATTGTGGCCAAGGAATCAAAGAAACTTGGACACAAGTATCCGACACGTGACCTCTATAACATGGTCAAACAGGTCGCGAACCTCAACCATCTGACTAATCCCAACACTATCATTCCTGGACAAAAACTTGATCTCACCAGCATCACCCAACCACAACCGGCATCTAAATCAGCGGCAAGCTTCGTCCCTGAATCCATCGTTACCACAACAAAAACACCTGATCGGCCAATCCCAACCAAGCTCCAGGCCCCAGTGAGCGGGAAGATCACCTCCCTGTTCGGCATGCGCAACCATCCGGTTATAGGCGAGGCACTGCACCACGACGGGATTGACATCAGCCAGCCAACAGGTACTCCCGTCAAGCCCCTGACCTCCGGGGTTGTCACTTTTTCAGGCAATGATGGCGGCTATGGCCTCATGGTGGAGATTGATCATGGCAGCGGCCTCACTTCCCGTTACGCCCATCTTTCCAAACTCCTTGTCAAAAAAGGAGAACAGATCAATCCTTCACAATCCCTTGGCCAGATTGGCCAGACCGGCCTGACAACCGGCCCCCATCTGCATCTGGAAATCCATCGCCAGAATAGCGCCATTGACCCGCTCACCGTGCTGAACCGCCAGCAGATTGAAACCGACATCCTTATTGCCGAGGCCCAAACACCACATCGGCTGTAAACAATTCGGAACGATCTGGATCACTGCGCTGGCCTTCCTTCACCCTCTCCTTCCTACAAAAACAACAGATCTCTTCGACCACTGAAAACTGAATTATTGCATCTGGAAACGGGAGGCACTATACTAAATTGGTTGTGGACAAAAAGAGAGTTTACTTGGTATAGAATAGTCCTATGCAGACATAGGTGACTTCATGCTCGATCTAAATACAACCCTGGCCTTTGAGGTCAAGAAAGAGATTGCCGATCGTTATTTTAGATTTCGCAAAATCATTGAAGAAGATACCAACGCGTATCAAAAAAATATCATTGCTGGGGCTATGGAACTGGAAAACAAGATCGGATTCGACCTTGTCCGTCTCTATGTGCTGTTACAGGATAATGCCCTTATCAATGATCTTTTCCGGATCACCGGTCTGGGCGAGATCCTTTTTTACGACCAATACATAAGCAAATCACCGACGATCAGAAAACGGGTGCTGGCAGATTTGCCGGTCCATGGTCTTACCCGGAAACGGCGCTTTCAAAATATATTTTTCGATATTTACGACTCCTTGGAACAACATGTTGCCGACTATCGAGAACGTATCCTGGAACTAGCTGAAGACCAGGCAACCATCAAGGAAGAGATTAATCTTTTTTATCAAAAAAATGATATCAACGGCATTATGCTTTTCCTTCGCGGCATGGACGGCACAACCCCTGGCAGCTCCGGTCCTATGGCTGGGGCTATTGATACCGATAACGCCATTACTATGGAGCAAAAAATGCGCCTTCAACCTCCTGGACCCGTTGAAAAGTTCCTACCGATTCTCGTTCCGATCCCTCCGGCCAAAAAAATCCAGAATGAGCTGAAAGGGCTTGTAGACATAGCCTTTTCTCAGCAGCCGGACTTCGATCCCAAAAGACTCTAACCATCTGCCCTCAGACAAACATGTCCCGATCAACCACCTTCCATGACTGTTAAAATTCTGATAGCCGAAGAGCGCCATGACCGGGACTCGGTCTTGGCAAAAACAGTCTCGACCCTCAATGCCGAGATCTTTCTGGCCACTGATGTAGACGAAATCCATAGTCTTTGTTACGAACACGTCTTCGCCCTGCTCATTGTCGATGAGGCCTTGTCGCCAACAGATAAAAGCCTCGACATCCCACCACTCTCTTCGGCCGCAACCATTCTGTTTATTGTTCCCTCGACACTGGAACTTGCAACACCTGAAACCGGCGGGCAGGGAGAATATATTGATTATATCAGCCAGCCGCTGACATCCTCTCTCCTTCTCGGCAAAATTCATACCCTGCTCCATATCCATCAGCTGCAACAGAAGCTACTCTCCTGCAAAGAACTGGTACAAGATCAAAAAAACAAGAATCAACAATGGCAGCAATCCCTGGAACAACAGAACCATTACCTGAATATGCTTTCAGTACGTGATGGCCTGACCGGACTGTTTAACCGAAGACAACTCAATCGGGTGCTCGAAAAAGAGATTCACAAGGCTAGAGAGCTGAACACAGATCTAGCCCTGCTCCTCCTTGATATTGATTATTTCAATGAAACCAATCGAATATCCGGTCAGATATTTGGCGACTCCATCCTTAATGAATTCGCGGCACGACTCACCCAGAACTCTCGGGAAGGTGATCATTGCTTTCGTTTTGGAGGAAGCGATTTCATCATCCTTCTCCCTGAAACTACCATAACAGAAGCCTTGGAACAGGCAGAAAAGCTGCGGCTTATATGTTGCGATAAACCTTTTACCAGTGGCCACCACAGCCGTTCTGTAACTGTGTCCATTGGCATTGTCACCTTGCGGGCGCATAACCCGAAAAATCAGGATGAGTTTATTATTATGGCGGACCAGGCCATGTATCAGGCTAAATCTGACGGGCGAAACCGTGTAATCGCCTATGGCCAGCATAATGCCATACAAAGCGGAAAAATCGACACCATCGCCCTGTTGCAGGACACACTGCACCGGATCCTGGAAAAAACCAAAGACAGCTCCATCGCCTCGATCCAGATACTGGCCCAGAATGTCAACGGCGGTCAGCAGGATGAACATGCCGAACAGGCCTCTCAGTACATCCATCTCCTCTGTGAGCGTATGGGATTGCCAGAGACCATTCTTGAGACATTTTCCAATGCCCTTGTCCTGTACACGTGTTTCCGTTTCCTGCTTTATCGGGAACTGCTCGCCAAAAAGAAGAAGTTCAACCACGACGACAGAAAACTGATCAATGATTTACCCTATAAGCTGGCAGAACTTACACAACACTTTGACTATTTCGCTAATGAACGCAGGATGCTCCTCAGCCAGGGAGAACACTATGATGGCAGTGGCTACCCAGAGGGACTCAAGGGAGAAGATATCCCCCTGGCCGCCAGGATATTCAGCCTGGCCGATGCGCTTGCCGCCATGAACTCTGATCGACCACACCGCAAACGTCTTACCCCGCAAGAAATCCTGAACCAACTCTTGCAAGGGGCGGGAACGCAATGGGATCCATCTTTAGTGTTACTGACACTCGACATCTTGGGCGACCAGCAACTTCTGCCCCTGGACGAAGATCAACTCGCGCAAACAAGGCTACTGGTTTCACAAAAAATTGTTCAATCCTCCAGTCACACTCAGTAACAGAGATAAACGTCAACGGTACAATTCATGTCTCATTCACATATCACCGCAATTCTTAACCAGACAGATTCCTTTCCTGCTCTGCCGGCCACGGTCAACCGGGTGATAGAGATTACCGGCAACCCCGAAAGTTCAGCCAATGACCTGATGCAGGCCATCCTGCCTGATCAATCCATGTGTACCGCCATCCTCAAATTAGCCAACTCCGCCTTTTTCGGCAGACCCCGGAAAGTGGCTTCCATCGAAGAGGCCATTGTCGTGCTCGGTTTTCAAGAGATCCGCAACATAATCCTGACCCATGCGATTTTCAACTCATTCCAGAGATTAAAAAATACCAGTAAACAAGATATTGATGCCCTCTGGCTGCATTCTTTAACCTGTGGACTGGCGGCCAAGATCATTGCTGCCCACACGACCGGCTATTCAGAAAGTAAACTTTTCATCGCCGGGCTCATCCACGATATAGGGAAACTGGCCATACTCATGGCCCTTCCCAACAGCTACAACCACAACCTGGAACAAATGCTCTCGGAACAACTGCAAGACACGTTCTTCCCGGAAGAAGAGGAAAAAATTGGCATCAGCCATACTACTGTCGGCATGCGCCTCCTCAATCGCTGGCTCTTTCCCGAACAGCTCTGCGCCTCCGCCGGCTACCACCATCGCCCCGAAACCGCTCCCGGCGATGCCGCATTCCCACTGATCATCCAAATGGCCAACATTCTCAGCCATATTGTTCATGCCGACGAGACTATGAGCGGCCAGGAGATTCTGGAGCTTATCGAGAAATCAAATCCCGAAGCCGCTCTTTTATGGAACCGTTATAATTTCCACTGGCAACAGGAAGATATTGAAGTCTGGCTGACCGCTCTGCGAACAGACATCGAAGATGGCACTCTGCTCAGCATCTTCAACGAGTAAGCACAGAAAAACCCGAGAGTCCCATGAATGTCCCTCATATTAAACAAACACTCCGCAGCACGAGGCGACTGGCCGAGATCTTGAAGGTTTTGTCCAGATTCGGGTTTAGAGAAGTGATTGTTGATATGGGTTTTGATTCCTGGCTGCCCGGAATCAAGAAAGAAGAGAAACCTGGTCTCCCAACCCAGGAAGCAACAACGTTCTCCCGGCCGGTACGATTGCGGATGGTCCTGGAGGAACTTGGCCCAACCTTTATCAAGCTGGGCCAGATCCTGTCAACGAGACCTGATCTGGTCCCACCGGAATGGGCGACAGAATTCAAACACCTTCAGGACAACTGCCCGCAAGTACCCTTTGCCGAGATCCAGAAGGTCCTGGCCGACGAGTTTCCCGGCCGTCTACCCTTTCTCTTTGCCTCCATCGAACAGGAGGCTCTGGCCGCCGCTTCCATGGCGCAGGTGCATCGAGCCAGGCTGGTAGATGGCAATCAGGTGGTGATCAAGGTCCTGCGGCCCGGCAATCGCCAAGTAATCGAAGAAGATATGGCCTTGCTCGAAAACATGGCCCAGTTCGTAGAACAATATTTTTCCAACCTCGGCTACAGTCCAATCGCGGTGGCCAAAGAACTGGCCCGGGAACTGTTCAAGGAAGTAAACCTGATCCATGAGGGACAATCTACGGAACGGCTGCGCCGTTATTTTCAGGATGATCCCAACGTCACCTTTCCCAAGGTGTATTGGCAGGCAACTACCAGAAATGTCCTGACCCTGGAAGAGATCCACGGCCAGCTCCTTTCCACTGTGACCCCGGAACAATTAAGCGCGGAAGAGCGCAGAGCCATTGTCGCCCGCGGCACCGATGCCATCTTTAAACAGTGTCTGCGTTTTGGTTTTTTCCACGCCGACCCCCACCCCGGCAATATCTTTCTCCTGCCAGGCAACAGACTCTGTTTCATCGATTGCGGGATGACGGGACAACTGGACAAAAAAACCACCGAGCACTTAATCGATCTGGTTGCCGGCGTAACCAAGGGAGATATCGACAAACTGTGCCAGGTAACGATTGAACTGACCGATATCGATCCGGCGCTCACCGACCGGCGTGACTTCCGTGCCGACCTGCAGGAACTCACCACTCACTTTCAGGAATCCGATCTGCAACACCTGGATATTACCAGACTGCTGTCAGATTTTTTTGGCATGCTCCAATGCTATCAGGTTCACTGCCCAAGCGATCTGTTGTTTCTGATCAAGGCCCTGACCACCATCGAAGGAGTGGCCGAGCGCTTCGACCCGGAATTTGATGTCCTGGCCCATGTTGAACCCCAGATACGAGAGATTGTTACTGGGCGCTATGGTTTTACAGCCATCCGTAATCGGATAGAAAAAAGTCTTGCCGGCTATCTCAATCTGCTCGAATACATGCCGCAGGAGATTCAACGCTTTCTTGACCACTTCCGCTACAACCAGTTCACTCTGAATCTGGAGATAAAACGACTCGATCATCTGGCCGAGAAAATGGACTCCTCCAGTCGCCTTATGGGGATCTCTATGATCATCTCGGCGCTGATCGTCGGCTCCGCCATTCTGATCCTGGCTGACCGTATCTCCGGAGCCCCCGGCATCCTCGGCACCATTGGTATCATCGGACTGGTGATGGCAGGTATCTACTCTGCCGGTTTTGTTGCCGCCTTCCTCTGGCCAAAGAAACGGAAATAACAACTGTTAAACAATTACGAATTAAAAATTAGAAATTACGAATGTTTTAATTTTTAATTCGCAATTCTCTATTCGTAATTCAGCCTGCCATCGCCCCTGCCATCTGCTCACATATAGCAAGAAACGAATCGACATCCAGGCTGGCCTGACCGACAAAAAGTCCTGCCAGCTCCGGCACGTGCACGTAATCCTTGACGTTATCGGGCTCAAGGGAGCCGCCATAAACTACCGGTCGCCCAGGCTGGATCTGGGAGATAAGCCGCGCTGTTTCCGCGGCCCTTTTCGGGGACTCGGGAATTCTGACCGTCATGGCATCCACCGGACCATAGGCAATAATCATCTCCTTGCTGTCACTTTCATTTAAGGCCAGAAGCTGCGACCTGGCATAAGGCTGATCAACACAGATAATTGGAATCATCCCAACGTCCACCGCCTCGCTCATCTTGGCGGCAACATCCTGTGAAGTCTCATGAAAATAGCGACGCCTTTCCGAGTGGCCGATAATCACATACTCTACCAGATCCTTGACCATATCAGCCGCCACCGCCCCGGTATAAGAACCCTTGGGAAAAGGTGAGATGTCCTGGGCCGCCAGGGATACGTTTTCCAGGCCCAGGGTCTTCACATGATCCGAGAGAGATTGCAGACAGATAAAGGACGGAGCAACGATGATCTGCAGTCCCTCCACCGGACGATACCGTCTGGCAAATTCAGCAAACCAATTATGTGCCTCGTCACTCCCCTTATTGCACTTCCAGTTGCCAATCACATACTTTTTCATAATCGCGCCCTCTTTCAAAGAGAAGTTTATGGAGCGTTAAAGAGATCGACCGGGCCCTTTCCTTTTGCAGACTCGTGTGCCATCGCCCCGGTAAAACCAAGGTTATTTGCAAGCAACGTCTTCGCGGTGCATCTCTGCCATAATCCGCTCCCTGATCGCCTCTGCGCTCAGCCCCTCAATAATAACCTGCTTGCGCCGTGACTGTTGCCCGTTATAGAGAATAACCTGCTGACGGGAAATCTTGAAAAAAGAAGAAAAAAAAGAGATGAGGGCTTTATTCGCCGCGTCATCAACGGGTGGCGAGGTCAGGGCCAGCTTGATGGCCTGGTCATGAATACAGACCAGACCATTACGGGAGGAACGGGGTTGGACGTAAATGGCAAGGAGTGATCTCCCATCCGCCAAGCGAGACAAAAAAGACATAAGGCTCTCTTTATCCCTCCTGGCACCAGTCAGGTTGATCAGATTTTTTCATCATCTTCCTGGTCGCCACTTACTTCGTCACCTCCAAAGACAGACAAAAGATCATTTTCTCCGTCTGCATGAGAGACAACACCAATATCCATATTAAGTGCAGCAAGCTCTTCAGGATTAAGCGAGCCATCCTCAAGAATTTGAATTTTCTGAAAGAGATCATCGTTCTCTCGTTCTGGGCTGTTCTCATCGGCGACATGAAATATATCCAGATTCTGCAGATAGGTCTCCAGGGTCGCCCGCAGGACCTTGCGCACCTCTTCCCGTTTCTGCTGCAACGCCGCAATCTCTCCCGGCAGACGAGAAAGTTCAGCATGCGCCGCCGCGCGAATCTGTTCTATCTCACCCCTGGTCGCATCAAGCAGCTGCCCTGCCTGCTCTTTGCTCTTCTCTTTCATCGCGTCACAAAACTGTTGGGCCGCAGCCAGTGTTGACCTGAAATCAACCTCATCTTTTTTCGCATCTCGCTGCTGTTCTTCCATCAGCTCAATCTTGCGTGCCAAGGCCTCTTTTTCAACCTTTTCCTGAACAACGGCCTTTTCCGCCTTGCGAATCCGTTCCTCAGCATCGCTCAACGCCTCCTCCAACCCCTTCTTCTCCCGTTCAAGATTGGTGATCCAGGAACGGAACCCTTCCAATTCTTTTGCCTGGGCCGCAAGCTTCTGCTCCATCTGCAACCCTGCCTGCCTCAGCTCTTCTGCCATTTTTCGAGACTCGGCGCTGCTCGCCTCAAAAGAGATCTTCTGCTGTTCAATAATCTCTTTTTCCTCATGAGAGGCCTGCAGATCTTCAATCTGGAGCCGGCAACGCTCCTGCAGGTCAAAAAATTCTTCAGCAATCAGATCCAGATAGGCCTTGACTTCAACGGGATCATATCCTCTGAATTTACTCTGGAATTCCTGATCCTTGATAATCTGCGGGGTAATCATCTGTGGTGTTGTGGACATAATACTCCTCGTATCCTCGTATTAGAAACAGTTACAAAAGGGCTCTTGTACTCCTGACCATTTTGTTATGTCATCAAAATGATGACACTGATTTACTACCAGACCTCAACCAATCACCCTGGCCATCTGTTTCAGGGTGGGCACCAGAAAACTCTGAAGAAACATGATCACCATAATGAGAATCATGGGCGAAAAATCCATCCCCCCCATATTCAGAGGAAGCCACTGCCGGATACGACTCAGCAACGGCTCGGTGATCTCATACAAAAATCGAACAATAGGATTATGGGCATCGGCATTCACCCAGGAAATGACCGCCCTGCCGACAACCATCCACAGATACGCAGAAAGGAGAAAATCGAGCAACTGGGCCAGGGCCATCATAAAATTATTCATCACAAACATTTTCCGCACCCCTCTTTATGAAACAATGGTTCGTCTGCAGATTACTAAAATAGTCGTATAATTACGCAACTTTACTCCCGGGAGCCACCAAACCGCTTACGGCGGTCAGGACCAGACGTTTTTCCCCTGCCACCTCGGTCTTGGCCGCCAGGACCATACCCTGCGACCGAACCCCCATTATCTCGACCGGTTGCAGATTGGCCACAATAAGGACCTGCCGTCCAACCATCTCTTCCGGGGGGTAATATTCCGCTATTCCGGCAACAATAGTTCGTGTCTCCGGCGCCTTGACCGTCAATTTGAGCAGCCGGTCTGATTTTACAATCCTTTCAGCAGCAATCACCTCTGCCACCCGCAGATCAATCTGCTGAAACTGGGCAAATTCAATCACCCCCACCTCCGCAACGGCCACTTTCTTTTTCTCTTTCTTAGAAGAGATTTTCTGGACAGCTGTTCCGGTGGGCGCAATAGCGCCACTCTCTTTTCCAGGCTTGTCCATCCGGGGAAACAGGGCAGCTGTTGTCTGCAATCTGGTACCGGCCGTGCTCAAGCCCCACTGGGCGCCATGTGAGAAGCTGGCAATCAAGGGATCATCCGCACTCAAGCCCAACCCCGCGGCCATTTTCCGACTGGTCTGGGGCATCACCGATCGCAGCACAAGCGTCAACAGACGCAGACATTCAACCAGATTATTAAGCACCGCGTGCAGGCGCGGCTGCTGGGCCGGATCTTTGGCCAAGACCCAGGGCTCACTGATGACAATATATTTATTTGCATGGCTGATCAGGTCCCAGACGCTCTGCAAGGCCCGATGAAACTGAAATTGCCCCATACTCTCATGATACTGCGACAACATCTGCACAGCCGTCTGACGCAAAACCGCATCGGACTCCTCAATCGCGCCAGGGGCCGGGACCGTGGCGTCTGTATATTTTTCGAGCATGGCCAGGGAGCGACTGAACAGATTGCCCAGATCATTGGCCAGATCTGAATTCTGGCGAGTCACGATCGCGGCGCTGGAAAACGAGGCATCAAGACCAAAAGACATCTCGCGCAGGAGAAAATAGCGCACCGTATCGACACCGTATTCGGCAACCAGTTCCGCCGGCCGTACCACATTGCCGATACTCTTTGACATCTTGGTCTCACCCACATTCCAGTAGCCATGGACATGAAGCCGCTGATACAAAGGGAGACCCATGGCCAGAAGCATGGTCGGCCAGTAGATGGCATGCGGTTTGAGAATGTCCTTGGCAATCACATGTTCCGCCACCGGCCAGTATTGATGAAACAACTTGCCATCAGGATAGTCAAGTCCGGTGAGGTAATTAATCAGGGCATCAAACCAGACATAGGTGACAAAATTCTGATCAAAGGGTAAGGAAATACCCCAGGTCAGCCTGGAGATGGGACGGGAGATACAGAGATCTTCCAGGGGTTCGCTGAGAAAGGAAAGGACCTCATTGCGGTAACGCTCCGGGGTAATAAAATCAGGATGGGCGTGGATATGATCCAGCAACTGCTGCTGGTATTTCGACATGCGAAAGAAATAGTTCTGCTCGGTGATCTTCTCCGGCGGCCGCTGGTGATCAGGACAGTTGCCGTCGACCAGTTCTTTTTCGGTCAGAAAACGCTCGCACCCCTTGCAGTACAGTCCTGAATATTCCCCAAAATAGATATCACCCTGATCATAGACCTGCTGCAGGACTCGCTGCACGGTCTTGATATGATTCGGGTCCGTCGTCCGGATGAAGTTGTCAGGAACGATATCGAGCAACGGCCAGCTCTCACGATACAAGGCGCTGATCCGGTTTGCATACTCAATGGGCGATACCTGCTCTTTGAGCGCCGCCTCGGCGATCTTGTCACCATGCTCATCAGTACCCGTCTGAAACCGGACATCCTCACCGCAAACCTTCCGAAACCGGCTGTAGGTATCGGCGACAATGGTGGTATAGGCATGGCCCAGATGCGGCTGGGCATTCACATAATAAATGGGGGTCGTAATATAGGTTGTCATCACTCACATCGTCTCAGGCAACAAGAAATTATTCAGTTGAGCCTCTTGCAAAATGAAGATTTTCGTCCAAAATCGAGGCATGCGAAAAATTTTACCGCAGGCATATAGTTGATATTCCGAGGATAAAATTTTGAGCATAACGAAGAGATTGGGCGAAAAGATCATTTTGCAAGAGGCT
>JAUSAB010000009.1 GCA_030653035.1 Desulfocapsaceae bacterium | reverse complement strand
CTGACATCGAGCAGGGTCACCTTGTTGCCTGATTGCAACAGAGCGGTAAGTTCCGTTGGGGTAATAATTTTTTCCATTTTCTCTCCTCCTACATGAATGTTTTCCATAAAAATCCTACACCGGCACAGCCAACAAGGACGGGGATCATCCCCAGCTTCAAATATTTCATGGCCAGATAAGACAGCGTGGCCAGCGCCAAGGCGAACCAGTCAGCCGTCTGGATATCGGGTACAGGAATAGCTGCCCCGAGCAGCTTGATCTGACCGGTGCGCCCAAACATAGCGTTGAGGCCAAACCAGATGGACAGGTTGAGCACCACTCCGACCACCGCGGCAGTGATCCCGGACAATGCCCCGTTCATAAATTTATTATGGCGCAGCTTCTCGATATAGGGCGCGCCGAGAAAGATCCACAGAAAACAGGGGGCAAAGGTCACCCACACGGTCAATAGCGCCCCAAGGGTCCCGGCCACATAGGGATTGAGCACGCCCGGAGAGCGGAACGCCGCCAGAAAACCGACAAACTGCACCACCTGAATCAGCGGGCCGGGGGTCGTTTCGGCAAGCGCCAGACCATCGAGCATTTCCCCCGAGTGCAGCCAGCCATAGTTGGCCACGGCCTCCTGGGCCATGTAGGCGAGCACGGCATAGGCGCCGCCAAAGGTGACAACCGCCATCTTGCTGAAAAAAAGGGCAATCTTCGAGTACACATGACCCGGCCCGAGCAGCAGAAGCACCAGCGCCACCGGCCCCAGCCACACCCCGCCCCAGACCGCCAGCACCTTGAGGCTTCTTTTCAGGGTAGGGACAAACCTGCCTTCCGCATCCGTGGCCAGGAGGATATCGATAATCCCCTCCTCTTTGCCGACAGAGCCTTCAGGGGCCTTGCCGCCGTGAATCCACTGGGGGCAGGCCGCGCCCAGATAGTGGGGACAGGCACTGAGGCCCAGATAACCGAGGATACCGGAGCCAAAGATCACCAACGGAAAGGGTGTATGATAGAAAAACATGGCAACAAAGGCAAGACCTGCCAGACTAACAAGATAAGGGGTCTTCAGGGACTTACCCGCAATCCGGAAGACCGCCATGACCACGATGGCCAGCACCGCCGGTTTCAGGCCATAAAAAAAGCCCTGCACCGCCACAACCTGATGAAACCCGGCATAGAGGATCGTCAGCGCCAGGATGGTGAACATGCCGGGGATGACAAAGAGGAGCCCGGCCGCCACCCCTCCCCTGGTGCCATGGAGCAGCCAGCCGATATAGATGGCCAGCTGCTGGGCCTCGGGACCGGGCAGGAGATTGCAATAATTCAGGGCATGCAGGAAGCGATCATTGCTGATCCACTGCCGTTCCTCCACCAGCATCTTGTGCATCAGGCCGATCTGACCGGCCGGACCGCCGAAACTCAAAAAGCCGATTTTAGTCCACACCCCGATTGCCTCACGAAAGGAAACCGTCTGTACTTCATTCATAATGTCACCATGGCAGAAGGTTAGCGCCTGCGCCAATCCTTGCCAATAGAGAACTGTTTAGGCCCCGAAATATTTGAGGCAGTCAGCGGTCAGCTTCTGATGCTCACCCAGCACTTTGTTGAAACGGCAATGCATTTCCTCAACCAGGTGCTGGACATATTCCTGGGCCGCCTCTTCACCTTACTTCTCCGTGAACATCCCGGCATTCTCCAACACCTTGGAAAAATCGTGCCGCTCATATTTAGTGGGGGGATTGTCGATCCACTCATGGACCTCGCGGTATTCTTTACCGGTACGCTTGACACTTGATTGGATATGAATGGCTACATCAGGCATGGTTTTTCTCCTATAGGAAGTGAAGGGTTGAATTAAAAATCTCTTGATTCCGGCTCTTCCCGAACCGTGGCGAGAAACATGGGGACTGAGAAAATTAATAGGGAGGCAACGATGATAAAGGCCGGGCCATAACCCAGAGAGGCCACCAAAAGACCGGTGACAATCGGGCCGGAGGCATGGCCGATATCAAAGATAGTGCCAAAGGTGCCCATGGCAGCGCCGTAATGCCGGGCATGACAGTAATCGGCCACCATGGCAGCCGATGACGAGGTGACAAAGGCCTCGCCCAGACCAAAGAAGGCCCCGGCAATCATCAGCGGCACAAATCCGGTCAATTGAGGAATGATCGCCATGGGCAGGGCACAGAGAAACATGCCGGCCACGATTAGCGGCCGCCGCCCCCAGTGATCTGATACTTTTCCCATGAGCGGCTTGGCGATAAAGGTCACCACGATCTGAACGCCCCAGAGCAACCCGGCCTCAAAGACGTTGAGCCCGGCCACGGAGACCGCATAGACCGGCAGAAAGGCCTCCAGCGCCCCCATGCTCATATTCTGGATTCCCTCCATTGCTGAGGTGGCAAGAACCCGCTTGTCGGCCACAACCTCGCGGATACCAAGGGCAAAGAGATGAGCCCGCTCAATCAGCCCCTTGCCGGCCGCCGGTTTATCGCCATTACGCAGGGTAAAAAGCCCGAGGATCAGGGCGGCAACACCGGCAATACCACTCAGCAGAAAGACCACGCGAAAATCGCCGAGACTGGCAGTCCCTTTGCCGCCAAGCAGAAAGAGGACATAGCCGCCGAGGGGTGCGCCCAGCAGGGTCCCGGCGATACAGACCGAGGAGAACCAGCTCAGCAGTTCACCCTTGCGGCGGCCGGCGACATCGGCCACCACCGCCATGGCCACCGGGCCGTAGATGGCGGTGGCCAGGCCGTGGAGAAAGCGAACCACCACCAGGGCGCTGTAGTGGGTAATAAACAGATAGGCAAAGGGCATCAACCCGAATACTACCAGCCCGGCCAGCATGGTGCGGCGACGGCCGATAATATCGGAGATGGCCCCGGAGGGCATCTTGAACAGGATGCCGGTGACCGTCGAGATGCCGACCGCCAGACCGATCCCTTCCGGCCCGGCCCCAAGGGCGGCTGCAAAGAGCGGCAGCACCGGATTACGGGCCAGGGCATAAGAAAAGCGGGTCAGAAAACCGATGTAGCAGTGGTTGCGGAACACACCTGCTTCGGCCTCGACTGCATCCGATATGATGGCTGCACTCTTCATTTTGCTCACCGCTTACTTTTTTTGGGAATAGCCGGCATAAAGGGCATCAAAGATCAGCAGGGCGCGATCCAGCAACTGGTGGTCGCTGGTGGAGATGGCAATCAAGCCATCAAGGAGATTTTTCAAGAGGGCGGCATCATCGGGCAGGATTGTGCCCTCCTGAATGTCAATACATCGAACCAGTTCGCTGATTTTCATGATGGCCGGATCGAGCAGATCAAAGCCACGGGCCATCACCTCAAAGGTGATCAGCTCACCCTGATGCGAGAACTCAGCCCCGGCGATATCAAAGGGGATTTCCCCTTTTGCAGGTATTGCCTTTTCTCCCGGCTCAAGGAAACGGAACTGCGCTTTGGCATCAATGAAGCGGCCGATGAGCCATGCACTGCTCAACCGGTCGATGTAGGGGCGAACACGGGTCACCCAGATACGACCTTGATAGCCGGCACGATCAAAAGAAACGAGCTGGCGAGGTGCAGTTTCTGTACGGCGCAGTTTCTCCGAGGCTGTATCCAGCAGGGCAAAGGTCTTAACCGCTGCCCCTGAAGGGAAAAAATCACGGCCTTGCAGGGATTCGCATCGTTTTCGCAGCTTACGCAGGGCAGGCAAAACCTCTTTTGCCTGGTCGTTGTTCACAGAAAGGCTTGCGGCCGACAGCAGCTCCCTCGCCTCAGCTTGGATCTGCAGGAACTCCTGGTCGATCTGCCCCTGAAAGAGCTTTTCAATCTGCTCGTCTTCCATCCCTTCAATCCGTGAACACTGGATGGCGATTGCCTCCCCACCAAGGGCGGTAACCTCGCCGATCAACCAGGTAATGCTTTCCAGCAGGTCGTCACGGTTCGGCAGGATCTGCAGGCCGGTCTTCAATTGCACCGCCCCGCAGGCTGAGATCCGTCGCCAGATGCGCATCCTTGCCTTGGCGTTGGCGGCAGGGACTGAACAGGAAAAGAGAATCCATCTTTCATTCATAGTGAACTTAATATATGTTACAAATGTAACACTGTCAAGGTGGATAATTCCAGAAACAATAAAGATGAAAATTCATGACAATGAATGCCACGAAAAGTGCTGCCTTAGTTACAGAGTCAATTCCCCCACTGGCAAGCAACAAGATCCACCCCGCAAATAGAGTAGACATCCATTCTCGTGTTGTGTTATTATTATAATAACAAGTGACATAATGCTTAAGCTCCACTTTCTTTAGATCTTTTCACATCTTTCCTGGCAGACTATGATTCTTACCATCCGGACGATCTGCTTGTTTTTACTTCTCCTGCTCCAATCGCACCTGCTGTGGGCTGCCCCGCAAACAGTATCAATTGGCGTTCTCGCCAACAGAGGAGAGGATATTGTCGTAAAAAACTGGTCAGCAACGGCTGACTATCTCTCCACTTCCCTTCCTGATTACCATTTCACCATTGTCCCTTTAGGTTATAAGGAAATTCGTGAAGCAGTCCAACAAGGCCGTGTCGATTTTGTACTGGCCAATCCCTCCTTTTATGTGGAACTGGAAAAACTCTACAAGGTCATCCGGATTGCCACCCTGATCAACCAAAATCTCCCCGGCCAACAGACTACCACTCTTGGCGGTGTGATTTTCTGTAAAGCCGACCGCCAGGACATCAACACCCTTTCCGACCTCAAAAGAAAGTCGTTTATGGCAGTAGACCCACTTGCTTTTGGTGGCTGGATCGTGGCTTGGCGAGAATTTTTCCGACAAGACATTGATCCGTTCACCGACTTTTCATCTCTGCGCTATGCCGGCACTCATGAAAATGTTGTCAATGCCGTTCTTGCAGGCATGGCAGACGCCGGGTCAGCGGCTACCGACACCCTTGAAAGAATGGCGGCGAACGGATCTATCCGCCTGGACCAGATAAAGCTTCTTAATCCGCAGAGAGGATGTGACTTTCCCTTTCTGCTCAGCACCGCGCTCTATCCGGAGTGGCCCATAGCCGCAATCAAAACCACACCAGACAAACTTTCCCGTCTGGTTGCCGGTGCCTTGATGGCCTTGGAGAGCAGCCATCCAGCTTCCCTGGCCAGTCAGTCCGCAGGATGGACTATCCCTCTCAATTATCAATCCGTACATGACTGTCTTGTGGACCTGAAAATCGGTCCCTATAAATACTATGGCAAGTTCTCACTCATAGATGTCCTCTCACGCTATTGGCGACAATTGGCCATCCTGGGCTTGGCTGCCCTCATGGTTATAGCCGCCGCATGGTACAGCATTCTCCTGAATCGAATCCTGCACAAGAAAAAGCTGGAAGTTGACCGAATGAACATCACCCTTGAAACTAAAGTGACCGCGCGGACAAAAAAAATCAACACCCTCCTCGAACGACAGATCTATCTCAAGGGCATTCTGTTAACCGTTGCTGATATTAACAAATTACTGATTTCCTCTTCCAGACTGGATGTCCTGCTCAAAAGATCTTGTGAACGATTCATCCAACATGGACACTATGGCTTCTCTTGGATTGGCCTGCTGAAAAATGAAAAAATTCAGGAAATATATTGTTCCGATGATAGCAACAAATATCTGGCAGACCCACCATATCCCGTCAATGCTCCTGATTTCCCTTTTTATCAAAGCCCAACAGCCAAGTGTATCCGTGAAAACATTACCGTGATCAACGACCGCCACAATGGTTCGCAGGATTTTACTCCCTGGCGAGATCAGATCGAGATCAAAGGCTTTCAATCTGTCATTGCCCTCCCTCTGCGAGACAAAGACTCGGGGGAACCGCTTGGCGCACTCACGGTCTACACATGGCTGAAAGAAGGATTTGAACGGGAAGAAATAGCTATGCTCGAAGAACTTAGCGGAGATCTTGGTTTTGCTATCAGCTCCTTTCGCCACAAAGAGGAAGTGGTCAGACTTATGACCGAACGAACAGCCAATTATAAAGAAACGATTCTCTCTTTTATTTACATGATTGAGCAACGGGACACTTATACCGCGGGCCATACCGCACGAGTGGCCAAGTATTGTCAACTGATAGCCGAAGAGATGGGAGTTGCAGACCAGGAAGCAGAAAAGCTCTACAAGGCTGCAACCCTCCATGATATCGGCAAGATAGCCACGCCGGATTCAATTCTTCTCAAACCTGGCAAACTCAACAGCCTGGATTACGCCCTGATCAAACTCCACGCCTCTGCCGGCTATGAAATGCTTACCAATATTAATACCTACAGAGATTTGGCCGATATTATTCTCCATCACCATGAACGCTTTGATGGACAAGGCTATCCAGACGGATTGCAAGGTAATGACATCCCCTTTCTCTCCAGAATATTGACTGTTGCTGACGCCTTCGATGCCATGACCACCAACCGTATCTATAAAGCACGGAAAACTATCCCGGACGCCCTGGCTGAGCTTGAGTCTCTCAGTGGAAGCCAGTTTCACCCTGAAGTTGTCACTGCGGCCGTCAAGGCGCTCAAAGACATACCGAGCCCTGTGGCTGTCACCCAGACACCAAGCACAGATATTGAAAAAAAACGATTTTCTTATTTCTTTAATGACAAACTGACCGGACTGTACAATGAAGATTATCTGCGGATATTCGTGCAGAACAACCAGAATCTTCAGGAATACACATGCCTTCATATCCTGCATCTAAACAATATTCTGGAATACAATAAACGACAGGGATGGGAACAAGGGAATCATTTCATTCAGGCTTTCGCAACCGAACTGCAGGGACATTACCCTGAAGCATTGCTTTTCAGGGCCTACGGCAATGATTTTGTCATTCTCACCAGAAAACATATCGACATGGAAGACAATACATTTGATTCCTTTACCAGCATGGCCGACTCAGAAATAACGGTTGAGTCCCAGCATATTGATTTACTGCAAGACACAATCTACTCTTTTGACAAACTTGAAAAAATGATATTCTCTGTTCCACTTACAAACGACAGATGAATTGAAAAACATTTGTAAACACTCTCCATTCTCATATTGCTCTCCTGAAATTGTATATGGCAGGGACTTTTTTTAATCCCTGCCCGGCAACATCAACCAGACCAGCCATAAAGGCTGTATCCATGCCAGACTCGCTCCTACGCTGCCCCCCCGTTAGGATTTGATGGAAAACCGATCACGCAGACACCTAGACGCCGGAAGCTGGACCAGAAAAGATCAAAAAATGTGATCTGGCTGTCAAGATTGGCAATGGTAAAAGGAGAGAGAAGGGGAAAAAACTGCCACAACCGGCAACAAAAATCCATCAACCGAATATTTCGGAGGTATAAATATGAGCAAGTGGATATAATCTGATTACAGATAACCAGATAGCTCCTTGCATTCATTTTGCTGAGCAAGTTCATGGCACATTTCTCCTATATTGATAAGAAGTTGACTATATAACATTTTTCGTCAACATTTCAGGATCCAACCCCTATGGCTCTTACAATCCGGACGATCTGCTTGCTGTTGTTGCTTCTGTTCCAGCCACACCTGCTGTGGGCCAACCCCCAAACCATATCCATCGGCGTCCTCGCCAAAAGTGGAGAAGGGATCGCCGTGGAAAAATGGTCAGCAACGGCTGACTATCTCTCCACCGCCCTTCCCGCTTACCATTTTGTCATCATCCCCCTGGGATTCAAAGAATGCCATGAGGCAGTCAAACAGGGCCGGATCGATTTCATCCTGACCAACTCCGCCTTATATGTGGAGCTGGAAAAATTCTACGGGGTCAGCCGGATTGCCACCCTGATCAACCAGAATCTCCCCGGCCAACAGACCACCACCTTTGGCGGCGTGATTTTTACCAAGGCCGACCGCCAGGACATCAACACCCTCCCCGACCTCAAGGGCAAGTCCTTTATGGCTGTGGACCCTCTTTCTTTTGGCGGCTGGATCGTGGCCTGGCGAGAATTTCACAGACAAAAGATCGACCCGTTTATCGACTTGCAATCTCTACATTATGCCGGCACCCACGAGGGTGCTGTTCAGGCGGTTCTTGCCGGCACGGTTGACGCCGGCACCGCCCGCACCGACACCCTGGAGCACATGGCTGAGACCGGTACTCTCCGCCTGGATCAGGTAAAGACCCTGAACCCGCAGCCGGCCGGCGACTTTCCCTTTCTGCTCAGCACCTCGCTCTATCCGGAATGGCCAATGGCAGCCACCAAGACTACCCCAGACAGGCTTTCCCGTCTGGTTGCCGGTGCCTTGATGGCCTTGGAGAGCAACCATCCGGCGGCCCTGGCCAGTCAATCAGCAGGCTGGACCATTCCCTTAAATTATCAGCCTGTGCATGACTGTCTTTTTGAGCTGAAAATCGGCCCCTATAAAGATTATGGCAAGTTCTCCCTCGCCGATGTCCTCTCCCGTTACTGGCGGCAATTTGCCCTCCTGGGTCTGGCTGTCTTCCTGGTTCTCTTCGTCGCTTGGTACGTTCTGCTCCTCAATCGTATCCTCCAGAAGAAAAAACAGGAGGTGGAGCGGCTGAACATCACCCTGGAAACAAAGGTGGTGGAGCGGACAGAAAATATTAATTCCCTTCTCGATCATCAGATCTATCTCAGAGGTATTCTGCAGACCGTGGCCGATATCAACCAATTACTGATCACCTCTCCCAACCTGGAAGACTTGATCAAGAAGTCCTGCGAACGATTCGTCCAACATGGGCACTATGGCTTTTCATGGATCGGCCTGCTGGATCAGGAACAATTTCAAAAGATATATAGCTCCGACGATTTCGAAAAATACCTGGCCCCCCCCCCATATGCGGTCAATGTCCCGGAATCACCATTTTATCATAGTCCAACAGCGAGATGTATACGGGAAGACAACACTGTGATCAACGACTCCCGCCAAGGCAGGGATTTTACTCCCTGGCGTGATCAGATCGAGATGAAAGGATTTCAGTCTGTCATCGCCATCCCATTGCGGGCACGTCAATCGGTGGAACCACTTGGCGCGCTCACGATCTATACCTGGCTGAGAGAGGGATTTGAGCCGGAAGAGATCGCCATGCTGGAAGAACTGGCCGGGGATCTTGGTTTTGCCATTGAATCCTTTCGTCACCGAGAGGAAATAGCAAAAATGACCTTCGAGCGCATCGCCAATTATGAAGAGACCATCTTCACCTTTGTGGACATAATCGAGCAACGGGACACCTATACCGCCGGCCATACTGAACGAGTGGCCAGATTTTGTCAAAAAATAGCCCGACTAATGGGCATTCCATACGAGGAGACAGCAAAGCTCTATAAGGCCGCCAGCCTCCATGATATCGGCAAGATAGCCACCCCTGACTCAGTTCTTCTCAAACCTGGGAAACTCAATAGTCTGGAGTATGACTTGATTAAGCTCCACGCCTCTGCCGGCTATGAAATAGTTTCCAGCATTGAAATGTATAAAGACCTGGCCGAGATTATTCTTCATCACCATGAACGCCATGACGGACAGGGTTATCCCGGCGGACTACGAGGCGATGACATTCCCTATCTCTCCCGCATCCTGACCGTTGCCGATGCCTTTGACGCCATGACCACCAACCGTATTTATAAGCCACGAAAACAAATCACGGAGGCCCTGGCCGAACTTGAATCTCTCAGCGGCATCCAGTTTCACCCGGAAGTTGTCACCGCCGCCATCAAGGCACTGGGAGAGACAACACGTCCTGTAGCCGTCACTCAGGCACCAACCACCGATATAGAAAAAAAACGATTTGCTTATTTTTTTAATGACCAACTGACCGGACTGTTCAATGAAGAGTACCTGAGAATTTTCCTGCTGAACAACCAGGATACCCATGAATATCCGTGCCTTCATATCCTGCATCTGCAGAATGTCCTGGAGTACAATAAGCGTCAGGGATGGGAACGAGGAGATCGCCTCATCCAGGATTTCGCTATCGAATTGCAGACGAATTATCCCGACGCCATGCTGTTCAGGGCTTATGGCAATGACTTCGCCCTTCTCGCCAAGGAACATTTTGACATGGCAGAGAATACCCTTGACTCCTTTGCCAGCATATCAGGCTCAGAGATCACGATTGAGCCCCAGCATATTGATTTACGGAAAGACACAGCCTACACCCTTGATAAACTTGAAAAAATGGTAATCTCCAGCCCGCCTGTGAACGACACGGTAATTGCAAATAGTATAAATGAGTAAAATTTAGGGTGTCACAATGATTCCCCTCGTCACGATGGGGGCAATTCCCCGCAATATTGTTCTCAGAATCACTGGTGTCCCAACATTTGAAACAGAACATCATATAACTTGCCGTAAGTGAACAACCTCCGGCAAAGCCGGGGGTTTACCTTAGGGTAAATTACTCGTCGGAGCGATGATGAACCAGAGAAATCACATGACTCAAGGGCCTTTAATCCCTGATCAGCACCAACAGCAAGGCCTCCCGCAACCTCTCGACCAGATCTCGCTCAGCCGGACTGAGTAGCGTAACTGAATTCGCGGTCAGGCATCGGCGAAGCAGCAGCCTTGCGGCAAGATCAAGCTTGGGAAGAGGGCGGCCCAATCTGGGCTGGAGACGCAGGGGCAAAAAAGGAATCATCAGCGACCCGGCTAGACAAGGATTCGTTCGCGGCAGGGTCTTCGCCGGTTCGTCGAGGCGGCAGGCACCTTGCCCTTTGCGGACAAGATAGAGGATGAAGTTGTGGGCCAGCTCGCCGTCCGTTTCGGCCTGAGCCAAACGGCTGAGTTCACTGGCCGGTTCGAGGAGGGCTCCGGGATGGCCGGCCAGAAGGATCTCAAGGCCGCTCTCGTCAAGCAGACGCTGTAAAGCGCCCACCGTGAAGGTCTGGACCTGGGGATGGAGAAAGGCATCGGCCAAACCAGAGGTAAAGGCTGTGTCCGCCCCAGACTCGCGCAAACGCTGCCCCAGCCTGGACGAATCTGCAAGCTGGGCGCGCAAACACCTGACTCCTTTCACATCCCGCACCCCCAGACGCCGCAAAGCGCGCCGCGCCGCTTCGATACCCCGGCGCGCCGCGTGACTGTACAGCATAACCCGCAGGATTCCACCCGGCGCCAGACGCGCGGTCAGGGCCTGGAGACCGGCCAGGGGATCTCCAAGATGGTGCAGCACCCCATACGCATCGATCAGCCCAAAAGGGCCTGGGGCAATGACCGGGTCATTAAGATCACCTGCCTGTGAAATCACATTCAGACAACCATGCAGCAGGCAATGAAGTCTGGCCCGCCGCAGGCTGGATCGGGAAAGATCAAGTGCCGTGATCTCGCAATCAGGATTGGCCACGGCAAAGGGATAGGGGGAAAAGCTGCCGCAACCGGCAACCAGAATCCGCTGATATTGCAATGGTGGCAGACCGCCATTGGTATAACCCCACAGCGTGTCAAGATTGAGGGCGTAGGTATCCGCCCGCCGCACCGAGGCCAGTAGCGGATAATGGGGATAGGGGTGGGTTTCGTAATGGCGGCGCACCGCCTCACTCTGCACAGCAGGCCACTGCCCTGGATCTGACACGCCCTTCTCTTTCAAGACCGGTTCATCCCCCTCTCCTTCAGCCCGTATTGCTCAAAGCTGACCTTTTCATCATCAAGAGATGAGCGGGGATGCCCTGTCGGCTGTTCCGCCGGATAGCCAATGGCAATGATCGCCTCCACCGCCATCCTCTCCGGCAATCCCAAGAGATCGGCCACGTACTCCTGTGCCATCTGACGGGCATCATGTTCGCGCAGACGAATCTGGATCCAGCAACTGCCAAGGCCGAGATCAGTTGCCGCCAGATGGAGAAGAATTGAGGCAATGGAGCAATCTTCCACCCACACATCACATTTTGTCGGATCGGCACAGACGACAATGGCCAGCGGCGCATTCTTCAAAAATGTGGCACCATGCGGTTTGGCTTGAGAAAGCCGTATCAGAGTCTCCTTCTCCGTAACCACCACAAATTCCCACGGATTCAGGCTCCGCGAGGAGGGAGAACGCAACATCGCCTCAATCAGAATATCGATTTTCTCTCGTTCAACCGGCCGGTCATGAAACCGGCGAACACTTCTTCTGGCTCGTAACAGCTCAATAAACATTTTTTCCTCCCGTCTCAAAACCACACTCCTCCGCGCCCCCGCACCCAATCCCCTTTCCAGAATATACATCCTTGAAACTTACACAATATCAGCAGAGAGCAAAAATAATATTTCAAAAGAGGAACCAATCCATGATAACATGTTTTCATGGATTGCAAACTATGCCAGCCCCGGATCGGTATCGGAAAAGCATACAGGGAGATTATTCATAATGAACGCAACAAACGTCATGCAGAACAAAATATTCCCTGTAAACCCCGGACATCTCGCTCTTTACCTCCTGCTGCTTATAGCCGGTGCAGCCATCTTTTATCCCCCATACCGGATGGTTCGCCAGAATACCATAGACGCCCTGAACGCCCAGCAACTGCTTTTGGCCCGGCAGGCGGCCAAGGGGATTGACGAGCATTTTGGCCATTACCGATCCATTCTCACCTATCTGTCCAAACAGAAATCCATTATTCGATTGAACGGGCAAGGGGAGCAGCTCATACAGGATATGTACAACTTTAACCAAGGGGCATTGAGCGCCATTACGCGCATCGATGCCTCTGGACATATCCAGTATACCATGCCGCATAACCCGGAGGTCATAGGCAAGGATGTCTCCATGCAGGAGCACAACAAACAAATCATCCAGACCCATAAACCGTTAGTCAGTGAGGTCTTTACCGCCGCCCAGGGCTATCAGACCGTGGCCTTCGCCTATCCGGTGTTTGACAATAACATTTACGCCGGATGCATCACCGTCCTCATTCCCTTTGAAACCATTACCAAAAGATATCTGGCCACTATTCTCCTCGGGGAAGACGGGTACGCATGGTTGATCAGCGGCTCAGGGGTGGAACTCTATTGTCCTGTCCCCGGCCACATCGGCAAAACGGTTACCGAAACCTCTGCCCGGTTTCCCTCGGTGCTCACCATGGCCAAAAAGATGATGGCCGGAGAAGAGGGCGTCGCCGTCTACGACTATGACCGAATCAAGGACGACCGAATCGAAACCATCCGCAAACAAGCGGTCTACTCTCCCGTTCAACTCCCCGGCACCCTCTGGTCCGTTGTGGTCGCCACCCCGGAGAGACAGGCGTTGCAGGCAATCATTGTCTTCGGTAGATGGTGGGTCGCCCTGTTCTGTGCGGTCATGACTGCCGCGGCCTTCCTCTTGCGCTCCCGAATCATCATCCGTGAGTCCCGACAACGACTGGAAACTGAGAAAAAACTACAGGAACGGGAACGGATCTTTTCCCGCTTCATCAACAACGCCCACATCCCGATCATCATCGTCGACACTGACGGCAAGACCAGACTGTTCAATGAGCAATTCCGGCTCAACTACGGCTACACCCTGGATGATGCACCAACCATTGAAACCTGGTTCGCCAAGGCCTTCCCCGATGAAGCAGTACGGAAGGAGGTTCTGCTCGACTGGCAGGAAAAACTGCACAGTGCGATCAACACCGGAGAGGCCGCCACCTTCAGAGAGCGAAGCATCGTCTGCAAGGACGGGTCAATCAAAGATGTCCTCTTCGCCTATACCCTGATCGACAACACCATCATCATCACCCTCAACGACCAGACCGGCAAGAACCGGCTGCAAGCCCTTGAGCAGGATCTACTCAACCGGCAGGCGCGCACCAGCAAGATGGAGGCCATTGGCCTCATGGCCGGCGGGGTGGCCCACGACCTGAACAATATCCTTTCCGGCATTGTCGCCTACCCGGAACTGCTGCTCCTGCAACTCCCCACAGACAGTGAGCTGCGCAAGCCGGTGAAGGCGATTCACGAATCCGGCCTCCGGGCGGCAGCGGTAGTAGCCGATCTGCTCACCATCGCCAGGGGGGTGGCCAGCATCCGGCAACCGGCCAGTCTTAACTCCCTGGTGATCGAATATCTGCAGTCCCCAGAGGGAATCAAGCTCCAGACGTTGCATCCGGAGGTGGTGATCACCACCCAGCTTTCGCCTGTTTCCGATACCATTTCCTGCTCACCGGTGCATATCAGGAAGAGCATCATGAACCTGATCACCAACGCGGCCGAGGCCATTACCGGACCAGGCAGCATCCTCGTTGCCACCAGTTCCTGCCAGGTCGACAAATCCATGGGTCTTGCCATCAAGGTGAACCCGGGAGAATACTCAATGCTGCGCGTCACCGACACCGGATCCGGCATCGCACAAGCCGATCTTGACCATATCTTTGAACCATTCTACACCAGAAAGGTCATGGGCAGGAGCGGTACCGGTCTCGGGCTTTCCGTGGTCTGGAGCACGGTGCAGGACCATTGCGGCGGTATCACCGTCGAGAGCAGCGACAAGGGCACCACCTTTACCCTCTATTTTCCCGTTTCTACAGATACGAAACAGGAATCCCTGCCCACAAATCCACAATCTGAGTTGGCCTCGTTCCGCGGTCACGGCGAACGAATTCTGGTGGTGGACGATGAACCTCAGCAACGAGATATCGCATCAAGCATGCTGGAGCAGTTCGGATATCTCGTAGAAACAGTGGGTTCAGGGGAAGAGGCGGTGTTGGCGCTTCAGAAAAAACCGGTGGACCTGATCCTTCTTGACATGCTCATGGACCCAGGACTGAATGGCCTGGAGACCTACAAACAGATCATCGCCATCAATCCCAACCAGAAAGCGGTAATCGCCACCGGATACGCCAGGAGTGCCGATGTAGAACAGGCGGCGACACTGGGGGCCAGAGGATTCATCAAAAAACCCTACACCATGAAAGAGCTCGGCCAGGCAATACGAAACGAGCTGGCGAGATAAAAGATTTTTCTGTTATTCCCCTTCCGGCCTTTTTCTTTATCATCAGGCCTTATACATCCCACCCCTATCTGGTTTCCAATCCGAAGATAGACTCCAGACAAAATTATGCCATTAAAAAAAAATGCTTCCCTTGACCTAGGTCAAAGAAGCATTTGCTAATACACGATAGAGTGTCAGACATAAATGATCTGATTCGTAAAAAAATTTCACATCGACAAAAATGTAACATATACTGTGTTAAGCACTTTTTCACTCACCCCAACAAAGGAGAAAACCATGTACTGTAATCAATGCGAACAAACGGCTAAAGGAATCGCCTGCACCACCATCGGTGTCTGCGGCAAGACTGAGCACGTAGCCGGACTGGAAGACCTTCTCACCCATGCCATCCAGGGGCTTTGCCTGGTGGCTGACGCCGGCCGCAAGGTTGGTGTTGTTGACAACGCCGTTGATCGCTTCACCTGTGAGGCCATTTTTTCCTGCCTCACCAATGTTGATTTTGACCCTGCCCGTTTCGGTGTCCTGATCCACAAGGCCGTGGCCCTCCGTGAGACCCTCAAGGCCGAGGTCAAGGCCGCCGGCGGCAAGATTGATTTCACCGCCGCCGCAGCTACCTTTTCCCCCGCCGATTCCCTGACCGGCTTGGAAGAGCAAGGCGCCGCCCTGAATTACATCAACACCCTCGATGCCAACCCTGATCTGCAATCCCTGAAACAGATCACCATGTACGGCCTGCGCGGCCTTGCTGCCTATGCTGACCATGCCGCCATCCTCGGCAAGGAAGATGACTCTGTCTATGCCTTCATCCATGAGGCCATGGCCACCCTGACCACCGAGCAGGGACTGAACGAACTGGTAGCCTTGGCCATGAAATGCGGCCAGGTCAACCTCAAAGCCATGGAGCTGCTGGACGCCGGTAATACCGGAACCTACGGTCATCCCGTCCCCACCCCGGTACCGCTTGGCCACATCCCCGGCAAGTGTATCCTTGTCACCGGTCATGATCTCAAAGACTTGGCCATGCTCCTGGAGCAGACCAAGGATAAGGGCATCAACATTTACACCCATGGCGAGATGCTGCCCTGCCACGGCTATCCTGAGCTGAAGAAATACAGCCATTTTTATGGCCACTTCGGCACCGCCTGGCAGAATCAGCAAAAAGAGATGCCTGAATTTCCAGGGGCGATTCTCTTTACCACCAACTGTATCCAGAAACCAAAAGAATCGTACCAGGACAATGTCTTCACCACCGGCCTGGTTGGCTGGCCGCATATCGCTCATATCGGGGCTGACAAAGACTTCACTCCCGTAATCAACCGCGCCCTGGCCCTGCCTGGGTTCACCGACACCGTGGACAAGGGTTCCGTGCTCGTAGGTTTTGCCCGCAACACCGTACTTGGCGTGGCCGACAAGGTCGTTGCCGCGGTGAAATCCAAGGCCATCCGCCACTTCTTCCTGGTAGGTGGCTGTGACGGCGCCAAACCCGGCCGCAATTACTACACTGAGATCGTCGAGCAGATCCCCGCTGACTGCATGGTGCTGACCCTTGCCTGCGGCAAGTTCCGTTTCTTTGACAAGCAGCTCGGCGATATCGGCGGCATCCCCCGTCTCCTTGATATTGGTCAGTGCAACGACGCCTACTCCGCCATCCAGATCGCGGTGGCCCTGGCCGGTGCCTTTGAGTGCGGGGTCAATGACCTGCCCCTGTCCATGATCCTTTCCTGGTACGAGCAGAAGGCGGTGGTTATTCTTCTCACCCTGCTGAGCCTCGGGATCAAGAACATCCATCTTGGACCCTCGTTGCCGGCCTTTATCACCCCCAATGTTTTGAATGTATTGGTGGAGAACTTCAACATTAAACCGGTTACCACTCCCGAGGCGGATTTGAAGGCAATCCTGGGATAAGCACAGGCCATTGTTTCCCCCGGCAGGGTACGGCTCAGCTCAGCGTACCCTGCTTTTTAGAAATATTTTTGCAAGAAAACACTCAACAAAGAATCCTCTCCCAAAAGAGATCGCCACTATGAACCCAGACAAGCAAAAAAGTGAGAGCTATTTCGGCAAGATGAAGGGCATAACCCAAAGCCCGCCGGCAGTGAGTGTCTCCGAGATCTGGTGGTCATGGATTGGCGCGTTTTTGGGTATCTCCGCGCTTTCATATATCCATTTCAATATCTGCCTTACCAGCACCGACATAGAAATGTTGGTCGGTTCTTTTGGCGCCTCGGCAGTGCTGATCTATGGTGCGATCAAAAGCCCCCTGGCCCAGCCACGGAATCTTATCGGCGGCCATATCATCTCGGCCATCATTGGCGTTGCCTGCTACAAACTCCTGGGAACGGGGATAACAACCAGCACCTTTGTCGATCCCAACACTTTTATTGGCGATACCTGCTCCATATTACTGGGAACTCCGCACATGTGGCTGGCCTCGTCTCTGGCCGTAGCCACGGCCATTGCCGCCATGCATGCCACCAAAACCCTGCATCCGCCGGGAGGTGCAACCGCGCTGATTGCCGTTATGGGCAGCGACCGGATCCATAATCTGGGATTCCTTTATCCCCTTATCCCTGTGGGCGCCGGGGCCTTGATCATGCTGATCGTGGCGCTTCTGGTAAACAATATCCCCAAAAGCCGAAGGTATCCTGAATTCTGGTTTTGAGGACTACTAAAAAATAAAGATAAACCTTCACCAACTTGCGAAGATGACCAGCAATCAAAAGACATTCACCATCATCCCCGGCCTGAACATGGGACTGTTTTCTCCCCAGGAGTTAGAACAGATTGCAGCCATCATCAATAAACACGACGTCCCCATGACCAAGATCACTGGAGCCCAACGTCTGGCCCTCCTTGGCATGGACGAGGAAGACCAGATGAAACTCAAGGCCGAACTTAAACCCCTGACCCGGCCGGTGGCCGTCAACAGCTTCCATTATGTCCAGGCCTGCCCCGGCTCCAAGTGGTGTAAATTCGGCACCAGCGATGCCCCGGCCCTCGGCGCGCGGATTGAACAGATCTCTTTTGCCGAACCCCTGCCCGGCAAGGTCAAAGTAGCGATTGCCGGATGCCGGATGTGTTGCACGGAGCCCTATGTCCGGGATATCGGTATCTTCGCCTCGAAAAAAGGCTGGACCCTGGTCTTTGGCGGCAACGCCGGCAGCAATCCCCGTATTGGCGACATCGTGGCTGAAGGGCTCACCGACGATCAGGTAATCGACCTGCTGCAGAAATGTCTGGCCGTGTATCAACAGAATGCCAAGAACAAATCACGAACCGCCCGTTTTATGGAACGTTTCGGCATCGACGCGCTTAAACAGGCCGTCTTGAGCGCATAATTCAGTCTGGAGGACTCGTCATGCAATGCCCTGGACAGGATAACCGATACTGGAGCGGAGCGGCTGTTTTTGACATCCCCTGCCCCCACTGCGGAAATGTACTGGAATTTTTCAAGGATGACAGCCAGCGCACCTGCAAACAGTGCGGGCACAAAGTACTGAACCCCAAGATCGACTTTGGCTGCGCCTCCTACTGCCCTTACGCCGAGCAGTGCATGGGTACGCTTCCTTCAGATCTGCGGGCCAAAGCTGGGGACCGATTCAAGGACCGGCTGGCGGTCGCAGTACGCAAACGCCTGATCGATACGGAACAAACATATCGTCTAGTCACCACCAGGGCGGAGTTTGGTGAAAAACTCTGCCAGGAAGAGGGCGGGAACATGGCAGCCATTGTCGCCGCCGCCCTGCTCACCGAGACTGATCTCCCTCTGGCTCTGCTGACAGAGCTTGCGGCAGAAAAAAATCTTATCAAGGAGGTGGACCAACTCTTAACCCTAAAACCCGCCATGAACGATGAAGAGACAAAGTCAGCAGCCATCTTCCATGACGCCTGTCTCCTTGGCAGCATGAGCCTGGGTATGGTTACATACCTAACGGCGCAGTGCCTGACCGCAACGGGAACACAGGAAGCAGAAAAGATAAAGCTCCAAAGTAACCCATGAGCCTCTTGCAAAATGAAGATTTTCGTCCAAAATCGAGGCATGCGAAAAATTTTACCGCAGGCATATAGTTGATATTCCGAGGATAAAATTTTGAGCATAACGAAGAGATTGGGCGAAAAGATCATTTTGCAAGAGGCT
>JAUSAB010000118.1 GCA_030653035.1 Desulfocapsaceae bacterium | reverse complement strand
TCTGTAAATTTAGCCAAACCCTTTGTCGAAAGAACTCGGGTTATTGCTGCGGTCAGGGTCGTTTTACCATGATCGATATGACCCACAGTACCCACATTGACATGTGGTTTTTTTCTATCAAACTTTTCTTTTGCCATAGTCGTACCTCAAAATGTTGAGCTTAAATTCCTCTAATCTTTTTTATTATCACATCCGCCTTAATCGTCGGCACCACATCATATTCCAAAAACCGCATTGAGTAATTAGCACGGCCCTGAGTTGCTGACCTTAATGAAGTAGAATACCCAAACATCTCTGCTAAAGGGACCTGAGCTTGTAAAATCTGTAAGTCTTTAACGTTCTCAACCACACCCAACCGGGCTCTTTTACTATTCAGATCATTAATCACTTCACCAAGATATTGATCAGGCGTAGTAACTTCTACAAGCATTACAGGCTCCAGTAGCAATGGCTTCGCCTCTGCTACTGCCCGGCGTATCGCCATGGAAGCAGCAATTCCAAATGCCATCTCCGTGGAATCATCATCATGATACGAACCGCCTACCAGACTTACTTTGACATCCGTCAAAGGGTATCCAATCAAAGGCCCTGAATCAAGACTATCAACAATTCCCTTCTCAATGGCCCTCAAAAAAACCTTTGGAATTTGATCTTCATTCACTTGACATTCAAAAACAAAACCTGCCCCCCTCGCAAGTGGCTCAACTTGCAGAACGACATGTCCATACTGCCCTTTGGCACCTGTATGCTGATCAAACTTTCCTTCCGCCTCTTTCATAGTGCTAATCGTCTCTTTATAAGCGACCTGTGGTTTGCCCACATTAGCAGATGCCTTAAAATCATTTAATAAACGATCAATAATTATTTCCAGATGAAGTTCTCCCATCCCTGAAATAATTGTTTGCCCGGTATCCTCATTGGTCGTTATCGTAAAAGATGGATCCTCAAGTGCCAACTTCTGTAATGTCTCGGCAAGTTTTTTTTCATCCGCCTTACTTTTGGCCTCTATGGCAACACTTATAACCGGCTTGGGGAAGTCCATACTATCAAGAACAATATATTCCCCAGTAGCACAAAGTGTATCGCCAGTCGTCGTAAACTTAAGACCAATCACTGCTCCGATATCACCGCTACCTATTTCTTTCACTTCTTCACGTTTATTGGCATGAAGTTTAAGAAGCTTGGTAACCTTCTCCTGCTTTTTTTTGACAGGATTATAGACTCTATCACCAATCTTAATTTTGCCGGAATATATCCGTAAATACGCAAGATTTTCGACAAACGAATCACTCATCAACTTAAAAACCAGCCCACAAAAAGGGGCCTCATCACTTGCTACCCGCGCAATGACCTGACCACTCTCATCAACTCCTTCCACAGCTGGAACATCCAAGGGAGAGGGGAGATAACGAATAACGCTATCCAGTAAGGGCTGAATCCCTTTATTTTTAAAGGCACTACCACAAAGGACGGGAACCAGATCAAGACTCAGTGTTGCCCTCCTGAGAACAGAATAAATCTCTTCAGGTGACACTGGTTTGTTATCCAGATATTTTCCCATGATCCCCTCATCAAAGTCGGCCAACTTTTCGAGGAGCACCATATGTGCGGCCGTGAATTTTTTCTTATAATTCTCAGGGATTTCTAACTCCCTGACTTCCTGTCCAAGCGAACCCTCATCAAAGGTAATCATCTTGCCTTCAACAAGATCAATAATTCCTTCAAATTCGGTCTCACAACCGACAGGAATTTGCACAGCGACAGGGTTTGACCCAAGTCTTTCTGCTATCATCTTAAGGCTACGATCGAAATCTGCCCCAACACGATCCATCTTATTAATGAAAGCTACTCTAGGAATAGAATACTTATCAGCCTGCCTCCACACCGTCTCCGACTGGGGCTCAACCCCGCCAACGGCACAAAAGACAGCAACTACTCCATCCAACACTCTTAAGCAACGCTCTACCTCAACCGTAAAGTCAACATGCCCAGGAGTATCAATTATATTTATCTTGCATTGACGCCAGAAACAGGTTGTTGCAGCTGAGGTGATCGTAATCCCTCGTTCCTGTTCCTGCTCCATCCAATCCATAACGGCATTGCCATCATGAACTTCACCAATCTTATGTGATCGACCAGTATAATATAATATTCGCTCAGTTGTCGTTGTCTTCCCGGCATCAATATGGGCCATTATCCCTATATTGCGCACATTAGACAGATCCTCATGCACGGCCATCAATATTCCCCAAACCAATTAAAAACCTTTGACGGCCACAACCTTATTACATTGACACCACACAACCTCGCTCACAAAACAAAAACTACCAGCGATAATGAGCAAACGCCTTGTTGGCATCAGCCATACGATGCGTATCGTCACGCTTCTTCACAGCTGCACCCCGATTATTAAAGGCATCCATAAGCTCAGCCGCAAGTTTCTCAGACATTGACTTCCCAGATCGTGCCTTGGCATAACTTATAATCCATCGCATTGCCAAAGCATTTCTTCTCGATTGCCTGACTTCCATCGGAACTTGATAAGTTGCCCCACCCACACGTCGAGATTTAACCTCTACTTTAGGCCGGACCTTCTCCATGGCTTCCTCAAAAACGGTCAAAGGATCGCTCTCAGTCACCTTAGAGGCAATAATATCCATGGCTCCATACAAAATATGCTGAGCTACGCTCTTCTTACCCCGCTCCATAATCCCGTTGGTAAATTTACTCACCAAGACGGAATTATAACGTGGATCCGGATCAACTTGTCTTTTTTCTACTATTTTTCTACGCGGCATCTTTATCCTCTTTCATCAGCAGAAACACCCTGCTAGCAACCAATTATTTGGGCCGTTTTGCACCATATTTTGAACGCCCTTGCTTTCTATTTGAAACCCCAAGAGTATCAAGGGTACCACGAACAATATGGTATCGAACACCAGGGAGATCTTTAACACGCCCCCCCCTGATCAACACCACCGAATGCTCCTGCAAATTATGCCCAATTCCCGGAATATACGAAGTCACCTCAATTCCGTTGGTCAACCTCACCCTTGCCACTTTACGCAACGCTGAGTTTGGCTTCTTGGGAGTCGTAGTATATACACGAACACAAACACCGCGCTTCTGAGGAGAACCTTTCAACGCTGGAGTATTTGTTTTCTTAACTAATTTTTTTCTGCCCTGTCGAACGAGCTGGTTAATTGTTGGCATTACTGTTACTGCTCCTGTTCGATTACCTTTCTTTTATTATTCGTTGACAACGATATTTACATTCACAACTTGCATTTCACACATCCATGAACACCACGAACGAGATTCACAAAAAAGAGATTTTTACTCCAATGTCATGCCTGTGTCAACACAAAAAAGAATATCGGAGTAGAATAGTTCCCTTTATCCTATGAGTTGCCATGCAATCCTGTTCCGGCAGAAATCAACCTGCCCATAATAACATTTTCTTTCAACCCAGCTAGCTCATCAACCTTGCCAGCCATAGCAGCATTGGTCAACACCTTGGTTGTCTCCTGAAATGAAGCTGCAGAAATAAAACTTTCTGTGGACAGTGAAGCTTTAGTAACACCCAACAATAATGGCTCAGCAACCGCTGGCACCTTGCCCTCAGCAAAAAGACGTTCCCGCTCTTCTTCAAACTTCCACCACTCGACTTGCTCACCAATCATAAAGCGAGAATCCCCGGCATTGCTGATCTGCACCCTCTTCAGCATCTGGCGGACAATAACTTCGATATGCTTGTCGTTGATCTTCACACCCTGCAGCCGATAAACCTCCTGTACCTCATTCACCAGAAATTTCGCCAGCTCTTTTACTCCAAGAACCCGCAAGATGTCATTAGGAAGGACGACCCCTTCCATTAATGGTTCGCCAGCCTGCACATAATCACCTTCATGCACAATGGTGTGTTTGGCCTTGGGAAGCAGGTATTCCTCAGCTTCTCCATATTCAGGGGTCACAATCACCCGCCGCTTACCCTTCAATTCCTTGCCAAAACTGACCCGTCCATCAATCTCAGAGATAATGGCCGGATCTTTAGATTTCCGAACCTCAAACAATTCTGCAACTCGCGGCAAACCACCGGTAATATCCTTTGTCTTGGAAGATTCACGAGGGATCTTACCGACAATGGCCCCCGGCTCAATAACTGCCCCTTCATCAACCGTAATAAATGATCCCACCGGCAGACTGTAGCGCGCAAAGGATTCCGAATTTGGCAGTTTAAGGGTTTTACCTTTATCATTTTTAACACTGATCCGTGGATTCAATTGGACCGCAGCAGTCGAATGGACAACGACCTTGCTGGATTTACCAGTCACTCCATCCAGCTTCTCCTGCATGGTAATACCCTCAATAACATCACCATACTTGATGACACCACCAACCTCACTGACAATAGGAATAGTATAGGCGTCCCATTTGGCAAGAATCATTCCGGCCTCAGCAACCTCTCCTTCCTTGACAAAGATCTGAGCGCCGTAGTTTACTTTATAGCGCTCTCGATCTCGACCCAACTCGTCCTTAATGCTTATCTCCGCATTCCGGTTCATAACAATCTTGACCCCCAGATTGTTTTCAACGTAATGCATGTTTTTAAACACCACCACACCGCCACGTTGGGTCTGGACTTCAGCCTGCTCAATGGCACGACTTGCGGTACCACCGATATGGAATGTCCTCATGGTTAGCTGCGTTCCAGGTTCACCAATGGACTGCGCAGCTATAATACCAACGGCCTCACCGATATTCACCATATGGCCACGACCAAGATCACGTCCATAACAGGCAGCACAAACACCACGACGCGATCGACAGGTGAGCACTGAGCGAATATGCACACGGTCAATTCCTGCATCCTTGATCTCTTTAACCTTTGACTCAGTGATTTCTTCACCTTCTGCCACAATCACTTCACCGCTATAAGGATCAACTACGGCCTCCAAGGCCACACGTCCAAGAATTCGATCGCCAAGCGGAACAATGACATCACCACCGTCCATCAATGGTTCAGCAATTATTCCATCAAGGGTCTGACAATCCGCCTCAATAATCGTAGCATCCTGTGCGACATCAACCAGCCGTCTGGTAAGATATCCTGAGTTGGCAGTCTTCAAGGCAGTATCCGCCAGTCCTTTTCGCGCGCCATGTGTCGAGATGAAATACTCAAGCACCCCAAGCCCTTCCCGGAAATTGGCTTTGATCGGGGTTTCAATAATAGCACCCGATGGTTTTGCCATCAAACCACGCATCCCAGCAAGCTGCCTGATCTGATCTCTTGACCCCCTGGCTCCGGAGTCCGCCATGATAAAAATAGAGTTAAAACTTGGTGTTTCTATCAGATTATTTTCGCGGTCGCGAACATAATCCACCTTAATTCCCTCCATCATCTCATTGGCAACGTCCTCACTAACCTTGGACCAGATATCAACAACCTTATTGTATTTCTCGCCGGATGTAATCAGACCATCGGAATACTGCTGACCAACGTCCATAACATCCTTTTCGGCCTTTTCAATCAAGTCTTCTTTGCTGGTTGGAACCTTCATATCATTGATACAAATGGAAATTCCTGCCCGGGTAGCATATTCATAGCCCATGTCTTTCAGGCGATCGGCAAGAATAACTGTCTCCTTTGTTCCACCGTGCCGATAAGTATAATCAATGAGTTGCGCCAAGGCCTTTTTGGTCATCACTTTATTGATTTCGGTAAAAGGAATTACCTCCGGCAACAATCCTCCCAACAAGATCCGCCCCATGGTGGTCTCAACAATCTTACCATCCATCCGCACCTTTATCTTCGCCTGTAAATGCACAGCTTGGTAATCATAAGCAATTTTTGCCTCAACCGGGCTGGAAAACATCTTACCTTCACCCGTGGCGTTTACCCGTTCTCTGCTCATATAATAGAGACCAAGAACAATATCCTGCGAAGGAATAATAACCGGTTCACCATTGGCAGGAGAAAGGATATTATTAGATGACATCATCAAAACCCGCGCTTCAACCTGAGCCTCAACTGACAGGGGCACATGAACAGCCATCTGGTCACCATCAAAGTCAGCATTAAAGGCAGCGCAAACCAGAGGATGCAACTGGATGGCCTTCCCTTCAATAAGCAGCGCTTCAAAGGCCTGCATGCCCAAACGATGAAGTGTTGGAGCCCTGTTAAGAATCACTGGATATTCAGTGACCACCTCTTCAAGAACATCCCAGACCTCCTTGGTTCCTTTCTCTACCATTTTTCTCGCACTTTTAATGGTAGTAACAAAACCCTTGCTTTCGAGCTTATTGTAGATAAATGGCTTAAACAGCTCCAGGGCCATTTTTTTAGGAATACCACATTGATGAAGACGAAGATGCGGACCCACAACAATGACGGAACGGCCGGAATAATCAACACGTTTTCCGAGAAGATTCTGCCGGAACCGCCCCTGCTTACCTTTAAGCATGTCAGAAAGCGATTTCAGTGGACGCTTATTGGCTCCGGTAATAACCCGGCCGCGCCGACCATTATCAAAAAGGACATCAACCGCTTCCTGGAGCATCCGTTTTTCATTGCGAACGATAATATCTGGGGCGTCAAGCTCGAGTAACCGTTTTAAACGATTATTCCTGTTAATGACTCGCCGATACAAATCATTGAGATCCGAGGTGGCAAAACGCCCACCTTCCAAAGGAACAAGAGGACGCAGATCCGGCGGTAATACGGGAATAACCTCAAGCACCATCCACTCTGGTTTGTTGCCGGAATCACGAAAAGCCTCAATAACAAACAATCGTTTATACAGCTTCTGCCTTTTGGTCTTTGAACTGGTCGCAGCCATCTCTGCACGCAACTGCACAGACAAAGTAACAAGATCTTGCCGGGCCAGAAGTTCTCTTATAGCCTCAGCACCAATGGCAACCTGAAATTGCCCCGGATAGGCCTCTCGATACTCTCGGTACTTCTCTTCAGTCAACAGACTGCAAACAGGAATAGAGTCAACATTTGACTCAACCACTGCATATTGTTCAAAATAAAGAATTTTCTCAAGTTGTTTCAAGGTCAAATCAAGTACGGCGCCAATCTTGCTGGGAAGGCTCTTGAGAAACCAGATATGGGCCACAGGGGCGGCAAGTTTAATATGCCCCAACCGTTCCCGGCGAACCTTGGACTGGATGACCTCAACCCCGCACTTTTCGCAGACAACACCTCGGTGTTTCATGCGCTTATACTTCCCGCAATTGCACTCAAAGTCCTTTACCGGCCCAAAAATTTTGGCACAAAAAAGACCATCTCTTTCAGGTTTAAAAGTCCGATAATTAATAGTTTCAGGTTTCTTTACCTCACCATGGCTCCAATCCATGATTTTTTCCGGTGAGGCCAGAGATATCTTTACTTTTTTAAATTTAACAGGAGCTTTCGGCTTTTGAAAAAAATTAAATAGTTCTTCCACGAGATTATATCTCCCACAGTTTATAGGGTTAAAAAAGTTTTAAGTCTGAAGTTGATCTGCACTGCGAAAATCACTTTAAGACCATTTGTTGGTCATTCTCCAAACTTAACACCCTTATTCTTGCAACAGCTCCATATCAAGACAAAGGGCTTGCAGCTCCTTAACAAGAACATTGAAAGACTCCGGCAATCCGGTAGTAAGAAAATTATTGCCCTTCACAATCCGTTCATACATAGTGGTACGCCCTTCCACATCATCAGATTTAGCGGTCAAAAATTCTTTCAGGGTATAGGCAGCTCCATATGCCTCCATGGCCCAAACCTCCATCTCACCCAATCGCTGTCCACCAAACTGGGCTTTACCGCCAAGGGGTTGCTGCGTGACAAGAGAGTAGGGACCAGTTGACCTGGCATGGATTTTATTATCAACCAGGTGATGAAGTTTGAGCATATACATCACACCAACAGTTACCTGATTCTCAAAAGGCTCACCTGTCAGGCCGTCATAAAGCTGACTTTGTCCCACTTCATCAACACCACTTTCAACCAGCAACTGCCGAATCTGGACTTCCTCGGCACCATCAAAAACGGGACTGGCCACATGCAACCCACGCTGATGCTTACGCGCCCAGTCAAGGAGCTCCTCGTCACTCTGATTACCGATAATCCTAGCGCACTCTTCTTGAGAATAGATCTTCTGCAACTTCGTCTTAATAGCCTCAAGTTCATGTTGCCTTGCAAGCTCACTGATCTGCTGACCAAGTTTTTTAGCAGCAAAGCCAAGATGAACCTCAAGCACCTGCCCCACGTTCATACGCGAAGGGACACCCAAAGGATTGAGAACGATATCCACGGTAGTGCCATCGGCAAAAAATGGCATATCTTCTTCCGGCAGGAGGCGGGAAACAACACCCTTGTTACCATGACGGCCAGCCATCTTGTCCCCCACGGACAGCTTGCGCTTCGTGGCCACATAGACCTTCACCATTTTAACAACACCTGGCGGGAGATCGTCTCCCTTTTTCATGCGATCAATAATCCCGTCATAGCGCTTACTGATAAGTGCCGCCTGTTTGTCATAACGGGCATAAGCTTGATCAATCTGTTCCTGAAACTTGGCCTTCTCGGAAAAGTCCAAGGTACGCAGGGCGTGAAAACCAATAGCCTCAGCAAGATCAGCACTTATTTTCTTCCCAAGTTTGACCAGAATATTTCCTTTCGCATCGGCGATATCACTCTTAACCGTCCGGCCATTAATGATATCACCAATTTCACGGCAAACACCCCGTTTAAGACTTGTCAACTCATCAACTTTATCGTGGGTAAGACGTTCAATATCCAGATCCTCGATCATCAATGACCGCTCATCTTTATCAACACCTCTGCGGGAAAAAACTTTGGCATCAATAACAACGCCCTCTACCCCTGGCGGAACGCGAAGTGAGGAATCCTTGACGTCTTGGGCTTTTTCCCCGAAAATCGCCCGTAACAATTTTTCCTCAGGCGAGAGCATAGTCTCACCCTTAGGAGTAACCTTACCCACAAGTGTGTCACCCGCCTTGATCTCGGCACCAATACGAACGATACCGGAATCGTCAAGGTTTCTCAGGTTTTCCTCACTCACATTGGGAATATCCCGAGTAATCTCTTCCTTACCCAGTTTCGTATCCCTGGCCATGGTCTCAAAGACCTCAATGTGGACAGAGGTAAAGGTGTCTTCCTTCAGTAATCTCTCATTGATCAGGATTGAATCCTCAAAGTTGAATCCACGCCACGGCATGAAAGCAATGGTCACATTTTTCCCTAGGGCCAATTCACCCTGCTCACAAGAAGGGCCATCGGCCAGAACTGTTCCCTTAATGACCCGCTCACCAGGAAGCACTAGTGGACGTTGGGTAAAACATGTATTCTGGTTTGACTTCTTATATTTACTCAAACGATAGACCGCAACCCCGGTATCATACCCATCAACCCCTGGCCGGTCATAACGAACAACAATACGGTTTGAATCAACTTCTTCGACCACCCCACCATCACCCGCCAAAAGACAGGCCCCAGAATCGCGGGCCACGTAACGCTCCATCCCTGTACCAACAAGCGGAGCCGAAGTAATCATCAGCGGCACAGCCTGGCGCTGCATATTTGATCCCATCAATGCACGGTTGGCATCGTCGTTTTCAAGAAACGGAATAAGCGAGGCGGCAACACTTACCAACTGGTTGGGCGCAATATCCATATAACTGACCTGATCACTGGCTACAGTGAGAACTTCACCTTCCTCTCTGGCAATTAGGAAATCAGGAACAATCCGCCCTGAATCATCCATTAAGATGACGGCAGGTGCAATTATCTGATTCTGCTCCTGCAGGGCACTCAGATATTTCACCTCATCAAGGACAATTCTATCGGCTACCTTCCGGTAGGGAGTCTCGATAAATCCATAAGGATTAACCTGAGCATAAGTCGCCAGCGAAACAATCAGGCCGATATTTGGTCCCTCAGGGGTCTCAACAGGACAGATTCGACCGTAATGGGTAGGATGAACGTCGCGAACCTCAAACCCTGCTCTCTCCCGGGAAAGTCCACCAGGTCCGAGGGCGCTGAGACGACGCTTATGCGTAACCTCAGAGATAGGATTCGTCTGATCCATGAACTGAGACAGTTGACTCGTACCAAAAAACTCCTTTATAGCAGCAGAAATAGGTTTAGGGTTAACAAGATCATGGGGCATTAGGGTCTCTATTTCCTGAAGAGCCATCCTCTCCTTAATGGCCCGCTCCATCCGCACCAACCCCATCCGGTACTGGTTTTCGATGAGCTCACCAACCGTTCGTACCCGTCTGTTACCAAGATGATCAATATCGTCAACACTCCCTTGACTATCTTTCAGACGAACCAGATATTTCACTGCTTCAACAATATCTTCACGAGTCAAAGCCTTATGATTGATATCTGTTGTCAGGCCCAACCTGGCATTGATTTTATATCTCCCCACTTCAGAAAGATCATAAAGGTCAACATTAAAAAAGAGATTTTCAAAAAAGGTCTCGGCCACTTCTTTTGTTGGCGGACTTGAAGGACGCAACCGACGGTAGATTTCCAGGAGCGCCTCCTCTGAACTCACAACTTTATCAAGAGCCAATGTTTTCCTGAATGAATCTGAATAATTAACGCCATCAATAAAGAGTATTTCAAATTCACTGATACCACAATCATGCAGGGACTGAAGTATAGTCTCGGTCAGCTCACTATTGCACAAGGCAAGGACTTCTCCAGTATCCGGACGAACGACATCATGTGCAAGAAAACGACCTATTAGTTCATCATGGGAAATCTTCAAGGAATCGATGGATGCAGTCTTGATTTTCTTACAAAGAGCCTGACTGATTTTTTGCCCTTTCTTGGCCAACATCTCTCCATCCGCCGGACTAATTAGATCGAACTCCAACCTCTGTCCTTGAAACGTCTCCGGGGTAAAAGAGATCAAATAATCATCACCTTTGAGGCGAACAGTATTAGTAAGATAAAATGTCCGTAAAAGTTCGGCGGAGGAATAGCCGATAGCCTTCAACAAAGTGGTCACAGGGAATTTACGACGGCGATCAATGCGGACAAAGAGAATGTCTTTGATATCAAACTCAAGGTCTATCCATGAACCTCTAATAGGTATAACCCGGGCAGAATATAAAAGTTTGCCACTGGCATGACTTTTACCATTATCATGAGTAAAGAAAAGGCCGGGAGAGCGCTGCAACTGGGAAACAATAACCCGCTCTGTACCATTAACAACAAAGACTCCATCTCCTGTCATCAAAGGCAGACTCCCAAGAAAAACCTCCTGCTCTTTCATGTCACGTAAGGTTTGAACACCAGTCACAGCATCTACATCATGCGTGATCAACCTGACCGTTATTTTCAGGGGTATTTCATAGGTCATACCGCGTTGCAGGCATTCTTCTACCGTATACTTGGGCTCGCCAAAATTATAGCGGACAAATTCCAGAGAACAAAGTCCATTAAAATCATTAATAGGGAAGACACTTTTAAAGATCCCTTGCAAACCAAAATTTTCACGGGCACCTGCCTCTATATCCATCTGCAGAAACTTTTCATATGATATCCGCTGCATGGAAATAAGGTGCGGGGGCTCCATAACAGAAGCCGCCGTGGCAAAATTTTTTCTCACTCGTTCCATAGTAGTCCTCGAGGTTGCCTTGAGAGTGTTATTTTAAAATCACAGACTGGCTGTTACAATAAAACCGTTGTGATGTAAAACCCGTTAGCCAAATAATGAAGTAGCCTGGGGATATAAAGAGGTGACAAAGATGATAATGGAAAGTTGAATGGAAACAAAAAAAGTTTCCTCAATACAAATTACAACCCAGAACAAAAAGTGAAAACCAGTAAAATCATAACTTTTACCACTGGGGAAATATGTTCTTAAAAAAACGACCTCAAATATACAGCAACAGGTGCCTTTCTTCTAAAATCGTTTTCAAAGGCTTGAAATGCAACACGCTACGTGTCATAACCCGTAGCGTGTTTCTTCAAATCAGATTGTCCTGCAAGCAGAACAACATATAGACTCAAAACCTACTTTATCGTAACAACACCACCGACAGCCTCAATTTTTGCTTTGATATCAGCGGCTTCATCCTTACTGACAGCCTCTTTTAATGGCTGAGGAGTACCTTCAACCAAATCTTTGGCCTCCTTCAAGCCAAGACCAGTAATAGCCCGAACTTCCTTGATCACTTTAATCTTCTGATCTCCAGCTCCAGTGAGTATAACGTCAAACTCAGTCTTTTCCTCTGCGGCAGCAGCGGCAGCAACGGGAGCACCAGTAGCTGCAACAGCAACAGGAGCTGCTGCTGATACACCAAATTTTTCCTCAAGCTCTTTAATCATTGCAGAAAGCTCAAGTACTGACATGTTGGCGATAAATTCAATTACTTCGTCTTTAGAAACAGCCATTATAACACCTCGTTTATTTTTATAATTAAAAGTTATAGTTTTTCAGGGAAATACTACTATTAAAAAAAGTCAACTACCTGTTAGTTATCTACCTGCTCTTTTTGCTCTTTAATAGCTCGCAAGCCATAAAGGAAAGTCCGAGGTACAGCCGAAAGCACCTGAACAAGGCCTGTGGGCACACCATTGAGAACAGAAAGTAACTGGCCAAGCAAAACATCTTTTGATGGAAGTTTTGAAAGGGCAATCAAGTCATCAATGGTAAGCTTATCACCATCAAGCGCAGCACATCGTATCTTAAACTTAGCATGACCATCAGCAAATTTGGCCAGAGCCTTTGCAGGAGTGACCGGGTCATTGTAGGCCATAACGATGGCAGTAGTACCAGTGAAATCATCTGCAAGGAATTCACTGGTGGTATGAGTAACTGCTCTTTTCAAAAGAGTATTTTTTGCCACTCGTATTTCAGAATTACATTTGCGCAATTCTCCACGCAATTCTTCCAACTCTGAAACCGTCAATCCACAATAGTCTGTAACCACCGTAAACTTGGCTCGGCCGAATGACTCATTCAACTCAGAAACTACTGCTGATTTTTCATCACGATTCAAAGTACTCCTCCTTTGTTGCTTGTTTAAGGTTATTATTGAATCAAAAACAGCACATACGAAAGCAATTCACATCTGTTCATTTCTCATTCAAGACATGCTATAATAACTTACAAAAGTATAGATGAAAAAAATGATAGCGTTGAACAAAATCCCTTCTATCGTCTCGGCAGGCTATGAAAAACACAATTAAACTCACTGTACCTGCTGTCTTTGACTGAAAATCCTGCACCCAAAAGAGCCACAGGAGTTTAACGAAACTTTATTTTACTATAGCCCTTGCATCAAGAGGATCAACCTTGAGCCCTGCTCCCATTGTGGAGGAAACAGATATTGACTTAAGATAAATCCCCTTACTTGAAGAAGGTTTTAACTGAATAATTTTTTCTATAAAGGCCTTGGCATTGTCAAGAAGCTTAACGTCTCCAAAAGAGATCTTGCCAAGACCGGCATGGACGATTCCAGCCTTATCAACCCGGAAGTCAACCTTACCGCTTTTAATCTCTTTAACAATATTGGCTATATCAAAGGTCACTGTTCCAAGCTTAGCATTAGGCATCAAATTTCTTGGCCCAAGCACTCGTCCAATTTTACCAACAGTTCCCATCATATCAGGGGTTGCTACCGTTTTATCGAAATCAAGCCAACCACCCTGAATCTTGGCCACCAATTCATCAGCACCAACATAATCAGCACCAGCCTCTCTTGCTTCGGCCTCTTTTTCACCTTTGGCAAAAACAAGGACACGAGTAACCTTGCCAGTACCATGAGGCAAAACAACAGAGGAACGCACCATCTGATCCGCATGCCTGGGATCAACGCCCAATTTTATTGCTATATCAAATGTTTCATCAAACTTTGCATAACTGTTTTTAATAACATTTTTAATCGCATCTTCCAAAGTCATTAATACTGAACGATCAAGACCATCTATTTTATTTCTATACTGTTTTCCGTGTTTCGGCATATCGGCCTCCTACTCATCATGCAATGCATCTCTGTGTATACCCGCATAACTGTAGTAAAAATTATTTAAAAATTAATTCAACCTACGACAGTAATCCCTATACTCCGAGCAGTCCCAGCAATAATACGCATAGCCTTATCGATATCATATGCATTCAAATCAGGCAGTTTTATTTGTGCAATTTCACGGATCTGCTCTTTACTAATCTCAGCAACACGATCAATTTTCGGATTATTTGATCCTTTTTTCAAACCAACCGCCTTCAACAAAAGAATAGAGGCTGGTGGTGTCTTGGTAATGTAAGTAAAAGACCTATCCTGAAAGACCGTAATGACCACAGGCACAACAGTATCTCCGAGAGACTGTGTCTTGGCATTAAAATCCTTACAAAACTCCATAATATTAACACCATGCTGCCCTAAAGCCGGACCAATTGGTGGTGAAGGATTCGCTTTACCTGCAGCAACCTGCAATTTAATATATGCCGTTATTTTCTTGGCCATTATTTACTCCTGCTGTATTCTACGTAGATTTTTTACTAAATAAGTATCTCTTGAAAATCATTAAATAAGCCCCACGACTCAGCTTATTTTTAATATAAAAATAATTAATTTATCATACTCAACATTTTTTACTTTTAACTATTTGACACCTGTATATATTCCAATTCAACAGGAGTTTCCCTGCCAAATATTGACACCATCACCTTCACCCTACCCTTTTCAGGAAAAACCTCATCAACAACACCCTGGAAATTAGCAAAAGGACCATCGGTTACCCTAACAACCTCCCCTACCTCAAAGACAACTTTGGGACGTGGCACCTCTAACCCATCATGAATACGACTAAGAATCTTTTGCGCATCTTCATCGGGAAGAGGAATGGGATTGATGTCATTTCCGACAAAACCAACAACCCTTGGCATATTTTCATGAACGGTATGCCATGTTGAATCATTGAGCTCCATTGAAATAAGGATATAACCTGGAAAAAACTTCCGCGAAGAAGTTTTCCTAACCCCTTTTGCCATCTCAACGACTTGTTCAGTAGGAATCAAGATATCACCGAACAATGCTTCAAGCCCTTCATTCTTAATCCTTTCTTCAAGGGTCGCTTTAACCTTATCCTCAAAGCCTGAATGAACCTGCAGGATGTACCAATGTCTTGACATGAATATACTTTTAAATTCAATTAAAGGTTAAGGTGAATCTATTCAATGTTCAGCACTCTTCTGACCAGAATATTATTTCAGAAATGAAGCAATGATCTTCCCAAGCAACAAGTCTACTGTTCCAAGATACATCGATGCCACTGCCGACAGAATAACAACAACTGCAGTAAGCCCAATGGTTACTTTTCTTTCCGGCCAAACAATTTTAGTTGCCTCAACCTTGACTTCGTTGATAAATTTCTTTATTTGAGAGGGCGAAAACCCGCCATCATCCTCGTCAATTACTTTAAGATCTTTGACAGGTTTTGATTTATTTATCATCGTCGTAATTATTCCTAACCTTGGGAAAATACTTGCCAAAACAATCCGTTATTTATTCACCTTGAGCGACATACCTGACATTTGGCAGGCCAGGAGGGATTCGAACCCCCAACATCCGGATTTGGAGTCCGGCGCTCTACCATTAGAGCTACTGGCCTACAACTCTCTCAAGATATTATTACTTTGTCTCTTTATGCGGAGTATGTGTTCGGCAGAATGAACAAAATTTCTTAAACTCAAGCTTATTTGGCGTACTTTTCTTATTTTTTGTCGTCGTATAATTTCGACGCTTACATGTCCCGCATGCAAGAGTAACAATATCTCTCATTCCAATCCATCCAATAGAAAAAAGCACTCTGCCCGCAACCAGACAAAGTGCTTAAATTTTAATATTAAGCAATAATTTCACTGATAACACCAGCACCAACGGTCCGACCACCCTCACGGATAGCAAAACGAAGACCTGCGTCCATGGCAATCGGGGTAATCAACTCGGCAACAACAGATACATTATCACCAGGCATTACCATC
>JAUSAB010000111.1 GCA_030653035.1 Desulfocapsaceae bacterium | reverse complement strand
CCATGCAGGGTAGTCCATCCGCTTCCGCACGAGCGGTTTCACGTCAAAACCTTTGGCAGGAGCCGTATGCAGTAGTTCTGCAAGTACGGATCTGTGCGGGGGGCGTCAGGTAACTGGCGTCCCTACCGCGACCATTGGTTTGGAAGTCCGAAAACTTCCCACCTGTCTTTTCCTGCTGGCTTCCTCCCGGTTCTTGACAGATTGATGTTTTCTGTATAATCGGGAAATCAACAGTGAATTTTGAGACAATTTGGGGAAAAACTTGTAAATTATATATTGCTTGATTGGGGTTTTCTAAAAATAGTTGGAATTAGGGCCGAAATATAAACTGTTAAATAACAAGGAAGAAAAGATGAGAAAGAAGATTACGATTATTGGGGCAGGGAATGTTGGAGCTACGGCGGCACATTGGGCGGCGGCAAAGAATCTTGGAGATGTTGTTCTCCTTGATGTGGCAGAAGGGATTCCCCAGGGCAAGGCCTTGGATCTGTTGCAATGCGGGCCGGTGGAAGGGTTTAACTATCGGGTGACAGGGAGTAATGATTACAAGGATACGGCCAATTCTGATGTGGTGATCATTGCCGCCGGTCTGGCCCGTAAGCCCGGGATGTCCCGGGATGATCTGCTTGCTATCAATGTCTCTATTGTCAAGGCTTGTGCGCAAGAGGCAGTCAAACATTCACCGGATTGTGTATTGATTGTGGTCACCAATCCTATTGATGCCATGGTGCACACGGCCTTCAAGGTGACTGGCCACCCCAAACAGAAGGTGATCGGCATGGCTGGAGTGCTCGATTCGGCCCGGTACCGCACATTTCTGGCCGATGCCATCGGAGTTGCGCCTCGGGATGTGAATGCTCTCGTCATGGGAATCCATGGGGATAACATGCTCCCCCTTGTCCGCCTTGCTAATGTGGCAGGCGTTCCCGTTACTGATCTTCTTTCTGCGGAAAAGATAGCCCAGATCGTTGATCGGACCCAAAAGGGTGGAATTGAGATCGTCAATCACCTGAAGACCGGTTCGGCCTTTTATACTCCAGGCCTGGCGGCAGTGGAGATGGCCGAGGCTGTGCTTACGGACTCACAACGAGTGTTGCCTTGTGCGGCCTATCTTGAAGGTGAGTTCGGCATAAGCGGCTATTTCCTTGGGGTGCCGGTGGTGATTGGCGCCAAGGGTGTGGAACGAATCCTTGAATTTGAGCTGACCAGTGAAGAAAAAGCGGCCATGGCCCTGTCGGTGACAGCAGTACAGAAACAGATGGAAGCGACAGGGATTTAACCTCTGTGTCGCAATTATCTGGATGTTATTCCTTAAAAAAAGGGGAGCAGGATGCAATAGGCCGTCCTTTGGAGCTGCTTATGGGCAGGCAACTGTCGGCGCTCGACCTGCTTCCCCATGCCGACCTGCGTGAAAAGCTGGTTGAATTGGTTCTCTATGGACAACCAGCAGGTCTTGATGCTGAAACTGTTGTTCAATTTCAGCATCTGCGAATAGCCTTGGAGGACAAAGCGGTTGAGGATGTTCAGATTGTTGTTTTTGGTGGTGGAACTGGGCTCTCCAATCTTATTGGTGGCGATAGTCGGATCGAGACTTGGGCCCGTAAGCCTTTTGTCGGCCTGAAAGAGTTCTTTCCCCAGACCCGTGCCATTGTCTGTGTGACTGATGATGGCGGCTCCACCGGTGAACTGCAGAAAGATCTTCCCCTGATCGCCCTTGGTGATATTCGCCACGTCCTGCTTTCTTCTATCCAGTCAGCCAGACTTCAGACTCTTTATGGCCTGACCTTGAGCCAGGCGGTAGATGTGGTCTCTGCGCTGTCATCTCTATTTAACTATCGCTTCAATCAGAGACCTGATACCGCAACCACGCTTGTGGGCCAGACAGGTGTTGATCTTCAATGCCTGCCATTGCTCATGGGTGAAGCGCTGGCAGGCCTGGTTGCCCTCCTGTTTACCGATCCGCGCCTTTCGCCTACCCTCTCCAGGCCACACTGTCTAGGGAATCTTATCCTGGCTGCTGCCATTTATGCAGAGATCCCGCAAGAGATCACCAATGACGAGCTTATGACAGGTCGTGAGTTGCTGGCGGCCCCACTGAGTCGTGGTTTGGGTGCATTGTCCACCATTCTTGGAGCAGGAGAACAGGCTGTTTTTCCCTGTACTTCCACTCAGGCTCAATTGAGTGTTCTTTACAGTAACGGGGTGCAGGTTATCGGTGAATATAAATCAGGCTATGCCCAGCGTGGTTATCCTGTAGAACATGTTTTTGTGGAATTCTGTCAAGAACCTCATGTGGATTCTGATGTTCTGGATGCTATTGCTCAAGCAGATATTTTGATTATGGCGCCAGGCAGTCTGTACAGCTCGTTGATTCCCATTTTTCAGGTTCCTGGTTTGGCCCAGGCGGTGCGGAAGAATCAACGGGCATTAAAGATCCTGGTTTCCAATCTCTGGGTGCAGGCCGGAGAGACGGATCTGAGTATGGGGGATGTCGAACGTAAATTTCATGTCTCTGATCTACTCAGGGCCTATGATCGCAATATCCCCGGAGGCACAAAGGACCTTTTTGAGCAGGTGCTTTGTCTGTCGCTTAAGGACGTTCCTGCTTCGGTGCTCCAGAGGTACGCTGTGGAAGGAAAGGTTCCCATTTATCTTGATCGGGAAAAGGTCAGGGCCCAGGGCTTTACTCCCATTGAGTGCGGGATTTTTTCAAGGACGGCGCTGGCCGAACACGGTGTTATTCAACATGGCCCGAATCATCTTGCTAAGGTCATTAAAACCTTATGGGCCGTTTTTGATCATTTCCCGAGCTTAGAACAGGGTTCTATCTACAACGAGGCATTGGTTGATGAATCGGTGTGGGGTTCCAGAATAAGAGCGGAGCGTCCTACAAGTCGTTACCGGCTGATAGAACAACGATTGATTGACCTGTCCATAGAAGTGAGTGGGTGTACAGCGGCTCCAGAGCTGACTGACAGGATTCAGCGCATGGTAAAAGCCATTCTCTGGCGTCACCCTGATATTCCCCTTACCCATCTTGAGTCTGTGCGTGGAATTGTCTGTGTTGAGCAGGAGTTGTGGCGACGTAATCAGAAGTGGGATAGTATTTTTTCTTATTATGATCCCGAAGATGGCCTGATCAGAATCAGAGAAGATCAGTTACAACAGGAACAGACCTTTGAGGTCGCCTTTTTGGTTGCCCTTGGCCAATCTCTTCTGGGGAATTACGCCCGGCACAAAGAGATGAAACCCTTGAAAATAGATAATGTTACTCTTGGCAAGGTCTATCATTTGCATCTGCGTCCAGTTATCCAGCGAACTTGTTGGTTCAACGATCAGGAACTGTCGCGGTATCTGGAGCTTACGCGAATGTTGCCAGTGAAAAGCGATCCTTCTCATTTTACCAGGTTGATCAATGGCGATGAGGGGTTTACACCGCCGGGGATGCTGATGGGGCTTAATTATGCCTGGTATCTGGATAACCGTTTTGCCAGTCATGTGGAGTACAAGATGGCGGTAATGAAGATTGCTCCCTCAAGTCTGATTCCCGAGCAGGTAAAGATGTTAGGCCGTCGGCAACAGTTGATTACTTTTTTTCGGGAAGTGGTCTTCCGAAAGGGACAGAGTGGCAAGTAGAAATGATCTTTGTTTATCTGCTCTCTCGGGGTTTGAGATTATTCAGGCTTGAAGGCGATGATTCTTTCTGGAGTAATGCCTCTTGTGCGACTCGCGTCAAATCTCCAAGGATAAAAGGC
>JAUSAB010000003.1 GCA_030653035.1 Desulfocapsaceae bacterium | reverse complement strand
TTTTTTTTCTATGTCTCGATTGGTCTATCGGTAGAAGTTTGCAACTTAAGGTTCGATGGTTCTTGCCTGTAAATATTTGTTTTGGCGAGCATGTGTCATGCCATAAAGTAGAAACTTGAATTTTAAGACAGGAACTGTTTGTAGCTCGAACAATAACCCGAAGGGCCATGCGGCTTTGAGCCGCTACAACATTAAAGCCACCGGCTTTGCCGGTGGATATTTACTCTCATACGCTGCAAGGGACCCCTCCCTGCCAGTGTTGTAGGCAGTTGCAGGGAGGGGGTACATTATTTGTTCATGTAAGATATTATAAGGGGCGAGAGTAAAAGAAAGCGGTTGTAAGGGTCTCCCCTATATTCATAGAGGGGCCTTTGCAGCCGCTTATTCATTGGATGTGATCAATATGGTTGTAAACGTCAATTAAGATCCAGTTGGCATCATTTCTAATAACATAGGAATAAATCATCGATATTTCCTATGTTTATGGTGGGTGCAAACTCGTAGCCCTTAAAACAGGGGCGTATTTCTGGCCTTTTATGAATTTCAGGACAGGCCTGTCGAAACCGCTGGTGTGTAAGAAAGGGAATCAGCCTGCAAAGTGTACCTTTTGCAGCAGATGATTCTGCCCGGCCGCGCAATAGATCTGTCCGCCTTGGCCATCGGGGCCAGGGGCGGCCACGGTGAGATAGCGTAATCGTTTCAGCTCCCGGCGGCCATGGGTGACCGTGTCGAGGATCAGGCCGCAGGTCAGGCTGAGGCAGGCCAGGAGCATGATGCCGGTGGCGAGGATGGCGGTGGGGAAGCGGGGTACGAGGCCGGTCTCGGCATAGGTGAGAAGAACGGGGATGGCCAGGCCAATGGAGATGGCGGCCAGCAGGCCGAAGAGGATGGTAAAGAAGATGAATGGTCGTTCTTTCTTGAAAAGGGCGATAATGGTCAGCAGGATCCGGTAGCCGTCGCGGTAGGTGCTGAGTTTGCTTTCGAAGAAATTCGGGACACTCCCCGTATTTTCAGAATTTGAGTTTTACCGCTATGACTGCACAAACGATGGAAAATGACCTTACCGTCTCCCGGGTGTTGGGCTCTCGGTGACCTGTATCGTAATGAACAAAAACAGGAGGGACATCGAAAAATTTCCCCAATCTTTTCTCAGATATCTTTTTTCATCCGCTGTTGCCACCAGCACACCGCTGCCATGCCGACTACCAGGGTGGCCAGCCATACAAGGCGACTTTGATAACGGTCGTGGGGGTTGGACAGGGCGCCGCAGATGAAGGCATTGCCGAGAAGGGCCAGTAACGTAAAAAACGCCAATCCCGCGAGATCATGCCGCCTGGCCCGCAGACCCCAGCCGGCAACGATCAGCAGGCCCAGGACTGACAGGTGGGCTATGGGAACATGCACCGTGTTCCAGGCATCGAACAACGGTTGGGTGATCCGGCCCTGTTGCTGGCGGGCGGCGTTGAACGGCCGGGCAGTACGGGGAAGGAGTTCAGTAAAAAATGCACGCACGGCAGGCTGGTATTCGTCCAGCCCGTCTCCTGTTTCTACCCTTATCATCTGCTGACCAGTGGCTCGCAAAGAAGTCCAGATAAAGGCGCCGGGATATGTTTTGATGCACGCCTTTACCAGATAACCCAATTCGGCATCGGCAGCTCCGCTCCAGCCGCCGATATCCTGAAACGGGGAGGAATCGCCCCAGAGGAAATCATCGGCAGTTTTGGGGATGCGCTCCTGCAGACCGCATAACTTGATGCCGGGGACCGGGCAATGGTCGGCCAGCCAGCGCTGGGCAAGGCCATCTTGCACCAACCCTCCAAAAACAAAGACAGGTCCTCCCGGAGTATAGGTCGCCTTTCCCACCAGGGCCAGGTGCAGTAGGGGCATTAACAGTAAGCTCGTGATTACTACCGCTGCCGGGGGCTGGATGGATACCGACAGCGGCCACCCTCGCCCACGCAAGACAATCATGCCAATGAGGATGACGATGATCAGCCCGATTGCCAGCGCCATGCATGACATATGCGACAGCAGCCCAAGCAGAACCAGGGCTGCCAACCCCGCGCGTTCGCTTGGCCCCAGCTTTTCCCAGCGGAAACCCAAGAGCCACAGGCCGAGGACTACCAGGGGCACCAACGCATCGGGCATCAACTGGCTGGTGTACCAGGAAATTCCGGTCAATAATCCCAGTCCCCCGCAAAAGGCGGCGGTTGCCGCCGGGCCGGCGGGCAGGTCATGGCAGCGGAGTGTGAGGCGGATAATCCACAGGGTAAAGAGTGATTGCGCCAGCACCGGTCCCCAGAATGACCACCAGCCCAATGATGTGGCCCAAAGGAAGAGTCCATAGAAGAAGGAACGTCCCGGAGCCAGTGTCATGTCCAGCACCCGCCCCACATACCCGCCCGTATCAAAAAATACGATGGCGAAACCATTCCACAGGGCCGGGGAGAGAAATACGGCAATGCTGAATGCAAGGCAGAGCGCCCAGGCGCTGCCGGTTGTTATCACGGAGGAGCGGGATGACGAGGGTGATTGGTTAAAAGGTGTGAGCGTCATCGTATAACCTTGGCAGGCTGATTTATTCGGGTGCCGTGTGTCGTCCAGTCGGCAGCACGTGGGCCAAGTGTAACTCTCGGAGCATGGCCCGTTTTTTGGTCTGGTGTCCCTGCATCCGGCGCAGGATATCGTCCAGGACCCGCACGGCGTGGACCACATAAGGCCCCTTGTTGAGCATGACACACTCGGCACGGTCCCCCATCGCCGCGTCCGTGATCTCGGCGCGCGACGGCATCCCTTCCTTGGCCAGGGTTTCTAATACCTCTGTGGCCCAGATTACCGGTACGTGGGCGGCCTCACAGATCCAGAGGATCTCTTCCTGAACCTCCGCCAGGCGCTCGAATCCGCATTCGACGGCCAGATCTCCCCGGGCGATCATCACTCCGCAACAAGGCGCCCGCATGGCCATCAACAACATGTCCGGTAAGTTGTCAAATCCGCGCCGTGTCTCGATTTTCAGGACAATGGCAGGCTGGCGATCGCCCAACCGCGCCAGGTGTTGCTGGAGGGACTCCACGTCCCGGGCGGCGTTGGCAAAGGACAACTCGACGACATCGGCGTATTGGACCACAAAGGCCAAGTCCTCGAGATCCTTGGCCGTCATGGCCGTGAGGCGAAGGTCGCTCTCGGGAAGGTTGATCCCTTTACCGGCTAACAGTTTCCCGCCGCTCACAGGTGTCTGGGTGATCCGGACGAGAACCAGGCTGCTCTCAACCTTCTCGATCACGCCGCCGATCTTGCCGTCATCAAACCAGATAGACTCACCCGGCTGAACATCGTCAAACACCTCTGGAATCGTGCAACCGATCGCGGCGGGGGTCAACAGTTGCCCCTCACTGTCCCAGATTGCGGGGTGGCCCGGTGTGAGGTCGCGGGTCAGGATCAGCAGGTCGCCTTGTTGCAAGGAAATGGCGTTTTTACCGGGCGGCAACTCGCCGACCTGGGCCTTACGGTCATCCCCCTTGGTTCCGGTCGTTTTTTGCAGGACGGTGCCGGAGACAATATAAGTTGTCTGGCTCGCCTCTGCCCAGCACCCGCCGTCCATTGCGGCAACGACCGTCAGTTTCCGTTTGGCATCCCGGGCGTCAGTGAGTTTTAATTGTTCGCCGGAGTGCAGGCGAGCCAGCCATGTTGCCGGGACAGGGAGGGAGGCGGCTGCCGGGGAGGGGGGCAACTGGGGAGAATCCTCCGGGGTCAGCCATACGCGGGCCGGAGCGGTGACCCGGCCGTAGATATCTCGACCGGGACGAATCCGGGCCACTGCCGGGCCCGGCTCAAGCGGTCCGGTGCGCAGCTTTGGCCCTGCCAGATCCATGACGATCCGGCAGGATCGCCCCAGTGATTGCTCGGCCCGCTTCAGGTGCTCGATCATTCGCAGCCACGCCGCCGCGTCGTCGTGGGCGCAATTGATGCGCAGGCAATCCATCCCTTGCTGGAGCAGGTCGTGAACGAGGGTGAAATTATCCGCTGCTTCACTCGGCATGGTGACCATGATCCGGACTCCGCGTCCGGGGATGGCAGGGCCGAAAAGGCATTCGGTGTGTTCGGCAAGGAGTCGCTCACCGTTGGCAAAATCAACAACATCGGTCTCTTCCGGGGGTGGTTGCCAAAAACGATGCATCAGGCGGTGCAGTACTCCTAAAACCGCGTTGACCGTAATTAGGACGTGGGTTTCGGCGCGCCCGAGTGAGGAGAGTCCCAACGCGGCCAACTGCAGTTGCAAGGGCCGGAGATCGTGACTCCGGAGGGTGAGGTAATGGAGGAGATTGCGGGCGCTCTCTTGATGATTGCTGTGAATCTTATCGAGATGCAGCTTGGATCTGGCCAGCTCGGCGACCATATTCGTGCGGATGGCCGTGAGTTCCCCGAGAATGCGATCGATGTCCGCGATACCCGGATAGGCATTGTTGGTGGTATCTGCAGGTGTCAAGGGCATTGTCGCCGGCGACCTCATGCCCAAGGTGAGGCGTGCGGCTTTTCTGTATCTCTTCCACCTTGCTGCTAAGTGATGGTTCCTTCTTCTCATAGGTCATTAAACCGTTCATCCTGACTTTGGAAAATGAGGGGCTCTCGATTCTTGTCGGGTGTAAACTTATGATTCTGGATACAAAGGATACTCTTCACTTTATAGAGTTTTTTTATCACGTCAAATCTTCAAGAAGTCGCAGCCGGACGGATTATCGGCGGTTATCTGGTGAAGCGAGCTTAGACCCGAATAATGATGCGTTCGAAAGGGAATCAGCCGGCAAAGTGTATCTCCTGCAGCAGATGATGCTGACCTGCCGCGCAGTAGATCTGCCCGCCCTGGCCATCGGGGGCGGGTGCGGCCACGGTGAGATAGCGTAATCGTTTCAGCTCCCGGCGGCCATGGGTGACGGTGTCGAGGATCAGGCCGCAGGCCAGGCTGAGGCAGGCCAGGAGCATGATGCCGGTGGCGAGGATGGCAGTGGGAAAGCGGGGAACCAGGCCGGTCTGTGCATAGGTGAGCAGAACCGGTACGGCCAGGCCCAGAGCAAGGACGGTCAGCAGGCCGAAGAGGCTGGTGAAGAAGATCAGCGGCCGTTCTTTCTTGAAGAGGGCGATGATGGTCAGCAGGATCCGGTAGCCATCGCGGTAGGTGCTGAGTTTGCTCTCCGATCCTTCCGGCCGTGAGCCATAGGGGGTGACCACTTCGGCAATGGGCATCTTTAGTTCCAGGGCATGGATGGTGAGTTCGGTCTCGGTCTCAAAGCCTTGGGCCAGGGCTGGGAAGGATTTGACGAAGCGGCGGGACATGACCCGGTAGCCGGAGAGCATATCGGTGAGCTGGCGGCCAAAGAGCAGGGACATGAAGCCGGTGAGAAGATGGTTGCCGAACTGGTGGCCGCGGCGGAAGGAGGCGTCTCCCTCATGGGCGGTCAGGCGGGTGCCGACCACCATATCCAGCTGTTCGGTCAGCAGTTTATCAATCATCTCCGGGGCGCTGGCGGCATGGTAAGTGCTGTCGCCGTCCACCAGGATATAGATGTCGGCCTCGATATCGGAAAACATCCGCCGCATGACATTGCCCTTGCCCTGATATTTTTCACTCCTGACAATAGCACCCGCCTCTGTCGCCTTTTTGATCGTTTGATCTCCCGAGTTGTTGTCATAGACATAAATCATCGCCCCCGGCAGCACTTTCCGAAAATCCTGCACCACTTGGGCCACGGTTTGTTCCTCGTTATAGCACGGGATCAGAACAGCAATACGTTGTAAAAATGGTATGGGGTTTCCCTGGGTCATTTTGTTTTCCTCTCGTTTTTGGTGTAGCTATCCATGGGGGTGACTGCGCAGAAATAAAAAGGGTCGGTGATCCGGTTTTCGATATGGGGGTTCATCTGTTGACATCCTTCCTGGTTGATCCGCAGGTTGAAGTGCTGCAGGGCGGCCTTGCTTCCCTCTCCTTCGTTGGAGCGGTACAGGACATAGAGTGGGCCCTGATGGTTGGTGATCAATTGCTGCATGCGCCGGTCAAATCCGTTGGGGGTCTCTGAAGGCCCGGTAAAATAGCTCTCGATCCTGACAAAACGTACCGGTGCCGGGAAAAAAGGAATAACATAGGAGTAGGGCTCCACCCCGGTCATGAGCACCATGCTCTTGGCCGGATCAGCCAAGGGCGGGGGGGTAACGCCGAAATAGTCGGAACTCCAGGCAACTCGGCCCCAGTTTCCCGGTTTCAGGGTGACAAGCCACAGGATCAGGCAGGCCCAGATGGCCATCTGCCGAGCAGGAAGACGGAAGGGCAGGCGGTCAATGAGCAGCCAGATGGCCAGCGGCGCCAGCATCTCCAGGGGCAGGAGATAGCGGTAGATGGCGAAGAGCTTCAGCCAGACCAGGTAAGAGACCACGATGGCGGTCAGGAGGAAAAATCCCTTGTGCTGGGTCAGTGGTGGCTGAGAATCGGCATTATTCCGGCGCAGGGCCATGATGGCGGTAGTCATCATGGCGAGGATGAGCAGGACAAAGCGCAGGTCGCGGAATTCGATCTCACCTACCCGAAAGGGATTGAGCACCATCAGGAAGGGGAGGAAAATCGATTCCCAAAGACTGGGCGGCAGAAAATGGATATCCCGGTAAGGGGCAGCCGCGCCCATGGGTGAGCGGAAAAAGTCATTAAAGTAAGGGAACAGCGGGTTGCCGTAGTGGATCCAGAGTTCGTGCATCCAGAAGCCGCCGGTGATCGCAAGCCCGGCAAGCACCCCGATGCCGAAACAAAATGCCAGCAAGATCCGGCGCGAGAAGGTAACGGGCAGGACCAGAAAGGCGGCGCACCAGCCCACGGCAAAGGTGGCGGAAGGCTGTTTCAGGCCGGCGGCCATCCCGGTCAGGATGCCGGCGCAGGCCACGATCAACAATATCCTTGCTGTTTTATCCTGACGCAGGTCTTGAAAGTTGGCCAGCAATAACCACAACCCGCCTAAAAGAGGCAGACTGATCAGGTTGTCGCCAAAGGTGGCGCCCAGTTCGGCCAGGGTGCCGGCTCCCAACAATCCAATCAATGCGGCCAGATAATAGTGCCATTGGGGGCGTTCCCGCTCTTCGCCCATGACGCTACGGGCAATGCCGAGGAGGATGGGAAAGTTCAGCCCCTGCACGGCCCCGATCAGAAATCCGGTCAGCATGGGTGGCTGGGCCATCACTGCCCAATAAAACGGGATATGGAGGAGGGGATTATAGAAGTTGGCCACCTGGGCCGGCACCATGTCAAAGTCCAGACGATGGTGGAGAAAGGCAAAAGGGTTGTACAGATGATAATTGCGGAGATCCCAATTGGCATCCTGTCCAAGAAAAAGAGCCAGCAGGCCGAAAAAAAGAGGGCCGGCAAGCCAGGGGAGAAGACGGGAGATGCGGTGTGGTGAGTCGGAAAGAGTCATGATGGCTGATGTTTCGAATCTGGATTGAGTGATAAATGAGCTGTGAGGAAGGTTTTATCTGTTGAAAATATGGCCTTTTTGCCTCCCTGCTCATTGTTGCTTTACTCTTTGTACTGGGTGCTTGTTAACGGATGATTTTTTTATGGTTAGAATATGGTTTGGGTTAGCGGCGTGTAACACGGACAAGAATTGGATTGGAATAGAACCAGAGATCGGCATAGGCCCTGTCCATCGGTCTCATTTTTGACATCACGGCCAAGATTGGTGCCACGCAGACGGAAGTACATGTCATGATCCAGGTACGGTAGCTGATAGACAATGGTTTTCCAGCCGCTCCCGCCAGTCGCTCCTGTGCCGTCCTTGGCACCTGCGACACTGGGCCATCCCTGGCCTGTGTCCCTGGCTCCCGCGGCATTAGGACATCCCTGTCCATCACCACCTCCTTCCTCTGCTGTTGGCATTGGACTGAAAACTGCAAGCCGTCAATCAGGTCGCCCTGGACAACAAAGGAGTTGCCGGAACGCAACCCTGCTATTAGCTCATCTGCGGAATAGCTGCCGTCATGATTCAGATCCTGCACTTAAGTATGATCTTTTGCATATTCACCCGGCCAGAAATCATGGTCCGTGGTATGGAAATCAGAATTTACAAAGACAAAAAATCGGCGGCCTTCGCCAAGCAAGGCGTCCCAAGCCCCTCCTATCTTGGCCAGCATATAATCCGCGCCGCCATAGGTGCGCGCCCTGAAGGTGACATCCCGACCAGAGTTGTTCTGAAAAGGCCCGCCGTCATAATGACCACGCTGTGCTGCCTTTTGATGGCCGGGCATCCCTTCAAACCCAAAGGCCACATTGGGGGCGGCGTCATGAAAATCACGAATGGCACCAATGGAATAATTCTGCCAGCGGGAGGGATGATTGATCAGGAAATAACTGTGCTGCGGGTAATGCTGATCGAGCCATCTGACGCCTGCCACCGCCTTGGCGTGATTGTTTTCGAGCAGCTTGCCGCCCGTGCCGAGATAATTGTCCGCCGTGGTGCCGCGCTATCCTTGTTGTCAAACAGATTTTCGTGGCGGGCAATGGCCAGGCCCCCCCTCTTCCAACGGACCAACGATAGCGACACTGGCATGATCGTGCCCCGGTACATTCCATTCATAGCCCTGGACAATGAGCTTGTCCGGCCAGGTCGTCCGGGCCTTTGCGACCAGCGGATAGGAGTATTGTATGGTTATGAAAATCACCGGCCAGCCACCGTCCGGTGTCCGGCGTTTCCGACTCGCTAATCTGGCCGGTCAGGCCCAGCGGCCGCAGGACTTGACCACCACACAAGGCCAGTATCAGGATACCAACACCTACCATTCCCTTCACAACAGTGACTCCAATCTTCTTCATCGCACCCACAAAATTAAATTCATGCTGAATGAAAGAATCTCCTCTTCCCTCTTCTTCTTTGTCGGCAACCACGATCCGGGTTGTTTCACCGACATTTTGTAAAAAATAGCATATTTTTTTCATTGTTGGTCATAACACATCAAAATTTAACGAAAAATTCATCACGGGCTAACATTCTTTGTCCATAAAGGAGGTACGGATTTAAAAAACGAGACATGCACGACCACTTCCCTTTTCCCCAAGGAGGCCTTTGTGAAGACACATCATGACCGCAAGCCGTTACGGTGTAAAATAATCTCCATCCTCAGGCTTTTCCGGTGTCGGTCCCGGTATTCTTTCCTCGGCGGTTGCTTTTTCTGCATCTTCATTGTCCTGTTCAGCGTAATTCCTCAAGTATGCAGGGGGGCTGATAAGTCAGACCCTACCACCCGCTGGCCTACCTGCGAGACTACGGCGGCCTCCCAGCAGATTTCATTTGTTCATGTCGCAGATACCCATGCCCGTTATAATCCCATCCCAGGCGGGTCGAGTCCTTTGGCCAGGGTTCGGGGATTTGTGGAACAGGTGAGAGAAGAAAATCCATATACAGTCTTCACCAATGCGGGAGATGATTACGAGAAGGGGTCGATTGCCGAGGAACTCTCGCAGGGGCGTACGACGCGACAGGTGGTGCAGGCAATGCAATACGATGTCCGCACCATCGGCAATCATGATTTTGCCTGGGGTCTGGAAGAATTGCTGGCATTCAGTCACGACCCGGTGGCGGTGGTTCTTGCCTCCAATACAAAAATGACCGGCAACGTCCCCGGCAGGCAGCCTGGCTGGGTGGACTACGCGGAACTGACGGTCGGCTGCGTCAAGATCGGCTTCTTTGGATTCGTCTCCAGGCCATGGAATGAAAACGGTGAACAGTATGACGGCCCTTTCTATCACAGACATCCTGAGCTGCAAACAGATTCCCGCTATGTTGCCATTACCAATGAGATCATTGCCAGCCATCGCCAGGAAGTTGACCTGCTGGTGCTGGTCAGCCATCTCGGTATCTATGATGATATCCACTTGGCCGAACAGACGCAGGGGATCGACATCATTCTGGGCGGGCATACCCATACCACCATGACCAAACCGCTGCGAATCAACGAGACGACAATCATTCATGCTGGTTCTCATGCCGAGACTGTCGGCCGGTTTGATCTTGACTACAATCTGCGCGAGAAACAAATAGCCGGCAGCCATTTTGCGCTGGCCTCGAATCAGGAAGGTGCAATGCCGGTGGACGCCGCAACCGATCAGGAAATAAACAAAATCATCAGTTCGTATCAGGAGGCAATTCATACCGATTTCGCCCGGCTCAACACCAGCCAGAGCGGAAAAGGTATGGCACTTATTGCTGCCCGGGCCGCTGTCGAAACCCTGAAGAGTGATGCCGCCTTTGTCAATCCGCAATCAGCATGGCAAGGAAGGTCCCTTGGTGGGCTGACCGCCCAAGATGTTCTGGATATCTTTCCGGTGGAACGCGAACCGGCCGGAGAATCCGGAAGCAGCAGCCTGTATCTGATCAGGGAAACAGGTGCCGATTTGCTCCATGCCCGTGCCTCGTTGCCTGATTTTACCTATTGGGGGCCGGAGAATATTAATCCTGCAATGATTTATACCGTTGCTCTCCCCAAGGCCCAGGCCCTGGACCAAAAAAGATATTTCGGTCGGGAAGTCAGTGTTCCCCCCCCTGATTCTGCAGGGGAGTTATGGGAGGCTGTGGTAGCATTTGGTCGTGATCGGAATAGTGTCAATCTTTCTCTTGACGAGAGGGGCCAGGACAGGAGCCGCGACTTGATTGCCGCATTGGTTAAGGGCCGTTAAGGAATCGGGAATCGCATGTTCAGGCTTGACACCTGTCAGTGAAAAGTAGGTTGACATTCGGATCGCTTCTTTTCTCCTCCGATCACGGTATGCATGCCTTGTAGAGACGAGGGAGTACATGGGTGGGGGAAATAAGGATGGTGGTGGATGCTCCCTGATTTTCGACCTGCTCCTGCCAATACTGCCATCCTGCCTGCTTGCTTCCAAGTTGTTCGTGCTTCCTTCATGAAAATGTTGCGGCATAGTAAAGCATCATTTCCAACCTACAGGAAGATGGGCTTCCTTGAGCGCTTCCTAATGTTACATGGCACTTGAATCTTTCGAAAATTTAATTGAACTTTAACGACCTCTTTATAATTCCTTAATTACTCTCCTGTTCAATAGGAATAACAGTTTGTAGGGGGCTATCTGCATTATGAGATGTCCTTTGAGAATTTAGATGGTCAAATTTCGCGAAAGGAGGTGAGAGTCATCAGCGAGTCATCAAAAACGAAACTACCAGTATGAAATGAAGCTATTAGACAATTATCAAATCATTCTAAGAAAAGGAGATAAAAAGATGAAAAAAAGTAAAATGGAATTCCTGAATTCCCTGAATACTTTAGTCGTCGCAACCTCGCTCTCTATATCCCTGGCAGCCGCTCCCGCCTTGGCGAACGATCACTACCACGCCAGTCACGGCCAATGGATGGCCGGAGACTTCCATAACCACACCTTCCTTACTGACGGCAGCAATGTTCAAGATGACGTTCTTTCCCATGCGTTTGAGTATGGTCTCAACTGGATGGCCAATTCGGAGCACGGCGGCTCCTATAATCGAAATCCTCAAGGTCTGCCGTGGCCTGCCGGGACAGAATTTATTGGCAACCCTTCGGCTGGCAAAATGTGGCGTTGGCAGTCTTTGTGGCAATACTCGTACCCTATCATAATCGATGCCCGAAACGCTTATTCTGATAAATTGATCATACAGGGCTATGAATGGAACGTCCCAACCCATGAACATGCAAGTGTAGGGATCGTCGGGCCGGACGAACAGGAGGGAAAGGCCATTGCCCGGCATGAATATCTCTTTGACGGCAGCGACAGCGGCACCACCAGCGATAGTTACCTGGAAGTGAATGGAAAAGTCACAGCCAACAGTCATGTCAAGGCGGTGGCCGGAGCTAAATGGCTCCAGGACAACTATCCGCAGAGCAGTTATTTCCTCCTCAACCACCCATCACGGCAGTTGAAGTACACGATCGCCAGCATCCGAGACTTTAACAATGTTGCACCAAGTGTTGCATTTGGCTTCGAAGGAATCCCAGGCCATCAAAAGGAAGCCAGCCGTGGCGGTTATGGCAACAGCTTCGATGATCAGACGTACAAAGCTCATACCTACGGTGGTGCCGACTACATGATCGCCAAGGTGGGGGGCCTCTGGGATGCCCTGCTTGGTGAGGGACGTCATTTCAATACCTTTGCAAACTCCGACTTTCATAACACGGACGGAGACTTCTGGCCGGGAGAGTATGCCAAGAGTTATACGTTTGTCAAAGATGAAAACAACGATGGGGAATATTCTCTGAATGAACTGGTCGATGGCCTTCGTTCCGGTAATTCCTACGCCGTAACCGGCGATCTGATCAACGCGCTTGATTTCAGTGTGAAGTCCCGGGATGATAAAGCAGAAATGGGCGGTACGGTGGAGGCGAAAAAGGGGCGCAATGTAACAATCACGATCCGCTTCCAGAGTCCGTCTATGAATAACAACAACGATTCAGTGGCCGTAGATCACATCGATCTGATCGCCGGTGAGATCAACGGAAAGATATCAAAATACTTGGAGGATGGCATCACACCCAACCCGGAATACGGCAACGACAAAAACGAAACGACAAAAGTGCTCGCTACCTTTACGAAGGCCGACTGGAAGGAGGAGCAGGGTGAAGATGATGATCATGCTTACAGAAAAAACCACAAGGAAGGCGGTAAGCACAACCGGAATAGGTGGTATGCGGTTGAGTACAACGTGAAGAATATGAGCAGCAATATGTATTTCCGTTTACGGGGTACCAACCTTGCTCCCGACACTGAAAATGAGACCGACAGCGAGGGTAATCCGCTGATTGATGATTTGATGGCTCCAAACACACCCGAAAAGGCCTATGCTGACCTCTGGTTCTATTCAAACCCGATATTTGTACGCGTTCAATAATACGGGGGAACGAAAACTTTTTTCTCTCTTGGGGGGCAGCAATGCCCCCCACCTGTTTATCCTGCCGAGGAAGACTGCTAGGACAAACTGTCAGGTATTATTCCCTTGGCTTTTGATTGTGATGGGTGACTTCGTGCGGTAGTTTGCAGGCACATGATATCTGCAATAACTTGGGGGAATTAGTCCTGTTTGAATGTATAAGCAGAGGCAACGAGACACAAAGAGACCTCCTTTGTGGTAGAATAGCTTAGGAGCAAGCTGTGACGACATTAATTCTACTTTGTCACATTACCCATCACCCTGCCGTTTGTATGCAGAGTCAATGGATGCTTTCCTTTGCCGGTGCCTGACACTCATCTGCCGGAAGACCTCTTCCTGGGTTGTATCTCGCCGTGGAAGAAAATGGACAAGCAAGGCAGCAATGTCAGGGCAACTGAGCAATGGGTACGAATCTTTCTGTTCTGTCCTGGTTTCCAACAGGAAGAGCATAGACATCATCACCATGGTCATATGATGATGCCAGGCCAGCCAGCCCCGGACTTGATAATGATCCATGC
>JAUSAB010000089.1 GCA_030653035.1 Desulfocapsaceae bacterium | reverse complement strand
ATTTTCAAAGTTAATCAAGGTGGTTCCTCTTGGTTAGCTTGTCCGGCTACGGTCCGACACTCTTGGTAACCGCCCGGTGCGGACCCGCATGCCGGGTGGTGTGGGAGGGAGGGGGATTAAAACCCCCTTCCTATCCCTCTTGTGGTTTGTCTTGATTTCACCGTCAGACCAGAAACAGAAATCATTTTTGTCCGCTAAGCTGATTTAATCAGCATCCTTTAGTAGATTATACCTTTGCGATCTAAGCCGGAATGCTTGCACACCACCTTCCATGACATCGCAAATTTCTCGTTTAATTTCCTTTTCTTCAATTGTACCTTCATGCAACACATTGAGCTGTTTGCTTTCCGAATCCATAGCTAATATGTATTCTGCATCGCCGTTGACAGGTATGTTTGCATTATGTGTAACAACGATGATTTGTCTTTTTTCCTTAGATTCGCGCAATCTATCAACAATCAAACCGTATACAAGGTGGTTATCCAAGTCATCCTCTGGCTGGTCAAGAATCAGTGGTGTAGTGCCATGAGATAGAATGAATGTCAGGATTGTGGATGTTTTCTGGCCTGCAGAGGCATTAGATATATTCTTGAATGATTCACCCTTACTAGAACGATAGCTTGCCTGTATTTGATCTTCTGGGAGTAAAATATTCAGCATGTCAAATTGCTCGTCAGTCAGATCGCGAACTAGATTCCTGAAGTGGCCATCATACCCAGGTGTTTCTTCGCCTTTTCGCATAATTGCAAAGTCCCTGCGGACTTCCTTGATTCTATCAATGACCTTCCCGTTAAATGTTTTATCCAACAACTTCTGGATTCCACTATCAAAACCACTCATTCTTTGAGCTGTTTCTCTGAGCAAAACCTCGAAATGATTTCTATCCCTAAATTGTTGAACTGTGATTCTAACGTTTTGACCTTCAAGTATTGATGCGAGAAAACCTGTCCGTTCCTTTGTTATTTCCTGTCGAAGAATTGTAATATTGTTTGAATATTCAATCTTATCTTTCTCAAGAGTTAAAAGATTCTCTCTGACTTTAGAGAAAGCTGTTAACTGTTTCCTTTTTGTCTTAAGCTGCTCCAAGAGAAGTTCAAAGCTGCCTATGTTCTCAACACCATTTTCTGAAAGCTCCTTTTTCTTGGCAGCTACCTGTTCTTCATTAACAATATTCGATTTCTGCCAGTTCGATTCTTTGATGTGAGCTTCAAATTGATCGGCAATATGTTTTGCCTTCTCTTTGGCACTGCGTATTTCTATACGTACTTGCTCGAGCTCATTGTTCGCTTTAGCGGTCAAAGCCTTAATTTCTTCTTTGTAAGGATCTGAAATCAGGTCTGGATTAAATTCGCAATCCGCCAGGCTTTCAAGTAATTCATCAAAACTTTGCAGTTTATTACGTAGGTCTCCGGCAAAACTATCTATAGTCTCTTTTTCTTTAGCGAAACTTTGTAGCTTCGCAAGTAGTTCTTCTATCCCACTAGCTCGATACGACTTGACTTGAGTTTCCAGTTCAGCAACGCCGGCCTTCAATTTTCCCTCATCCGCCAGCTTTGCATTATATTCCCGTATTTGCGCACAAGTTGACAAATAACTTGCGGTCTTCTCATCAATTTGACCATTCAGGTCTGCCACTGCAGGAATAGCAGAGTCTACCCTTTCACGAAGCGCATTCGGAAATTGGGCGACTTCATATATTTGCTTCTGGCTGTAAATATCAAGTTGAAATAGACTGAGAAACTCTTCCTCTGCTACCAGGACCCATTCACCCGTTTCTGCGTCAAGCCTAGAAATATTTGTCGAACGGTTTGAAGCATTTACAATGTCACTAACAGTTACTTTGTAAAGCTGTTCATTGAGCAAAATTTCAACAACTACAACACTCTTATTATTTAGAACTCCCATCTCTCGAGAATCTGTTTGCTTATAGAACTCGTTGAATTCTGCCAAAATCGATTGGAGGTTGGAAATGTCCTTTGTCCTGTCAAAGACGCCTCGAATGAATTTGAGAATGCTTGATTTGCCACTGCCACGCCCACCGATTATGTTCGTCATTTGGGGGCTAAATTCTACCTTAAACTCCTTGCCTTGTGATGTAACAGTGGTGTTTGCAACGCTAAGGCTCTTGATCCATGTTTTTGGAAGGCCATAAGGGCTCGCAACTGACTCGAAAAAGTTTCGAACTCTCAACCACGGGACAAGAAATGCCTGTCTAAGACTCTCTATATTGGGGTTAGTTCCCATTTTCAGCCAAGTGAATTTGCCCCCTATACCCCAGAGACCATGCTTGGAACTCCTCTGACTTGCTGGATTGTCCGAAAATGTGAGAACAGCTTTTCCATCGATAAACTCTGCGCAGCTTTTCCACTCTTTGACAGTCTCGGGGGTAACTTCACTGCCGTAATATTCTCTCAAGTAGTCGAGTAACTCCGTGTTACCTTCGACGATTAATTGAGTGTCAAGAAGTTGTTTATGAACTATCTGGACACTTGTAATAAATTCATGTGCGAATAGTTTCTTTTTTGCCTCACGAGCAACGGCAGATAAACCATTGAACTCGTCAACGTGAGCAGGAATGACCAAAGCTCCAGCTTCGTGGGCTTGTTTAGCAACCTCATGAACTTCACGATGGATGTGAGCATCTTTTTTGCCAAACTTAGTTCTTTCTAGCCCAAGAGTAATTAGTAGGTCCTCAATATCCTGAGTCGTCTTGTTCGTGTCAAAGAGCAATAGCAAGTGTATCTTCGCATCACTACAGGTAACCTCAACACCAGGGAAGACAACAAGCCCAGTGTCTTTTGCTGCTTCTTTGATAGCATCAACAGAAGCACCTGTATTGTGGTCTGTTATGGCTATACAGTCGAGCTTAACGTCAAGTGCTTTTTGGACAAATTCTTCTGGTGTTCCATGTTCATCATCGAAACAAGAACTAGAAGATGAATGGAGGTGAAGGTCACATTTGTACCATCTTGTACCTTTGTATTGCATTTAGTGGGACCTCCAGTTTTACAAGGCTATTGATTCAATAAATAAGCTGGCAGTCTGAGCGGTTTATGATTTTTATAACTCTATGTCATCAGGGGAATTTCTATTCTATCTAGCACCACAACAGTGTATTAGACAGAATGGGCCAATATTGTGCTATGCAGATTCTGTCTATTGATTTTATTTTTGTGCTGTGTATTATTTTTTAATGGAGGTCATACGGTTTGTGTTTGTCTGGCATATTCACATAACTTCTTGAGGATATATGATGCAACAGGGAAAAGCAACTTTTTCAGCCAGAAATGTTGAGATTTTTTGGAATAAGTACCTGGATATACTCAGTCAGCGTGGAATTAAAGAAAATGCTAAGCACTGGTACGTGAAGCGGGCGGAGGCATTTGTCAGGGCTGCCCAGGGCCGGAAACTACTTGATCATACCGCTGATGATATCAACCATTATCTGGAGGAGCAGGGGCGGAAAGAGGGGATTTTGGGATGGCAGTTCCTGCAGATTGTCGATGCTATACAGATTCTGCTGCAAACCGCCAATGCCGCCTGTGTGTCCCGTGTGAACTGGGAGTACTGGCGCAACTCCGCCCAGGAACTGACCGAAACACATCCGACCATCGCGCGAGGGAACGGGATTCTGCCCAGTACCCAGCCTTCCGGACGAGCGCCATTGCTGGATGCAGTCCGCACCCGGCATGGCAAGATCCTGGATGAGCTGGTTGTCGTCATTCGGCAAAGAAACTATTCTATTCGTACCGAACAAGCCTATCTTGGCTGGGTCTGCCGTTTTTTGCTTTTTATCGGGGAGCGGGAAGTGGCGGCGGTCGGCGAAACGGAAATTGCTTCTTTTTTACAGGATCTGGCAGTACGAGGGCAGGTGGCGGCCAGCACCCAGAATCAGGCTCTGAATGCTTTGGTATTCTTTTTCACTCAGGTGCTCAAACGAGAGATGGGGACCTTTGGCGAATTTGTCCGGGCCAAAAGACCGAGGCACCTGCCTGTGGTCTTGAGCCGGTCGGAGGCCGGCCGTCTGTTGCAGAAGCTGCAAAAGCTCAGTCCTCTCCATTATCTGATGGCCGCCTTGCTTTACGGCACCGGGATGCGGCTTATGGAATGCGTTCGCCTGCGGGTGCAGGATGTGGATTTTGATCAGAATCTGATCATGGTCCGTGACGGCAAGGGGCAGAATGATCGCGTGGTTCCGTTGCCCCGGAGTCTGTACCAGTTGCTGACCGATCATCTTGAGGAGAGGCATCGGCTGCATCAGGATGATCTGGCCCAGGGGTTGGGTGAGGTCTTTCTGCCCGACGCCTTGGCCCGGAAATATCCCAATGCCCCCAGGGAATGGCCCTGGCAGTATGTCTTTGCCAGCGGCAGGCTGTCTCTGGATCCGCGTAGCGGCGAGACCAGGCGGCACCATATCCATGAGAATGGCCTGCAGAAGAGCGTTAAAAAGGCGGCCCTGTCAGCCTCAATTAGCAAGCGGGTCAACTGTCACGCCCTGCGCCATAGCTTTGCCACTCATCTGCTGGAAAGCGGCCATGACATCCGCACCATTCAGGAACTCCTCGGCCACGCCGATGTCTCCACCACCATGATCTACACCCATGTGCTCAATCGCGGCGGTCATGGGGTGATCAGTCCCCTGGACAGCCTTTAGCTATCTTTGCAGGAATTCGATTCCTTTTCAAGCAAGGCCATGGTCTCGGCCTGACGGCAGGGGAGGAAGACAGAAAAAAATAAAGCCCTCCAGCCGGTTAGGGCGATGGAGGGCTCATGGTTTGTTGCTTTTAACTCAGTAAAATCAGGATTTCAGAAAACAAAGCGCCTCTTCATAATGAGGTTCCTGGGCGATTGTTCAGTATGAGTGCCGTTTCGTTATTTCATTTCGCATTCAAGTCGGTACCTTTGTTGGCTGTGTGCGGCTCTTCACCGTGCTCCTCCCCTTGTACTCCTTCGTTGCCGCCTACCTTTTCGGCAACGGCATGGGCGGCGTTTCTGGTTGCCTCTGCGCCACGCTCAATGCCGTGTGCTGTTGCCTTGACCCCGCGTTCGACGCCATGTTTTACTGCCTTCGCGCCATGTTCAATGCCGCGGGCGGTAGCTTTCGCGCCACGTTCGATTCCCTGGGCAGTGGCTTCTGCACCATGGGTGATGGCTTCCTCCGTCTTGACGACCACACCGGGTTCCGTTGCGTCGCTTGGCTTTGCTGTTTCATCGGCGTGGGCATTGGTGCTGATCATCAACATGAGTGTTGCAATGAGCAGGGGTGTTTTGTGAAGAATCAGTTTCATGGTGGGTATATCCTTTCAGATCCAAGACATCATATTTACATTGAATCCCATTTGATCTGTGTGGAGGCTTGAAAATCGAGCATAGTGACGGTGGAAGAAATGAATCCGTAAACTAAATTCCAGGCCAGCGTTGGCCAATTTTAGCCTCACGATACCAGTCCATGAGGGCGCGATAGTTGTCATCATCAGCAGGCGGCGACCAAGGTGCGAAATCATCTTCTCGGAAGGGAACGTACGGGCCCTGTTTTACCTCAAAGATAACGCCTCCCGTATCGAGCGAAAGCACTGCGTGCCAGCATGCTGTAGGGGTCTCGATGACGGACATATCGTCTCCTAAAACGGATCGGTCGATCACGGCACCCGTGTCATCAAAATTGAGCACCACAAAGCGACCGCGCAGGGATGTGAGGAGCTCCCATGATTGACGGTGCCGGTGAGGACGGATATAGGTGCCCGGTTCCATTGCGATCGCTAAGCGTTGGATGGGGTCAGACAGCTCGGCATGGAAATTGTGATTCATTCGTTGGCGAGGGGAGAGCTGGGCCTCATTACTGAGGCCGGAAAGATGCTCGCAGCTAAGCTTGTTCATAGTGGGTGACGGCAAGGGAGGGTTCATGGTTTGTTGCTATCGACCGGGTAAGAAAATCAGGAGCGCAGGAAAGCAAGCGCCTTCTCATAGTCAGGTTCCTGAGCGATTTCCGGCACCTGCTCGGTATAAACAACCATGCCGGTCGGGTCGATCACGACAATGGCCCGGGAGAGCAGACCGGCAAGGGGCGGGCTGGTAATGGTCACGCCGTAGTCCTGGCCGAAATTCGGCGAGCGGAAGCAGGAGAGCGGGATAACATTTTTGAGTCCCTCGCCTTCGCAGAACCGCTGGTGGGCAAAAGGCAGATCCGCGGAGACACAGAGCACCACCGTGTTTTTCAGCTCGCCCGCCTCTTTGTTGAACCGTCTGACCGATGTTGCGCAGACCGGCGTATCGATGCTGGGAAAGATATTGAGGACGACGGTTTTTCCGGCATAATCCTTAAGGCCGCAGTCGGAAAGGTCTGTTTTCGTGAGGGTAAAGGCCGGGGCCTTGGTCTTGACTGCGGGCAGATTTCCAACTGTCTGTATCGGGTTTCCGTGTAAAGATATTTGAGCCATGGTGATTCTCCTTTGTGGATAGGGATGAATTGGCGACCGTTACGCTTGCAAGAGGTCATCACAGAGATCCTCTGTTTTTTATATCATAGCACCTTCTACGGTTATGTACAGGATGGACGGCGATAAGCTTTCACAGCAATTCATCGGAGGGCCGATTGGAATTCCTCGTACACCGTCTCGATGGGGATGGCAAACCCGATTCCTTGTGTATTGCGCAGGATCATGGTGTTCACCCCGTGGACATACCCCTTCTCGTCAATCAGCGGACCGCCACTGTTGCCGGGATTGATCGGTGCGTCAACCTGCAGGAAGAGGGAGCCGTCCGATTCCTGTTTCCGGTAGCCGGAAAAGATCCCGCCGGTCACAGTGTTCCGCAGTCCAACCGGGCTACCGATGGTATAAACCTTGTCGCCCTGTTGGAGTATCGTGTTCCCCGCAGGCCGCTGTAACAAGGTCTGGTCGCTGGCGTACAGTGACAGCAGGGCCAGATCATGTTTTGGACTGACCTCAAGATGATTGACTGTATATTTCGAGCCGTTTGTCATAATGATTTTGATGTCTCCAGGTTGGATATGCTTCTCAAGGTTCTTCAGCTGTTTTTCTTCCTGTTCAAGCCTCGGCATGATTTTGGCAATCTCCTCTTTGCGTTGCTCAATGATGATCGCGAGCTGCTTCTTTGTCGGCCCTTCCGGCAGTTCATTCATTTTTTGACGCATCTCCCTGATTTTCTGATTTTCAAGGTTGATCAGTTCGCTGAGGGTTTGAACCTTGTTGCGGAAATCCTTTAGCTCCTCCTTGTTCGTCTCCACCACATGCTTGTTAGTGACAATATAATTTTCCTTCACAAAAAAACCTGAGCCGATACCCCAGGGGGTTTCGATGGACACCGTGGCATTGCTGGCATGTTCAATTGGGCTTCCATATGTTGCGGGCGTGGCGATTTGGGTCACAGGTCTGGTAGGGTGGGTTGGGGCATTGGCCTCTGGAAGAATCTGTTGGGTTGTGGCGGTGGGTGTCTCTGCCGTATCAGCTGTTGGCTTTCCCTGCTCCGTTTTCCCCCGGCTGAAATAATAGGTGACAGAGGCAGTGACCATAATAAGGAGCGCCACCTGGAAAAAGCGGCCGATTGTTTTGGGCTGTTGCTGTTTTTCGGCCTGCAGAATCTCCTCCTGTTCCTTCTGTTTTTTCTGGAAGTGATTGTATCTGGCGAAAATAAGACCGCAGGCCTCGCATTCAATCTGGCCATCCTGTTCATGCTGACATTTTGGGCAACAAACTTTGCTTTCGTCCATCGGACTCTCCAGTCTTTCGTGCTCGCGATTGGGGGTTAAAAGGTAATTATTGGGCGTGTTTATACTGATTGTGTTTTGTAATTGAAACAGTGATTTTTTTAAAATTTAATCTCTTTCTGTACTGGATAATAGTATAATAATTCAAGGAATCAAACAAAGGTATTTCTGGAATCGAACAGATAATTAATGAGAAGCTGCACTCAATATACAACAAATCAAGATAAAAAAGAAAAGTGGAGTTCCCCTTTATGGATTTCAGGAAATGAGACATATCTGGCAAACCGGTCAGGTCCGGTGTTATGACAGCAAGGGAAAGGAGGTGCCCAGTGTCGGGAGCGGTCAGGATGGCGAGTACCGGTTTGGCGCACCCTGGCCTGAAAAGCGCTTTGAGGTGCAGGGCGAGGTGGTCCGGGATCATCTGACCGGCCTGCAATGGACTCAAGATGCCAATATCGCCGGTTTCCCCGTGAGTTGGCAGGAGGCGCTGGCCCGGATTCATCTTCTGAACAGGGACGGCTACGGTGGTTTCGGAGATTGGCGGCTCCCTGATCGTCGCGAGCTGCGCAGCCTGATGAGTTATCAGGCAAGAAAGCCTTCCCTGCCAGGTGATCATCCTTTCCAGAATGTCTTTTTGGGCTGGTACTGGACCTCCACCAGTGCGGCTATCCATCCGGCCTATGCCTGGTATGTGCACCTTGAGGGGGCGCGGATGTTTTATGGCGGCAAGGACCAGTACTCTCTGTTCTGGCCGGTTCGCGGAACCGGCAACGGGCTGTTGCCGGCAACCGGGGCGGACAGGTGCCTGGATGAGTCCGGCCAGGAGATTTCCTGTCCGGGAAGCGGTCAGGATGGGGAACTCCAGGCTGGCTTTCCCTGGCCGCAACCCAGATTTGTGGTTAGTGACGCCCTTGTTACGGATAAGCTGACGGATCTTGTCTGGACCGGAAGGGCGAATGTGACAACGCAAGCCGTCACCTGGGGCCAGGCGCTGCAGACAATCCGCGAGCTGAATCAGGATCAATTTGCAGGAATAAGTAATTGGCGGCTGCCGAACATCAATGAGCTGGAATCACTGGTGGATTGTCGTTCCCATTCACCGGCCCTACCTGCTGGTCATCCCTTTGAAGAATGGCAGGAGGGGTATTGGTCATCAACAACCAGTTTTTTTGAAACCGATTGGGCCTGGGTCCTCTATCTGCACAAAGGGGCCTGCGGCGTCGGTCATAAACCCGGAAAAACCTTTCATGTGTGGCCGGTGACGTCCCTGCATAGGGCTTGAACAACAATTTCTTCTCTTCTTTTTTTCGTCTATTCCGTTTGGTTGGTTGGTGATTTTTCCCCCAATTTCTCTTAGGTTTGTTATAAATAGAAAAGGGGATTGTTTATTGGTTGAAAAACATTTGAGAAAAACATGGAGGCTGCAAATGAACATACAAAAAATATTTTTTGTTATTTTTCTTGGCGGTGTTTTTCTTTTAATTGGGCCTCCCTTTCTTGTTCCCAGCCGTGCAGAAGAACCACCAGAGAAAGTAGTCGTTATCCCCCTTTTTCATGATCAGTCCCCTGCTACATCTTATCTGAGTGTTCCTTTTACGGCTTTTGTCGGCCCGTATGGTGGTTTAGGTGCTCTATTAAACGCCGGTGCATGTTGGGTGAATAATGGAACTATACTGGTCTGGCTCCAGGCACCCGTTATTTTGCCGCATGGTGCGGTGGTAAAGGGAATCACTGTGAATTATTATATTTATTATGGTGGGGATAGCCGTACCGTTCAGTTGCTGCGCATGAACAAGGATGGCGCTTCTGCCACAATGGCTCAGGTCGATTGTGGGGATCAGCAGGCCGGTCATGCTTCAACGACAACTGTTGCTAATTCGGCTATTGATAACGAAAATTATACATACTTTCTTTATGCCTTTGGTTTTAATTGTGACCGGAAACATGCAATCCGATGGGTTGGAATCAAGTATGAAAAGTGAACACAGATCTTTCTTTACGGTGGAAAGTATGCACTTTCTGAAGGACTTCAGATTAGCTTAAAGCTCAATATGACTGGTTGCTAAGGTTATTATGGAACCCATGCTGCTTCTCGCCATCAGTCTCTTTGTCATCATGGGGTGGCTGACCCTCGATATTGCCATCGGTAGCCACAAACTTGGCAGTCTGGGTGATATCGCTCCGACCACGGCAGCTGATGCACCCCTTGTCTCCATCATTGTCCCCGCCTGCAATGAGGCGGAGACTATTGGCCCGGCCCTGGCCACTCTGCTGGCCCAG
>JAUSAB010000085.1 GCA_030653035.1 Desulfocapsaceae bacterium | reverse complement strand
GAACCAAAGTAGTGACTGGGGTCGGTGTCGGTTACAATTGTTCCGGCCAGGGAGGTGCCGACTACTGTTCCGATATTGGCGTATTGACCGGCAATAGCGGTTCCGCTTCCGGTGCAGGTCATGGACGCACCGGCGGCCAGGATAGTTGCGGGACAGGAGATGGCTACCCCCTTATCGTCAGTGACTGTCACCCCGGATATTTGTGTATTGCCGGTGTTGGTGACGATGTATGTCCAGTTGACGGCCGAGCCGGTAACCAGATAAGGCCCGGTTCCGGTATCCGCATCTTGGCCGTTCGTGTACTTTTTCAGATCAATTTGACTGGAAGAACCGAAGTAATGGCTGGGGTCGGTATCGGTCACTGCCGGCCCGGTGGGCGGAGTTCCGGTGACGCTGCCGGTATTGCTGTACTGGCCGATGGCCGCGGTTCCGCTTGCAGTGCAGGTGACGGAGGCCCCGGCGGCAAGCGAGCTTATGATGTTGTCGGTGTTGCCGTCATCAGGGCAGTGAATGTCCGTGCCTGCAACGATGTCGTCGGTAACCGTCACACCGGTCAAGGTTGTACTGCCGGTGTTGGTGACCACATAACGCCAGGTGACGGGGGAGCTGATTTCAATATAGGGGCCGGGCGCACTGTCGGCATCCTGATTGTTCGTGGATTTTTCAAGGTCGATAGCGGCAAAGTTGCTGCCGGTGGAGCCGAAGTAATGGCTGGGATCGGTGTCGGTGACATTTGGTCCGCTGGGTGGCGTTGCCGTCACCGAGCCAATATTGGTATATTGTCCGGCTACCGCGGTTCCCATGGCGGTGCAGGTCATGGACTCGGCAAGAGCAAGGGCGGTCATTGGACAGGAGATCACCCCGATTTTATCGTCGGTAACGGCGACGCTGGTCAGGGCGGTATTGCCGGTATTGGTTACGACATAGCTCCAGGTTACTGTATTGCCGACGGCGATAACCGGGCCGCTGCCGGTATCGGCATCCTCGCCGTTGGTGGCCTTTTCAATGTCGATGGCAGGCCCGGTGGGGTTTGCCGCCAGGTAATGACTGGGGTCAGAGTCGAAGACTGCAGCTCCGGTTGGCGGCGAGGCGACAACCGAGCCGATATTGGCATACTGGCCGGCCACGGCGGTGCCTGAGGCCGTACAGGTCATGGCTTCGGCAACTGCCAGGGTTGTCTGCGGACACGAAATCACCCCGATTTTATCGTCGGTGACGGTAACGCCGCTTAAGGCTGCGTTGCCGGTATTGGTCACGACATAGCTCCAGGTTATTGCATCGCCAACTGCCAGCAGGACTCCGGGCGCGCTGTCGACATCTTGGCCGTTGGTGGCCTTTTTAATATTGATGGCCGCGCCGATCAGCCCGGCGTCAACGGTCAGATTATCCTCGCCAATGCCGAGGGTAATGGTGGCGGTCTTGCCGGTTGCGGGATCAGGATCGGAATCGAGGGCGTCATCTCCGCCACTGTTTTGAGTGGTAAAGCCGGTATCGGCCGGGAGAACAAACTGCACCTGATAGGTTCCCGGCAGCAGATAGGTAAACCGATAGTTGCCATTGGCATCGGTGGGCAGGATATAGGGAACGCCAGGCAGCAGCGGGTTGTTTACCGGATTGCCGCTGCCATCGAGCAGGTGAACACTGACTCCCATGCGGCCGGATTCTCCGATATCCTGGATCCCATTGCCATTACTGTCATTCCAGACCTTATCGCCAAGAGAAGATGGAGTGAAGTAACCGAAGTCATTCGTTATGTCTAGGCTGCCTTTGGGCGGATAGCCGGGCTCGCCGCCCGGCGTGTCGCTCCCAAAGTCATTGGTATCTTCATCGCCTGCGGCGCCGCCGACCGTCGTGCTGTCGGTGTTTCTGGTGCGGGTAGGATAGATGGACACCAGCGGGGCGGGAATAGTCGTCTCGTCAACGGTGATCGTGTGCCGGGGCTCATTGCCGCCGGTGCCGTAAGAGCCGATGCCGTTATGGTTTTCATCGAGCAGCAGGTTCTGGAACAGGTAGCTTCCGTTGCCGTCGGTCAGGGTTTTGATCGTGGTGGTGGTGCCATTCGGGTACTGGATGGCAAGGTTGACGGAGACATTGGCGATAGCGGAGTCGGTGCCGCCGTCGTACAATCCGTTGACATCCTCATCCTTCCAGACGCGGTTGCCGGTGCTGCCGGGCTGGTAATAGTAGCCGAAGTCGGCCACGACAATGGCTGCGCCGGCGGTGAGGTTGACACCATAATAATCAGCCTGGCTGTTATTATTGGTACCGGCAGTACCGAGGGAATGCCAGAATCCTTCGAGGACATTGCTGGTGTCGCTGACCTTGACATTGTATCTTCCGGCCGGCAACTGGGAGAACTGATAGGCGCCACCTGCGTCGGTGGTGGTGACGGCTATCAACGGCTCGTTGAAATCGATGAGCAAGTCATTATCCAGATCACGATAGAGTTCGATGCTCACCCCGGCCAGGGGTGTTTCATCATCGGCATTTCCGAGGATGTTGTCCAGGCCGTTGGCATCATAAACACCGTCGGCGTTGCGGTCCTTCCAGGCCAGATTGCCGATGGTGCCGGGAGTGGCGGCCCTATAACCGAAATCCTGGATCATATCGATTCCTGCGGCCAATATGGTCACGCTGGAAGTGGAAACCGTTCCACCGTCAGGATCGACGGTGTTGGTGAGACCGGCAGGGAGGGTGGAGGTGTCCACTGCCACGGTGTAGGTCCAGGCGGTGAGGCCGCCAAAGAAATAGCGGCCGTTTTTATTGGTGAAGGTCGTGGCGAGGATGACGGTGCCGATGTCGTTTTTCAGGTACACCCGCACCCCTTCCATGCCCTCGCCGGGATCAACCGTATTATCGGCATCACGGTCAAGAAAGATGGTGTCGCCAACGGCCCCGGTTCCTGCCTCGGCGCTCCTGGGGACAAAACCGAAATTCTGGTCGAGGTTGTCGCTTCCGCTGAGGGTAACGGTGGACTGGCCGTCCGGGTTGGTGATGCCGCTATCCTGGTCATAGGTTGTCTTGAGTCCGGTCAGCATATTTTCGGAGTCGATGATCGCTACCGTGTAGGTCCCATCGGGCAGATCGGTGAACAGGTACAGGCCGCCGGCGTTGGTGGTAGTGGTGGCGATGAAATTGCCGGCTCCGTTTTTGAGGCCGACGACAACCCCTTCAATACCGGATTCGCTTGGATCCATGATGCCGTCGCGGTCAGAGTCGAGCCAGACGGTGTTGCCAATGCTGTTGAGGGTCGCACCGGTGGGCTGATAGCCGAAATCGGCATTGATGAAGGTGTCGCCAGGGGCAAGGATAATGGGGATGGTGCTCTCGTGATCTCCGGCAGTTCCTGCCTGTGCGGTAACTGTGCCGGCGGCGAAATGATCGGGGTCGCCGGTCTGGGTGTAGTGGGCACTGTTCAGGATGTCATGACTGGCGGCACCGCTTGCGGTTACTTTCACCGCATATGCCCCGGCGGCCAGACCGTCGAAGATATAGGATCCATCGTCTGCGGTCGTGGTGGTGGTAACGCTTACATCATCTCCAGTCCAGAACAGGCCGTCGGCCCCGGCCCTGAAAAGGGTCAGCTCTACTCCTTTGACCCCGGTTTCACCCGGATCCTGGATTCCGTCACCGTCATGGTCGATCCAGACGCGGTTGCCGATGGCCCCGGTATTGGTGCCGCCGGTGACATCCGCGGTCGGGCTCCAGTTGTAGCCGAAATCAGCGGTCAGGTTCTTGCCGCCGGAGGTTATTGGTAGCGAGTAGCCGTTAGCCGGTGTTTGATTCTGGTTACCAAAATCAGCTCCCGCCGTGGAATAGGCTGTGGTCTGGCTCAGCCCGGTTGCAAGCGAAGCGGCAAGGACTTTTACAAAGTAGGTTCCCGGGGTTACTCCTGTGAATAAATAGCCCCCATGAGCGTCCGTAGTAGTGGTGGCGATAAGGGTTCCGGCGCTGTTTCTCAGTTGCACCGTGACATTGGCGATTCCCGGTTCCCCGGCATCCTGTTTGCCATTGGAGTCTTCATCGAGCCAGACGAGGTTGCCGATGCTGCCCGGCAATACCAGACCAAGATCCAGGGTCAGGTTGGTGTTGGTGTCGGCGTCTCCATCAGTGGCTGGTTCGCTCTGTGAGCTCAGGGTGATGACGCCGCTGCGGTAGGAGCCTATCGGTGGGGCGGTGGCCAGATCAATGTTGGAGTCGGTATTGGAGTTGTTATCAGGATCGGCTGTTTGCACCGGGCTGGGAAGAAAGCCCAACCCCGTCGGCGGCGTGATCTGCACGGCGTAATCGCCCGGAGTCAGACTGGAGAAGATATACAGGCCCGTAGCATCGGTGGTGGTTGAGCTTACGGTCACATCATCACCGGTCCAGAAGGTATTGTCAGGGCCTGCACTGTACAGGGTGACGGTTATTCCGGGGATACCCAGCTCGCCTGCATCCTGCGTGCCGTCGGCATCGGAGTCATGCCAGACGCGGTCGCCGAGGCTGACCTGCTGGTAGAGGCCGGCATCGACGGTGGTGATTGCGTCGCCATAGTTCACGGTAATGGCATCGGTTCGCCCGGTTGCGATATCGGTGTCACTGTCGGTGGCATCTGTTGCGGTCGTGGCATCTTTGGGACTGATGAAATAAGTGGCAGGCTTGATAACCTCCACATGATAGGCGGCTGCGTGATTGATGGTGAAGCTGTAGAGCCCGGAACCGTTGGTAGTGGTGGTTGCCACCTGGGTTCCTCCATTGTCAAGCAGGTTGACGGTAACACCGCTTGTCCCTGGTTCACCGCCATCCTGTCTGCCGTTGGCGTTGCTGTCCAGCCAGACAAAATCGCCAAGGGTGGCTGGTTGTTGGACATTAATGGTGACACAGCCCTGATTGGAGTTGGTGTCGGGATCCGGTTCCGGTGCCAGGCTGGTTACGGAACTGCAGTTTTGTTTGGTGGCAGTCCAGGCCGTCACCTTGACCGGGACAGTGATGGTGACAATGGCTCCGCTGTCCATAAGGCCAAGGTCACAACTTAATGACGTGTTGCCAGCTATTCCGGTGCAGGTGCCGGTGGCAGGAACAGGGGGGCCGGTCAGGACCATGCCCGATGGCAGGGTGTCGGTTACCGTGGTTTCCGGGCTTTTCCCAGGGCCGTGATTGGTGACGGTCAGGGTGTAGGAAAAGGACTCTTCCACCTCGACCGGTGTTTTTGAGGCGGTTTTCACCAGCCCCAGATCGGCAACGGTGCGGACAGTGGTGTTTTCATTCTCGGTATTGTTGGCGGGGGTTGGTTCTGTTTCATGGGCGGTGACCGTGGCCTCGTCATGATAGGAGTCGCCGCTGACCGCGTCCGGGGAATCGAGGACCTCGAAGACGAGATAGCGGGTGTAACTGGCGCCGGAGGCGAGTCTGCCCTGGGGATAGGATGGGTCATTGGCCAGGGCGCAGGTAATCGTAGGAGAAGTTCCAGCGCCGACGACAAACGTTGTACCAACGGTGTCGCAGATATTCAAGGGGTCAGGAGTTCCATCCAGATCGGCGGTATCTTCGATAAATTTAAGACTTTGACCTGTTGCCGGACTAACGTTGGTCATTTTGTCGGTAAAGGTGACACCGGTGGCGAGAGACGGCCCGCTGTTGGCGATTTTAATTTCGTAAACGATATAGTTGGTGCCGCTGGGCACAAAGCGCACCGGTTCGGTGAAGGAAGGGGATTCGTTTTTGGTGATGGCCAGATCAGCCACACCCAACACGATAGGCAGGTTTGCAGTTTTATTGTTGTTGGCCGGATTGGAATCGGTGGTGACCATGGAGACGGTGGCAATGTTGTCAATCTGCCAGGGGCCAACCGGAGTCACGTTATGATCCGGACGGATGCGCATGGTAATGGCCTTGGTGGTGCCGGCACCCATATCGTTTAAGGTACAGTTCAGGGTGGTTGTGGCCGCGGTATAGGCGCAGCTGCCGCCGCCGGCGACACTGGCGTCGATAAAATCAAAGGCCTCGCCGGAAAAGACATCGGCCAGGGTTACGGTCTGGGCGGTAGATGGGCCGTTATTGCGCACCTGAATGGTATAGGTGGCGATGGTACCCGCGAGGATGGGATCGGGCTGTTCGGCGTAGGTGACGGCTTTGTCCGTCACCTCAATGTCGGTTATCGGCTGGACGGTGACCGCGACACTGTCGGTATTATTACTGCGATCCGGGTCACCGGTCAGGGTGGAATAGGCGCTGGCGGTGTTGGTCAGGGTACCATCCTGCATCGGGCGGGTGACGGTGATGGGGACGGTAATCGTCGCGCCGCTGGCGATGTCACCGAGGTTGCACTGCACCAGGGCGTTGGTGATGGTGCAGGTTCCCTGGCTGGGGGTGGCGCTCAGGCTGGTGGCCGGGCGCCCTCCGGTGCCTGCGGCCGCGTATTGAGGAATGGTGTCACGAAAGTCAACTGCTTGGGCCGTCTGCGGACCGTCATTGCGGACGGTGATTGTGTAGGTGAAGGAATTTTCCGTTGGGGCAAGGTCGTTGTCGTCGGTGATTTTGTCCACCACCAGATCCGCTCTGTCGCTGGTGGAGGTGACGCTGGCGCCCGCGCAGTTGTTGCCGGTATTGGTGTCACCGTATCCGGGGACGGTGCTGCCGCCGACGCCGCCGGTACAGGCGGTGTTGGTGAGGACGCCGGCATTGGTGGCGGTGGTGATGATGGTTAAGGATGCGGTGTCGGCTCCGTTGGCCAGGGGAACGGAATTGTAGGCGCAGGTGACGGTTCCGCCGGGATTGACACCGTTATGGGCGCAGGTCCAGTTGGCGCCGGAGTAGCTGACAAAGGTCTCACCACCGCTTAACACATCCACGACTTGCACGGGATCGGCCGGGCGGGGACCGCTGTTGTGCACTACAATGGTGGAGGTTATATCGGAGCCCTGGGCCACCGGAGACGGGCTTTTGGTTTTAGTGATTGAGAGGTCGGCGATGTCCGGGTTGACGTCATAGTTGACGGTGACATCGTTATTGCTGCCGATGGGGTCGGTGGTGGTGGTCGCTACCTGGGCCGAATTCTGATGGGTGACGCTGTTGGCAACAGTCGGCGGGGTGGCGGTGATGGTGAAGACCGCGCCAGCCCCAGCCGCAACGCTGGCGATGGAACAGGTGATGACGGCTGGGTCGCTTATGGCGTCAATGTTACAGTTCCAGCCGGCGGGAGTGGAAATCATGGCGATTGCGGTGTATCCGGAAGGCAGGGTGTCGGTTACCGTGAGACTTGCGGCCGTCATCGGACCATTATTCGTGGCGGTGAGGGTGAACTGAACGGGTTGGCCGCCGATGACCGGGCTGGTGGCCACGCTTTTGGCAATGGCCATGTCGGTGCCTTCAATGATAGTAAGATCATGGGTGGCAGTGTTGTTATCAGGTTCAGGATCCGCGGTGGAGGCGCTTACCGAGGCGGCATTGGTGATGGAACCGGTGGTGGCTGTTGTGACCTGGACCCGGAAATGAAAGATCGAAGTCGCGGAGCTGGCCAGGGATGCGGCAGTGCAGGTAACGGTCTGGCCTACGGCGGAGCAGTTCCATGAATTGTCCTGGTCGGCTACCGGATTGGCGTTGTCGGCCACAAAGCTCAGGCCGGGCGGCAGGACATCCGCCAGGGTCAGAGCGCTGGCCGGATACGGGCCATTATTGGTGACGGTGAAATCGTAGGTGACGATGCTGCCGCCTGGGGCCGGATTTGGGGTTCCTGTTTTGGAAGTGAGTTGCAGGTCGGCGCTGGTCACCACCTGGGTGGTAACCATCTCCGTGTTGTTGCCGGGGTTTGAGTCTACAGCCGCGCCGGTGGTGGCGGTCAGGGTGTAGATAGCGGTTACGTCCGGGACCAGAAGGTGGAAGTCGATATTTTTTTGTGAGGTGATGGTGGCCCAGTCGCAACGGATCTTGTCGTTTCCGCCGATGCTTGGGGTGCTTCCGGAATAGGAGCAACCGGCATCATTGATGGAGACAAAGGTGAATCCGGTCGGCAGCGGTATCTCCAGCCAGGCGGCGGTGACCGGATTGGCCTGATCGTTGCTTTTCACCACTACGGAATAGGTGACTTCTCCTCGGGCGGGAACAGGATCCGGATTGTCAAGGAAGCTGGTTGGCTGGATGTCCGCAGCGGCATTGGCGGTCTGGCTGTGGAGGATGGCCAGCAGAAGACAGAACAGGGCTGTTAACCGGCGAAAGGCGGGCTTGTACATGATTATTGTCTGGATGGAAGATTGTTTAAATGGCAGAAAACTAATCATTAGAGAGAGCTTAAGATCAGGAAATGATATTGATTATTAATCAAATGAGGAGTTTTTGGTCAAGGGAAATATAGAGTAGATGGCACAAAATGAATGAATTCTGTGGTTGTTGAGAAGCGATTCCGGAGAAGGCTGGTTTCTGAAGTTGTTTGTCGGCCTTTTGTTGAGGATGTTATAACTGGATATCCCTGATCTGGGAGTCATGGGACTGAGCAACTAAAAGAGTTTTTAAAGAATCTCTCTTTTAGTTTCCTTGGTCCATTCAATGTATGGGTGATAGTGAAGGGAGTATTGATTCCACGGGAAGCGAAGGTTGCCTTTAATGAATCTGTTTAAAGGGCTTTGCCGCCTGACTGAGTATATTTCATGATTCACTCCGGCAGCTGGTTCGACAAGCACTGCTTCTTTCATTTCAGTTGCACCGGCTTCCGTCATGTGGGTGATTGCCATATTTAATGATGCCTGACTTCTATAGTCGTCGTCCACAAGGAGGATTTTTTTCCCTTTGACGTCTCCGATGAAAGGTTCATGTAATAATACTCCTTTGGCCGGGAATAATTTTCTAAAGCCGGCCAGATCGTTTAAGTCAAGATTTTTCCAGTAAACTTCATCTCTTGCTATATGGATTTCGTAGAGAGGGACACCAAAAAGTTGTGCCATTTGGTAAGCTGGATAGTACCCACTTGTGGATATGCCGACAACTGCTTCCGGGGTGAAATCGCGCTTTATTGTGTGATATAAAGTTCCACACATTTTGTTGACATCTTGAAGGGTGAAAAATTCACATCCAAGGAATCGTAAGAGCTGATACTGCCCATTCAGAATGGCTTTTTCAATCCCTGTAAAGTGAGGCATTGCGAAGTCTCTATTATTGTTGTCTAAAAAATAAGTTCATCAAAGGTGACGATCGAGGGAAATTCAGGGGAGTAGCGCACCGGCAGGCGTGAGCTGGGCCGGGCTACGAAGATGAGAAAAACCATCTGGTATGCCTTGGCCGAGCGCAGGACCTTGGCGGTGTCATCGGCGAGCAGGGTCCGTTTGCGGTCATAGTTCAGTATCCCTTCCAGTTTGTCCCAGAAAGCCGGATGTTCCTTGGCCTCCCCCACCTCTTCGGCGCAGACAATCCGGTCAAACCATTCCCCGAGCGCGGTCTTGCGCATCTTGATCTCCAAGGTCTTGGAGTGGGCATTGGTGACAAGATGGACCTTCTTGCCGATTTTGCGGGCGAATTGCAGGAAATCAATGACGAAGGGGTGAACCTGAATCAGGTGATCCACCTTGCATTTGAGCTCCGGGATATCGAGTCCGAGTTGTTCCGACCAGTAGTCAAGATCCGTCCATTGCAGGGTGCTTTCAACTGCTTGATAGCGCTTCAGCAGTTCCTTCCGCGCCTGTTCAGGGGTCATCCTGTTCTGTTCCGCAAAGATCCTGGGGACATATTCTTCCCAGAAATAATCATCAAAATATTTGTCGAGCAGGGTGCCATCCATATCGAGAAGGATGGTGTCGATTGCGGACCAGGAAAAATCAGGTTTTATCTGGATCGTGGTTGGCATTACGATTGCTCCAAGGGAATAGGCACAAGTTGCCGGAGATCGGCCAGGATTTTGCGGATGGCTGTAAATAACTCTTGCGGAGAGGTGAACCGGGCCGGCACCACGAGCCTGCCGTCGGGGGTAAGCACGGGCACCACGGACGGCGCGGCAGCAACTACAGGACAGGGACGTTTCAGGGGGGTGCGAGTCCGAGCCGGAGTCATCGGCTGGATTCGCTTGCCCTGTGCAGATACCGTCTGTGGCACGCTTGGTTTGTCTTGATGGCCCTTGGTCTGCAGGTATTGCAGCAGCAAGACCGGGTCAATGGGGGTGGTCTTGAGAAAGGAGAAGACCAGGGTGTCTCGACCCTTTTCCAGTTTACTGATCTTCAGGGTGATCAATTCTTTCTTCAGGCTGACCACCTGCATGAGATTGATGGTTTCAGCAGGCAAGACGCCATAGCGGTCAACCAGTTCGTCCTGCAGATCGGCGTGCTGGGCCTCATCGGCGGTGGTCAGGGAAGAGATCCGGCGGTAGGCGATATAGCGCTGGCTGACATCAGGGATGTAGGATTCGGGGATATAGGCCGAGATCTGGAGATTGATCTCGGGGTCGAGTTCTTCCGTAATATCTGTACTCAGGGTGCCGGCGCACGCAGCCTTGGTCTTGAGCTCGGCCACGGTTTTTTGCAGCAGGTCGAGGTAAAGTTCATAGCCGATGGCGGCGATATGGCCGCTCTGGGAGACCCCGAGCAGGTTGCCGCCTCCCCTGATCTGCAGGTCGCTCATGGCCAGCTTGAAGCCGCCGCCCAGTTCGTTGCAGTCCATGAGGGCCTGCAACCGGTCCTTGGAATCGCGACTGAGGCCATCCAGGGAGGGAACGAGCAGATAGGCGTAGGACTGGGTGCTGGATCTGCCGACCCGGCCGCGCAGCTGGTAGATCTCGGCCAGCCCCAGAGTGTCGGCCCGGTTGATGATAATGGTGTTGGCCGACGGGATATCAAGGCCCGATTCGATGATGGTGGTACAGATCAGTACATCGATCTGCTTACCCACAAAGGCGACCATGATCGCCTCCAGATCCTTACCGGCCATCTGGCCGTGGGCCACGGCAATGCGGGCCTCAGGCACCAGACTCTGGACCGTGGCGGCCATGCGGTGGATTGATTTCACACGGTTGTGGACGAAAAAGACCTGCCCCTGGCGGCGCATCTCTTTGCTCACCGCCTCTTTGATGACCAGCTCATCGTAGCGGGCGACAAAGGTCTTGACCGGCAGCCTGTGCTCCGGCGGACTGGAGATGACCGAGAGATCACGGATGCCGAGCAGTGACATCTCGAGCGTTCGCGGAATGGGGGTGGCGGTCAGGGTGAGGATGTCCACCTCTGCCTTGATCTGTTTGATCTTCTCCTTATGGCTGACCCCGAAACGATGTTCTTCATCAACGATGAGCAGGCCCAGATTGTTATAGACCACATCTTTGGAGAGCAGGCGATGGGTGCCGATGATGATATCAATCTTGGCTGCGGCCAGATCCTTGATGATCCGCCGCTGGTCGGCGCTGCTGCGAAAGCGGTTGATGCACTCAACGGTCACGGGAAAGCCCGCCATCCGTTCTTTGAAGGTCTTGGCATGTTGTTCGGCAAGGACTGTGGTCGGCACCAGAATGGCCACCTGGAACCCGTCTTCAACCACCTTGAAGGCGGCGCGTACCGCTATCTCGGTCTTGCCGTAGCCGACGTCGCCGCAAATCAGCCGGTCCATGGGCTGGTCCGAGGTCAGATCGTCAATGGTCTCGGTGATGGCCTTGTCCTGGCCTGGGGTTTCGTCATAGGGGAAGGACTCTTCCAGTTCGTGATACATCTCGCCAGGAGGGGCAAAACGTCTTCCCTCTCGCATCTCCCGCCGGGCGTAGATGATCAGGAGCTCCTGGGCAATCTTCCAGACCTCTTCCTTGACCCGTGCCTTGGCGCTTTGCCAGGACTGGGTGCCCAGTTTATCAATCTTGGGCTCACGATCTGAGAGACCCTCATAGCGGCTGATCAGGTTGAGTCGATCCACGGGCAGATAGAGCTTGTCGCCTCCTTTATACTCAATGAGCATGAAGTCATTTTTTATTCCCTGGATCTCGATGGTGATCAGCCCGTGGTAAATGCCGATACCATGGTCGCGATGCACCACGATATCCATGTCGCGGAGTTCAGTGAAGCGAACGGCATCGCCTTTTTTCTGGCGCGAACTTTTTTTGCTGCCCAGTCGCATCTCGCCAAAGAGTTCACTCTCCGAGAGAAAATGGATCTTCTGTTCTTTAAGTGAGAAACCTGCACTGAGAGGATGGTCGCAGAGCAACAGGGCCTTCGTGGGATGCTCGGTAGCAAGGTGGAGAGGATCGAGCGGGGCCTGCACAAAAACAATGGTGTGCTGATGTTTTTCCAGGAGTTCGGCCAGGGTCCTGGCGTGACGACTTGACCGACAGCAGAGAATGACCTGGTCGCCTTGTTCCTGCCAGGTATGAATCTGGTCGTTCAGAGGGGTCAGTATCCCCCGTTTCTTCCGCTGGACCTCGATGTCCTGTTTGAGCAGTTGATGATTAGTGGTGGTAAAGGCCACCAGTTTTTTCCCGCTGCTGCTGAAGTCGGAGCAGAGCAGTTGGGGAAAACTGCCCATTTCCTGTGCCAGTTGTTCCGGCTCCAGAAAAAGCTGGGTCGGTGGCAAGGCCGGGGCCTGTTTTCCTTGGGCGAGGGTAAAGTTCGCGACAATCCTTTCGTGGACGATGTTTGCGGTCTTACGGTTGGCCTCGGGATCCATAGAGATGATCCGGGTGTCAGGAGACAGATATGCGAGGACGGTTGTTGGTGTTTGGTGAAGCGCCCGGTAAAAAAAGGGCAGAAAAAATTCTATTCCGGCAAACCGGTGTTTTTGTTCTACCTGTTCAGCAAGTTGCGCCGTCTGGTCGCTATCCCATTGCTGGTTGAGCGCCGTCTCGGTCAGATATTGCCGTAGATTGATGCTGGAATCAGCGGCGGGAAAGAGGATATCGCTGACCGGCAGCAGAACTGCTTCTTGCAGCTCCTGCTGCGAGCGTTGGGTTATGGGGTCAAAAGCGCGCAGGGATTCCACGGTATCGCCAAAAAAATCGAGACGGATAGGGCCATCGTGGAGTGTGTTACTGGTCGCTCCTGCGCCGTCCTTGGCGCTCGCGACACTCGGAATCTTCGCTTCGCTTTGCTTACCTGGCCATCCATGGTCGGCGGTCGTGCTTTTTCCCGCCACGACAAAAGGTGGTGGATAGATATCAATGATTCCGCCACGCACGGAAAAATCGCCCACGGTCTGCACCAAAGCTACCTGTTCATACCCTGAGTGAATCAGGGCGGCGATCAGTTCGTCCTGGGCGACTTCTTCGCCGGCCATGATCAGTTCCGCCGAGTTTGCCAGCAGTTTTTGCGGCATTATCCGCCGCATCAAGGCCTCGACCGAGACGATCAGAATAAAAGGGGCGTCTGCGTCCTGGAACTGATAGAGGGTGGAAATGCGGGCGGCGGTGGTGATTCTATCAGGAGAGAGCGGGGTGTAGGGAGGGATTTCATAGCCGGGATAGGTGAGAATCCGAACATTGCTGAACAGTCGCAGATCGTCTTCCAGGATGGCAACCTGATGTTCATCCGGGACGATACAGCAGCAGTTGCCGGTAGTGGCCAGCATGCTGACCAGCAAGGCCGGACTGCTGCCGCGCAAGCCGGTAACGGTGAGTTGGGTATTGGGTTGCGCGGCATGTTTCAGGTGATCTGCAAGCTGGATTGACATCTTGTGAAGGAGTATAAAAAAAGAGCCGGCTGCACAAGTGCAGCCGGCAAAAGAAAAATGAAAGATGGTGTGGTGAAAAGTTCCGGTTAGAAGCCACCGCCAATGGAGAAGTCCCAAACGGACTGGTCTTCATCTTCCTTAGGATCGAGATTGTATCCCCAAACTAAACGCAATGGACCCATTGGAGAGATCCAGCGCAACTCCAGACCGGTGGCCTTGTTGATATCGGAAGCAGACCAGTCCATATCATCGGCCATGTTTTTGCCAACATCAAAGAACACGACACCATTGAGTCCAGCCTCTTTCATCAACGGGAAGATGTATTCAAGATTGCCATACCACATCTTGTCACCGCCGATCCGGACACCGTTTATATCCATAGGGCTGACCTTGCCATATTGAAAGCCACGAATTGAGTTCATGCCACCCAGATAGAAGCGTTCATAGACGGGAAGTTTGTTGGTCTCATTTTCCCAAACCTCACCAGCTGCGCCTTTCATGTGAAAGACGGTGGTCCAGGGCAGGGGGAAGTACCAGGAGGAGGATGCTTCCAGTTTGGTGAACTGGGCATCTCCCGCAAATGGCCCACCGGCATATTTGACACTGACCTGATTCTGCGACCCCTTGCTTGGTGCCGACGGGCGGTCTCTGGTATCACGAATCAAGGCGAACTTGACCGCACTGGTGACATTGACATCCAGAGATTGAGTGATCAAGGGATTGGCAAGTGCAAATATAGACAGATCGGAGAGCGTAGTGTCCTCATAGCTGTAGGCGCCAAAGGCCTTCCATTTTTCAAAGATAGGGTAACCCAGACGGAGGGCCCCTCCGGTGGAATCCCTTGTGTAATCATCGTATTCGCGGGACATACTGTAGAGGTCCGCACCCCAGGACAGTTTTGAGTCACGCAGGTGAGGATCGGTGAAACTCAGATTGAACTGGGTGCTCTTGCCGCTGACATTTCCTGAGAGAGAGACCTTGTCGCCACGACCCAGGAAATTGTTTTCGGCAATCTCGGCCATAAACATCAGGCTGTCAACAGAGCTATAGCCCATTCCTACGGAGAACTGTCCGGTATTTTTTTCCTTCACATCGACGAGGACATTCATCTTGGCGGGATCAAGGGACGGTTCCGGGTGGATGTTCACTTCTTCAAAGAACTCCAGGCGCTGGAGTTGTTCATGGCTGGTACGCAGGGCCTTGGAATCAAAAACACCACCTTCTTTGGCCTCTATCTCGCGGCGAATGACATTGTCGCGGGTACGGGTGTTGCCGCTGATGGTAATCCGGTCGATATAGACCAGTTCGCCCTTGTTGATCTCAATGGCGACATCAACCCGGCCGCCGCCTTTGGACTTATCCATATTGGGGCGGACATCGGCAAAGGCATACCCATGCTCGGCGTAATAATCCGTGATCTTGAGGATATCGTCGCGTAATGCCTTTCTGTTGATAAATTTTTCATTCTGGACGGTGAGAAGGTTGCGCAACTCTTGTTTGTCGGTGATCAGGTCGCCTTTAATGTCAATAGTTCCCACCATATATCGTGGACCTTCGTCGATATTAAAGGTGATGTAGAGCCATTCCCCCTCCTGCCTAACCTCTGGATCGCTGACCTTGACTTCAAGAAAACCCTGATTGTTGTAGAAAGAGCCAATGCTGGCTGAGTCCTGGTTTAATTGCTCGTTTTTCAACAGGCCGGAATCGGTAATCCAAGACAGTAATCCCTTTGTTGAGGTCTTGATGACATCAGTGAGTTTTTTGCTATCAAAGCTTTTGTTGCCGACAAAGGTGATTTCCTTGATGTAGATTTTGGGACCTTCTTCAATGGTGTATTTGACGACAGCCTGGTCTTTTTCAGGATAGCTGATCAGCGGGGTTACCTTGGTGTCATAATACCCTTTGGATTTGTACAGGGTTTTGATGGCCTCACCGCTCTTGCTGATGGTGTTGGGGTTAACAATGGTGTTGGGGTTGATATTGGCGGCCTCTTTTACGTCCTTCTCGTCGAGTTCGCTGATGCCTGCAAATTCTACCTTGCTGATCAACGGTTTCTCGACAACCTGGAAGATAATTTTTTTGCCTTCAGTGCCTTCTTCGACCTTGACGTTGACATTTTCAAAATAACCCATGGCAAAAATGGCCTTCAAGTCTTTGCGTAAGCCTGCCGGCGAGTAAATATCGCCGGTTTTTGCCTGGGCCTTACGGGTGATTGCTGCGGAATCGATGCGCTTATTCCCTTCAGTTGTAATTGAGGCGATGACTTGGTCCCGATTGGTGAAGCGAAGGATGTCCTTGCTTATTTCTTCCATGACGGAGGTCAGATTTTTCAGGGACTCACCGTGCCGGTAATAGGACTTCGGCGCGGACGCTGACAGCAGATCATAGACATTATAATCGACACTAACCTGCTCGCCAATGGCGGTAACACTGCCAACGGCTACATAGTCGTGGCCTGTTTTTTTGGCGAGATCGTGCAGTTCTTTGGTCGCGGGGGGCCAGGCGCCGTTGTAATTGAGCATCTGCTTGGCCTTGTCCCGTTCAACCATGGTGAATCCTTGGTTGGTAAGGGCGGTGGTCAATGCCTTGTCGGCCTGGCTTGTCAGGGCTGTTGTGTCGCCGGAACCATTGATCTTGGCTGGCAAAAAGGTGGTGTTCTGTTCCCCTGCTGCGGCTGGCGTGACCATAAAGGCACACAGTACGAGATGCAGGAGGAGCAGTGAGAATCTGGCGATGGCAGAAAAGGATGGGCGGGCCGGAGATACGGATCTTCGTGGGCAGTTCATAAAATTAGTCCTTTCTGAAAAACGGGATGAGCATATTAGGGAAATATTTTTTATCGATAAGCTCGTGTGTGCTGTAAATCTTACTCTTTTCTTGAACATACGCATTACCCTTGAATAGCATGGGAAGCAAGAGGGAAAATGTAAAAAAGTTGTTTTTAACAAAAATAATCAAGACACTATGCCATATTTTAATTTTTTTTGCAAAGAGGACAAAAGGATAAAAAAAGAGATGTTACAAAAAATGTATTTACTCAGGTGGATAAACTGAAGGCTGAAGGTTTTTAGGGACAAACAGAATGATTGAGAAAAAAGATGTCAACCATTCTGTTCAAGCAGTTCAGCGACCTTGTCATGGATGGCAATGGCCAAGGTCTGTTTATCTTTGTTACTGGAGCCGGAGACTGATATCGGATCACCGACCTTGATCGTGATCGTACCGGGACGGGGAAAGAAGGTCCCTTTCGGCAGAACGGAATAGGATCCCACAAAGGCGACGGGGACGATAGGCACCTCTGCCTTGATGGCGAGGAGCATGGCGCCCCCCTTGAAGGGTTGAAGCGTCCCGTCAGACGATCTGGTTCCTTCTGGAAAGATGAGGATGGAGGTGCCGGCTTTTATCCGTTCCGCTGCCTGTTGCAGGCTTTTTACCGCCTCTCTGCTGTGACTGCGATTGATGGCAATGGCCCCGGCATTGGTCATGGCCCGCCCCAGAAAAGGGACCTTGAACAGTTCTTCTTTGGCCAGCCAACGGAAGCCGAGGGGAAAGTAGCCTTGGAAGCTGAAAATGTCAAACTGGCTGAGATGGTTGGCGCAGTAGATATAGCCGGTCTGGGGTTGGAGCTTGTCCGCCCCCTCGATGATTACCCGTACTCCGGCAATCTGGCAAAACTTTCTGGCCCATTGGCTGGGATATCGTTGCAGCTTGTCTTCGGGGAGATGAAAGAGAAAAATGGCAACGAGAATGGCCAGGCTATAATAAATGGTCACAAAGGGAGCAAGGAAGAGTAACGTTCCGCCACGAATGAAAGATGAGACTGTCATGGTGCGAGGTCGCGGAGTTCGGCAAAGGGGCTGATAGAGTCGTGATGGATACTGTCCAACAGCGCCTGAGGTGCCTGTTGAAACTCGGTATCCATGGCTGTTGACTGGATCATGGATTCGCTGAAGGTGGAAATGAGATTCTGATGGCTCCAGCGTGTCAGGTAGTAGATTACCAGGGCCGGCAGTCTGGTGTAGATCGTTTCTTCAGGCATGGGGTCATGAAAGCTTGACTGGCGGAGTTTTCTCGATGACAGGGTTTGGGTCTTGTAGAAACTTTCGAGGAACATCAATTCGGCGGGCAGGCTTGCCTTCAGGCCGATTTTGGAGAAGACCTTCAGGAGAACCTCCATAGCCTTTTTGCCTATAATGGCCATAGAATAAGGGATATAGATCTCACGCGGTGTCTTGAGTTCAAGATACGATTTGATGGTGAGAATCAGGTTGGCAAGCTCCACTGGATCCTTGTCGACAAAATGATAGGTTTGTCCACAAAATTCCTGGCGATTGAGAAGAATATGGTGGACAAAATAGGGCAGTTTGTTGGCATTGGAATAGGAGTGCATCACCTTTTTTTTGGTGAACAAGGCCGGCATGGCTTCATCGGCCACGGAAAAGAAAAGGCGATGAAACCCCTGGATCTTGTGATCGTGCTCGCCATAGACTACTGCCAGGCGGATACAGGTGTAGTCAAGCCCGACTGTTTGATGCATATGGCGCAGGGTCTCTTCGGCCATCAGTTTTGATTTTGCGTAGTTGTTCAGGTGGGCCGTCAGGGGTAAATGGTCTTCTTCGGCCAGGTCCTCACCGTTGGGCAGGGTGGCGGCCGAACTGATATGGATATAGGGGATATGCAGGGCAGCAGCGGCTCGAGCCAGATTGAGGGTGCCCAGATAGTTGACCTCAAAGGCGAGCTGAGAGTCGGAGTCAATGTTGGCGATAGCCGTATTGATAACAAAATCAGGGCGTACCCGTTTAAGGTAATCACGGATATCGCCCGCGCTTCTGATGGAGAGCTTTTTGCTGCTTGGTGCCCGGAGTTCTATGGAGTCCTGAGTTGTGGTTTTGAAATAGTTGGCAATGGTACCACCGATGAGACCGGAGCCGCCGATGAGGATGCCGAGCCTTTTACGAGGGGATGAAGAGGATTGCACTTTCAGCCTGGAGAAAACCTGGTCACGCCAGCATCTGATCGAGTTTCTTGCGAATCTCGATGATGAAATCGCGGGTGTTGACTACTCTTGGGCTTGCCAGCTCGGTGATGAGCGCCAGATCCTTGGTCATGCAGCCCTCTTCGATGGTGGCCAGAGATGCTGTCTCCAGCATGTCGGCAAAACTTACTAGATCGGGTATGTTGTCGAGCTGTCCACGTTTTTTAAGGGCACCGGTCCAAGCAAAGAGGGTGGCCATACAGTTGGTCGAGGTTTGTTTGCCCTCGAGATGCTGGTAGTAATGGCGGGTGACGGTTCCATGGGCGGCTTCATATTCAAAGCAGCCATCCGGTGAAACCAGGACGCTGGTCATCATGGCTAAAGAGCCAAAGGCGGTGGCGACCATATCGCTCATGACATCGCCGTCGTAATTCTTGCAGGCCCAGATAAATCCGCCGCGTGAACGAATGACCCTGGCCACGGCGTCATCAATCAGGGTGTAGAAGTATTCTATACCGGCGGCGCTGAATTTTTGCGCGTATTCGGCATCATAAATCTCCTGCATGATATCCTTGAAGCGGTGGTCATAGATTTTGGAGATGGTGTCCTTGGTGGAGAACCACAGATCCTGCTTGATATCGAGGGCATAATTGAAACAGGCATGGGCAAAACTGGCAATGGAGTTGTCCTTGTTATGTACGCCCTGAATGATACCGGGACCTTCGAAGTCGTAAATGGTTTCGCGCCATTCCTTGCCGTTCTCAGCGGTGAAGACCAGCTCCGCCTTGCCCTTGCCGGGGACACGATATTCGGTGTTGCGGTAGATATCGCCATAGGCGTGACGGGCAATGGTGATCGGCGCTTCCCAGGTGCGCACCGAGGGTTTGATACAGTTTACCACCAAGGGGGCGCGAAAGACCGTGCCGTCTAAGATGGCGCGGATGGTGCCGTTGGGGCTTTTCCACATCTTTTTTAGCTTATATTCGTCAACGCGCTGGGCATTGGGGGTGATGGTGGCGCATTTGACGCCGACGCCATATTTCTTGATGGCCTCAGCGGCGGCAACGGTGACGCTGTCATCCGTCTCATCGCGGTAGGGCAGGCCGAGGTCGTAATATTCAGTTTTGAGATCGATATAGGGCAGAAGCAGCTCGTTTTTGATATCGGCCCAGATGATGCGGGTCATTTCATCGCCGTCCATTTCAACAAGCGGGGTAGTCATTTTGATTTGCGTCATTGGAAAATCCTCCATTCCTTCAAGAAAAAAATGTAATGGTGAAAGAATATTTCCTCACCATTACAGATAAATACGACATGAGTGCTATTTTGTCCCGGGTGATAGCGTAGCCGTTATCCAACTCTTGGCGGTCATCATAGCATACGATATTGCCGCTCTGCCAGCTTTTTTATAAGGAACCGGGAACTTGGCTGCCAATTCCCGGTTCAGGATGGTTTGCGGATCAGAGTGGCCGAGGTTGTTCTCTTGCCTTGACAAAAGGTGGATGAAATCGATACAAGGAGGGAATCGTTCCGTTTACTCATTTGAGAAGGAGTGTTAAGGTTGCGTTTTCTCATGTATTCTCTTGCTTTATGGTTGATGGCTTTCCCATGATTCCCTGGCGAAGATGGGGGCGGGGTTGTGTGGAGCTGATTTTTCCCTCCCGCTGTTCTTTCTGTCAGATTGCTCTTACCCGGAAGGGGCAGGCAATCTGCGCTGATTGTCATTCCCTGATTCATTATCTGCAATCTCCTCTTTGTTCCTGCTGTGGCCGGGAATTTCCTGACAGCAGTGGTGGAGATCATCTCTGCGGTTCTTGTCTTCGGCAGCCGCCGGTGTACGCCATGGCTCGCGCAGTTGTCCGTTATGAGGCCCCGGTCAGTCATCTGCTCCATCGCTTGAAATATGCGGCAGATACCCGAACGTTGCCAGTGCTGGCGGCAGTCATTGAGCCTTTTGTCCTTGATTTCCTATATGACTTTCAGCCAGAGGTGGATCGCATTGTCCCGGTGCCGCTCTTTGCTGGCCGCTTGAAAAAACGGGGACTCAATCAATCATTGCTCCTGGCCCGGATTTTTTTCCCGGAAGCGGGGGAGGCGTTTCTTGTTGATGCCTTAATTCGGACGCGTGATACCCCGCCGCAAACTACTCTGGGTGGCGTAGCCCGCAGAAAAAACTTGCGGGCCGCTTTTGCTGTCAGGCGTCCGGAAGCAGTTTGTGGCCGACGGATCTTCCTGGTAGATGATGTCTTGACCACCGGTACGACGGTCACCGAGTGCAGTAAGGCCCTTCTGGCGGCTGGCGCCGCCGAGATCCGCGTGGTGACGATTGCCCGGGTGGCTGGGCAAGAGCTATCCTGATTTTCATTTCCAGGGGGCTGTCAGAGGTTTTTATCGGGGATGAAAAAAAGAAAAAAACGGTTCGGCGGGAGTAGTTGATATAGCGATATATTCAAATTGTACCCGGTTGAATGTGGCGATATTTTGAGTAAATAATCGATTTGTTAAGGTATGTTGAGCTATTGATTTTTTGGTAATTGTTGATAACTTGTGAGTGCTGTGATTAACATGTGGGGATAACACGATAAAAAGAGCAATGTTGTTGATGCCCCAAAATCAAAGGGTCTGGGGGGGGGTGGGCCTGGATATCAAGTATCACGCCCTCTGACGTGGATGATTGCATGGGCATGGATGGCTTGCAAAATGGGCTTCAATCATCTTTGACTGAATGCCGGATTTAGGTTTTAACACGAACCGTGATTTGATAAAAAAAGATCTTTTTGTTTTTTTTAAGCGTTGTTGATAAGGGGGATGGCATTCTGTAGTTGGGGAGTATCCTGGAGAGAATTTTCGTCTTTTCAAGGATCTGGCACATGGTATCTTGGATTATTATGGCGATAAATTGTCTTAAATAGCTTTTTATCGACTTTGTACACTATCGTTAACGTGCGACGTGGAGAAGGAACTGGCATGGTGTGGCAGAAAATAAAAGAGAGTTTGCGTGATGTGCTTACGGAGAATGTCTATAATCTCTGGATTGAGCCCCTTGAGTGTGTGGGCTGTGATGATAAAAATATACGACTTTCGTGTCCGGATCGATTCTATCGTGCTCATCTAACTCAACATCATCTTGGTCAGATCCAGGACAAGGTCAACGAAATAGATGGGGGCGGCAGGCAGGTCATTTTATGCGAGGAGGGGCTGAAGAGCCTTCCTGCATCGCCACAGACGGGTCAGTTACGTCTACCGCATGTTCCTGACAGCAGGTCATCGGTCCGATCCCTGCATCCCCGTTACACCTTCGATGAGTTTATGGTAGGCGACAGCAACCTTTTGGCCATGTCAGCCTGTCAGTCAATTGTTACGGGGACGGATACCGTTGGCCCCTGTCTCTATATCAACAGTTCAACCGGGCTTGGTAAAAGTCATCTGACCCATGCGGTTGCCCATCAGATCCTGGCCACCTCTCCTTCGACCAGGCTTCATTACCTGACCGCTCAGCAATTCTCGGCCGAGATGGTGCGCGAGATTCAAACTAACAGCATGGACCGTTTTAAGCGTAAATATCATGATCATTGCGATATTCTGCTGGTGGAAGATGTCCATTCGCTGACCGGTAAGAAAAAGACCCAGGAGGAGCTGAACGAACTCCTTGATGCCCTGATTAAAGGGGGGAAAAGGGTGATTCTGACCGCTAATAGCGTCCCTCGGGAGCTGAATGGTATTGATGATGAGTTTCGTTCCCGGATGACCTCCGGGCTGGTAACTACTATCCAGGCGCCGGATATTCTGACTCGTCAGCGGATTGTGCAGAAGAAAGCGGAAACGCAGGGGCTTGTGCTGACAGAAGAATTTGTTGCTTATCTTGCCCATCATATCAAAGGTGATGTGCGCCAGATTGAATCTGCCATTCTCGCTATACGCGCCAAATCCGCCCTCATGGGTGGGCAGATCGAGATAGCCCTTGTTCGCGAGGTGGTAGAGGGAGTTGTCGGTGCCCCTAAAAATCTTTCGGCAATGATGATTGGTGAGTTTGTCAGTACACAGTTTAATGTCAGTGTCCAGGATATGCAGTCACGTACCCGGAAAAAGGAGATTGTGTTTCCACGGCAAGTTGCCATGTATCTCAGTCGGGCGCATACCCAGCAGTCACTGGCGGATATCGGCAAGGCCTTTGGTCGGGATCATGCAACCGTATTGCATGCAATCAAGGTGGTGAGTGATCGTATCTTGCGTGATGTCTCGGTCTCGGCCCAGGTGGATTTGCTCAATAATAAGGTGAAACAGATTTAGACAGAAGCGGTGTCGGAGTGGCGTCTGGTTTTTACGTAAGGTCACGGCCTGTGGGGGGGATCCCACGGGCCGCTTGATTTTTATGCTGGTATCTGCTATGAAAACATGTGGATATCCTACCGATGAGGTGGGCGGAGTGTAGCCTCCGTTGTCCTTTTTTATGGTCTTGTCACCGCTTGCTCGTCGGTGAGTTTCAGCTCACCGACTGTCTTCGCGTTTCTGTCTTGTTTGAGAAAAGCGAATAATCGTTTTACGCTGGAATGGAGATCACCGAGTTGCTGGAAATAGTTACGGTCTCGCGCCACTTTGATGACTTCGTGGCCCTGGATAAGGTGTCCTTGCACATTGAGGCGGGGGAGTTTTTTACCCTGCTTGGGCCGTCTGGCTGTGGAAAGACAACCTTGTTGCGCCTTATCGCCGGATTTGATCAACCGGATGGCGGCGATATCCTTCTTGATGGCAAGACTATTCTTGCTGCTCCTCCTGAGCGCCGTCCCCTTCATACCATCTTTCAGAATTACGCCCTGTTTCCCCACATGACGGTGGCTGAGAATATTGCCTTTCCCTTACGGATGGCAGGAATTGCCAAAAAAGAGATCCAGGCCAGGGTGGCAGAGGCGCTTGATGATGTGCGTCTGCCGGATAAGGCCAGGCAATATCCCGATGCCTTGTCCGGTGGTCAGAAACAACGGATTGCCATTGCAAGGGCCCTGGTGAACCGTCCCCGGTTGTTGCTCCTCGATGAACCCTTGTCGGCGCTTGATGCCAAGTTACGCGAACAGATGCAGATTGAGCTTATAAATCTGCAGAAGGATATTGGGATTACCTTTATTTATGTGACCCATGATCAAGGTGAGGCCCTGGCCTTGTCACACCGGATTGCGGTGATGGATTGCGGCAAGATTGTCCAGGTGGATGTTCCTGAGCGGTTGTATGGCGTTCCCAATAGTCGTTTTGTCGCTGATTTTATTGGTAAATGTAATTTATTGGAGGGGCGGGTCAGGGAACAGCAGGGAGATTCTGTTATTGTGGAGCTGGATGGGCTTGGCCCGGTGCATGTGTGCAGGTCGGAGACTAAGTTTGCTGCCGGCAGTCGTTGTGCCCTGACCCTGCGTCCGGAAAAGATTCGCATTGCTGCCGCCATCGTCAACTCTGCCGATGATGAGTCTCATTTCACGGGTCATGTCCATGATCTATTGTATCTGGGAGATGTGACCGTCTATATTGTCACCCTGGCTAATGGTCTCCTGCTTGAGGCCCTGCTTGCCAATTCCGCATCCGGACGGACCAATTTCTTTGAAGTCGGTGACCAGGTGGAAGTGGCCTGGTCATGCGATGCCGGCCATCTGGTGCTGGACTGACATCATGCAGGGCAAGTCCTGGTCCAAATATCTGCTCTCCCTGCCGCCCATGGCATATCTGTTGATATTCTTTGCGGCGCCCACCTTGATCATGCTCTTTGCCTCATTCCGCTATCCCGGAGAATACGGCGGTCTGGCCCCTTGGTATCTCCAGGAAAATGGGCGAATAACCCTCGATTTGACCTTGGAAAACTGGCAGCGACTACTCTGTACCGATATCTATATTCGTTTATTTATAAAATCAATAGGATATGCCGTGGCTGCCACCCTGATCTGTATGGTCATGGGATATCCCCTGGCCTTGATGATCGCCCGCAGTGGCCGCAAGTCCCGTGACCTTCTTCTCCTGCTGGTGATTCTGCCGTTCTGGAGTAATTTTCTGGTCCGTATCTATGCCTGGATGATCATCTTCAGTCCGGTCGGGGCCTTGACCCGGATGCTCAACGGGGTGCTCGATCTCTTTGGCGTTGGGCCGGTAACCCTGATGTACAGTCCGACGGCGATGCTGGTCTGTCTGGTCTATGTGCATCTGCCCTTTATGGTGCTGCCCCTTTACGCCAATCTTGAAAAACATGATCTTGATCTGCTGGATGCGGCTCAGGATCTGGGTGCCGGGAAGTGGCGGCGGTTCTGGCTCATCACTTGGCCTCTTTCCCTGTCCGGGGTCATTGCCGGCTCGATCCTGGTCTTTATTCCGGTGCTGGGCATGTTTGCGATTCCTGATCTGCTTGGTGGCACCGACGGGATCATGATCGGCAATGTTATTAAGCAACAGTTCATGGAGTCTCGTGACTGGCCATTTGGCAGTGTCCTGTCCATGGTGCTGACCGTGACTGCGGTGGCCGTGGTCCTGCTTGGTTCCCGGTTGGGGCAACGACGTTGAGGCGGGAGAGGCAATAATGCAGAGAAAAAATGTGTTATTATGGATCAGCGCTGCGCTGGTCTATCTTTTTCTTTATCTGCCGTTGGTGATTGTGGTGGTCTTCTCGTTTAATGACTCCAGGCTGAACGCTGAGTGGGTGGGCTTTACCTGGAAGTGGTACGGAAAACTGTTTCATAATCAGGAGATGCTGACTGCGGCCATGAACTCGCTGATCATTGCCGGTGTCAGTGCCGCTGTGGCCACGGTCCTTGGCACCCTGGCCGGACTTGCCATGGAGCAATCGCGTCAGCGTCTCCTGCAGATGCTGGTGCTGGCGCCAATTGCCATGCCGGAGATCCTGATGGGAGTCAGCCTGCTGGTGCTTTTTATTATGGTCAATATGACGCTCGGCCTGTTGTCCATTATGCTGGCCCACATCACCTTCTGTATCGGCTTTGTGGCCCTGGCGGTGCAGGCTCGGATCTCGAGTATGGATCCGGGCCTGGTCGAGGCGGCCCGCGACCTTGGGGCCTCGCCTTGGCGTTGTTTCCGCGAGATTACCCTGCCTCTGCTGATGCCGGGGATCCTGGCCGGTGCTCTTATGGCCTTTACCTTATCCATTGATGATTTTGTGATCACCTTTTTTACGGCGGGAGTCGGTAGTTCAACCCTGCCACTTCAGATCTATTCCATGGTCAAGATTGCGGTCACCCCTGAGGTCAATGCAGTGTCAACCTTGTTGATGCTGCTGACCCTGGTGGTGATTACCGTGGCATCCCGGTTGTCTCCTGCTGTTTTTCGCGGCGAATAAGATCCCTTTAACAAGAGGAAACTGACATGAAGAGGTTGTTGAGTTTACTGATACTGTTGTTTCTGGCCTCCCCGGTCCTGGCCAGTGAGGAGTTGCATTTGTTTAACTGGAACAACTACCTTTCAAAAGAGGTGGTTGCCAATTTTGAACAGAGTTGCAACTGCAAGGTGGTTCAGGATTATTATTCCGGCACTGAAGAGATGATGGCCAAACTCCTGGCCGGTGCCAGTGGCTATGATCTGGTCATTCCCACCCAGAATGCGGTGCAGGCCTTGATTCAACGAGGATTTCTGGAGAAGCTGGATAAGGGCGCCCTGGCCAATATCAAAAATCAGGACCCCGGTTTTCTCAATCGTTCGTATGATCCCGGCAATGTCTATTCCCTGCCTTATGCCTATACCACCACCCTGATCGGTTTCAATGTGCAGCGGCTGAAAGAAAAAGAGATTGAGCCAACCAGTTGGGCGGTCATTTTTGATCCCAAGGTATTGGAGCAGATCAAGGGGAAGGTGACGGTTATGGATGATGCCGATGAACTGTTCGGCGCGGCCCTCAAGTATCTTGGCTATTCAGTCAATGATACGGACGAGAAGCATCTTCTTGAGGCGCAGCAGGTGATCATGAAGGCAAAACCGTATTGGGCAGCGTTTAATTCCTCAAGCTATATCAAGGAGTTGACGGTCGGTAATATCTGGGTTGCCCATGGCTATTCCAGTGACATGGTTCAGGCCCGCAATGATGCCCTGGCTGCCAAGCGTGATTTTACGGTTTATTTTATCCTGCCCAAAGAAGGGGCTGTGCTGGCCCTGGACAATATGGTCATCCCCAAGGAGGCGAAGAATAAAAAACTGGCCCTCCAGTTCATTGATTTTCTGATGGACGGCAAGAATGCCGCCGGCCTCAGTAATGATGTCGGGGCCGGGAATCCCAATGCGGCAGCCCTGCCTTTTATCAATCCTGAACTCAAACAGCTGACCGCCATCTTCCCGGATCAGAAGGCCTTAGCCACACTCGAAACCCTGGAGGCCACCAATGCCAAGGTTCGGCGCCTGAAGAACAAGTTGTGGACGGAGATTAAACTGAAATAGATCCCAGGTGTTAAGGTTGATAGGTTGAAGATCTTTTCAGTCTTCAGTCTATCAACCTTCATCCTGACAATATGAGTCGTTCCTTTCATCTCTTATGAGAACTTGCCCTTATGCGAATCATCCGTTTTTCCTCCTTCTCTCTTCTGCTTGCTGTCCTCTGCTTTTTTTCATCTGCTCACGCTGAGCTGCCGGATATCCCTGCTCCCCTTGAAACACAGCTGTATCAGGGGAAAGCGGAAGAGATTGTCGTATTTATCGGCAAGCGGCAGACCCAGGTTGATGGCCTTATTGCCTTGATCACCACGGATATGGAGAAAAAGAAAGAGGAGAAGGAGACGATTGTTTTTACTGCCCTGCTCGAGCTGTTTCAGGGCCTCTCCTTTCAGTTGAAAAACTTGCAGGCGGAGCTGGCCAGACCGGAATTCCCGCCAATGCAGGTGCCGGCTCCCGGCTCCCCTCCGTACAATCTTGCCGTATTTGAGGAAGTGGTCTCTTTTCAGCAGAAAGTTGCGCGGCAACTTGGCTTGTACGAGGAGAGTCTTGGATCTGGGGAGGCCAGGATTGCTGTCCTGAAGGATGAGTTGACAGCCTTGTTGCCCTTGTATGTCCAGATGAAATCAGAGGATGGCAGCCGATATCAGGCCTATGAAAATCTGGCACATATCTTGAGCCTGCAACATGAATACGCCATCCTCCAGCTTAAAAGGCCGAAGCTGAACAAGGCCTTGACTGATGTGCGTGGTGTTGTCAAGGTGGCGAGCTCTTTGGCGGAGAAGGTCTTTGGGCAACTCCGGATCAGCAAGGATGATATTACGGAGCTGAAAAAAAAGGTGGATGCGCTGCAAGAGAGCCATGTCAGCAGTCTTGCCAGATTGAATGCCGAGCATTTAGACCTGGACAAGCAAAGCGTGGTTGCCGCATCAAAACTGGATAAAGCTGTTACGGCCATGGGTCTGGAGGTAAAAGACGACATGGCGGCAAGCGCCCTGGAGAGCGAGAAGGAAAGGCTTGAGTTGGTGCTTGAGGCGATCAGCTTTCGGCAAAAGGCCATTATTCAGGAAAAGATGAATCTGGATCTGGCAATCCAGGGTCTGATGTTCAAACAGGAATGGCTTACTGCCTATGTTGAGATGTCGACTGGGGGAAAGCCCGCTGCTTTTGTCGAACAGTGGCGGAAAAAAGGGGAAGAGCTGACCGCAAAAAAAGAGGAACTGGTACGGGATTTGTCTCTGGCCACGCAAAAAAGAGCGGATCTGACCCAGCGTCTGGTTGTCATGACCAATAAGGTGGGGGCTATTGGTCGTTCCGGTGGTCGGGATTTGCAAACGATCTTTGCCAAACAGGCAGAAAAGACAACGGGGAATCTGGATGTCTTTATTCTTGGTCTTTCCAATAATATTCATGACCTGAGTCAGTTGCATGAAGAAATAGAGTTTGTCTTGCAGCTTCAGCTGAACAGGATGGACAGTGGTGAGCGCTTTCTTTCCTGGGGGCTGGCTTATCTGACCAGTAAATGGGAACAGGTCAGTACGATCCTTTTTTATCCCCTGATCACCATTGGTGAAACAGCAATCACCTTGATCAGTATCTGCAAGGTCCTTGTCCTGGTGCTGATTGGGTTGCGGCTTCTCAAGGTCATTCGCCGGAAGACCGCAAATCTTTTAGCTGAGAAGACGGCTATGACGCCGGGGGCGGTCAATTCAATGACCACCCTTGTCTATTATGCGGCGCTGGTTGTCGGTATCCTTATTATCCTTTCTACCATCGGGTTTAATGTCAGTCAGTTGGGCATGATCTTTGGGGCGCTCAGTGTGGGCCTGGGGTTTGGTCTGCAGACCATCTCCAATAATTTTGTCAGTGGGATTATCCTGCTCACCGAGCAGACCATCCAGGTTGGCGATTACGTGGAGCTGCAAACAGGGGTGACAGGTGAGGTCAGAAAGATCTCGATTCGGGCCACCGTTGTCAGGACCTTTGATGGCGAGGATGTCATTGTCCCTAATTCCGAACTTGTGTCCAGCCGGGTCAATACCTGGACCTATGAAGATAACTGGCGTCGGTTGAAAGTTCCCTTTGGGGTTTCCTATGATTCTGATCCGGCGGAGGTGGTCCGCCTAGCTGAAGAGGCGGCTCGGGAGGTCAAGGTTACCAAAGAAGATAGTGCCCATCCTCTGCGCATCTTTTTTGAGGGTTTTGGCAACAACAGCCTGGATTTCTCGATCAGGCCCTGGTGTTGGATGCATCAGATTAACGCCCAAACGGGTATGATCAGCGATTATTATTTTGCCCTGTTCCGGAAATTCAAGGAGGCGGGGATTGCCATCCCCTTTCCGCAGACCGATTTGCATCTTAAATCCATCTCGCCTGAAGTGCTGGCGATTCTGCAACAAATAGCTGCAGCTCCTAGTCAGACTGGATTGGACGGAACCGACAAAAAGGGTGAGGAGCAGAACGTCGGGTAACGAATATCTATATCAGTCCTTTTTATTTTAACAGGGATGATATAGAGTAAAAAGAGCTGCTCTGGTGGAGAGGCTGAAGGTTGAAGGCGTTTCAGGAGAATAATATGAGATGATTGATGTTCTTCAGCATTATTACCCGGGAAGTTACGAATAAAAAATTGTTCTGTACGAGTGATGTCTCTGGCGGGAAATGAGAAAGATGATTTCCTGGGTGGCCTGAATTGTGTTGCAATGTGGCAAGCCAGGTTCCCAGAGACAGTAACCTTGCGGCAGGGGGAACTGCCGTTTTTATGGCAATACGGGTGACTTTATGGATTTTGCTGCTCTTCCTCAAAAATATACCGAATATAAAACCGCTAAGACCGTTGTCCTGCCCATCCCCTATGATGGGACAGCCACCCTGCTCAAAGGCTCTGATCGTGGGCCGCAGGCCATACTGGAGGCCTCTTCCCGTCTTACCTTGTTTGATCTTGAAACCAATTTCGAGGTTTATCGGCAGGGCATCTGCACCTTACCGCCGGCATTGCCCAGGGATAATCCCGTTGATATGATTGATGAGGTGCGGCAGCAGGTGGCGCCCCTTTTTCGAGATGGCAAGCTGGTGGTGGGCTTGGGGGGCAAGCATCTGGTGAGCATTGGGCTTATCCAAGCGGCAGTGGAACGTTACAGCGAGTTGAGTGTCGTCCATTTTGATGCCCATGCCGACCTGCGCCCTATTTCAGCCGAGGTCGGGTATGGCAATTCCTGTGTCATGACCCGGGTGCACGAGATGTGTGAGTGCGTGCAGATTGGTGTCCGCAGCATGGATCACCAGGAGCGGGACAAGGTCGATCTGGATCGGATGGTGTTTGCCCGTGATCTCCATTATCACGGGGTGAGCGCGGCGGGCGATGCCCTTGATATGCTCAGTGACACCGTCTATGTCACCATTGACCTTGATGTCCTTGATCCCTCTTGTATGCCCTCGGTGGAACGCCCGGAGCCTGGCGGGATTGATTGGTATATGCTCACCCGGCTTATTCGTCAGGTGGCCAGTGAAAAAAGGATTGTCGGTCTGGATGTGATCGGCCTGGTGCCGCAGCCACACTGTCCGGCCGCCGACTTTCTGGCGGCAAAACTTATTTACCGGGCTTTGAGTATGATCTTTTCACGGTAGGGACTGTTCTTGCCGTAACAAGGCTGAAGACTGAAGGTCGCGGGTTGAGGAGAGTCGGTCTCAACGCATTGGTTGATACCATCAAAGGAGATTATTATGAAAGTGACATGTTATCTTGTTCTTGCCCTATTGGCCCTTGGCGGTTGTACTCAGGAGACGCAGAATAAATTTGGCCGGGCGGTGCAGAATTGGACGGGAACAAACGGAGTCCTTGAGGTCTATGCCGGAGAGAAACTGGTGAAACGTTTTTTGAAGATCGATAAGCTCTCGACCGCTACTGCCACCGATGGCAAACAAGAACGTCCCTATCGTTTTGGCTATGGCATTCTCGACGAGAATCTGAATGGCGTTGTCGATGTCAATGAAAAGAAGGTTTATTTTGAGTTCAGTGATTATTCGACTTCATATGTTTTCTATGAAGACCCTAGGTAGTCTGTGGGTGCTTCTGAACATTTCCCGGTTTGTAACGTACAGGAGGCGCCTCATGGATGGGGCGTTTTCCCTGCTCATCAGGGGCTCTGTTCATGAAGATAACCATGAAAAACCGGCTGACTCTTGCCATCTCCTTAGTTCTCCTGTGTCTGATGGGGGCGACTTCTTTTCTGTTCCTCAGTATGTTCAAGCAGCAGCTCAAAGGAATTATTGCTACGGAACAGCAATTGCTGCTCACTGAGATCGCGGGTTCCCTGGATGACAAGTTGTCTCTGGCCCATGCCCAGCTCGTCTCTGCCGCCACGATCGTCTCCACCGAGGCCCTTGTTTCGGGAGACACGGCCCAGGATTTTCTTGATCACCGTCCCGGCCTGCACGACGCCTTTGACAATCATATCTTTCTTTATTCCCCTGAAGGCCGGATCATTGCCGAATCCCCATTTGTCCCCAATCGCCGCGGACTGGATTTTTCTTTCCGTCCCTGTATCAAAGACACCCTGGCCACTTCTGTCCCGGTGATTTCCGATCCCTATGTCTCTTCGCAACCCCATAAACATCCGGTGATCATGATGACCGCGCCGGTCTTTAACCAGGAGGGTAAGATCATCGCCATTCTCGGCGGCAGTCTTGATCTTATGAGGCCCAATATCCTGGGAAAACTCTCGGAAAAAAAGATCGGCAAGAGCGGCTATCTTTACCTGACCACGATGGACAGGGTCATGGTTATGCACCCGGACAAGGACAGGATCTTAAAAAAAATACCTGCAGGGAAAAACCCTTTGCTCGACCGGGCGCTTCAGGGTTTTGAGGGCACCGATGAAAATCACAGCCGCGAGGGGGTACCTATGCTCACCTCCTTTAAGCGTCTGCGGGTGAAAAACTGGCTCCTGGCCGCCAATTATCCCCAGGCTGAGGCTTATGCCCCGCTCATCCGTGCCGCTGAGATCCTTTTGGCCTGGATGCTGGTCATCATCCTGGCGGCCTTTGTGGTTATCCGTTTTTTCAGTCAATATCTGACCAACTCACTTCTGGCCTTTACCCGGCATGTGGAAGAGATTGACGCCAAAAGGGGAGAGGCGCGGCTGTTTCATGCCGCCGGTGGAGATGAGACCGCTACTCTGGCCAAGGCCTTTAATGTCATGCTCGGAAAACTCGACCGGCAGCAGGAGGAATTGCGGCAGAGTGAGGAAATTTATCGTACCGTCACCGAGTTTAGCTTCGAGTTTATCTTCTGGCGTGGGCCAGAAAAAAAAATGATCTTTGTTTCTCAGAACTGCCGCCAGTTTACCGGATATTCGGAGGAGAAATTTCTTGCCGATCCTGGCCTGCTGGATGAGCTTTTCCACCCCGAAGACCGGGAGCGCTGGGAGCATCATGTGCACCCCGTGGATGAGACCGGTAAACTGCTGGCTCTGGAGTTTCGAATCATCACCAGGACGGGTGAGGTTCGTTGGGTTAGCCATATCTGTGCCGAGATCCACGATGAAACCGGCTGTTTTCTGGGTTGGCGCGGCGACCTTGTTGATATTACCGAACGCAAGCTGGCCGAGGAGGAGAAGGATAAACTTGAGATCCAGTTCCAGCAGGCCCAAAAGATGGAATCGGTGGGTCGATTGGCGGGCGGCGTGGCCCATGATTTTAATAACATGCTGGGGGTGATCATGGGTCATACGGAACTTGCCCTGCGCCAAGTGGATCCCGCTTCACCGCTCAATGCTCATCTTATAGAGATCAGCAAGGCGGCTGAACGGTCCGCCGATCTAACCCGGCAACTGCTGGCCTTTGCCCGCAAGCAGATCGTTGCCCCCAAAGCGCTGGATCTGAATGAGGTTGTGGCCGGGATGCTCACCATGTTGCAACGGTTGATCGGTGAGGATATCAGTCTTGTCTGGTGGCCGCAGGTGGGACTGTGGCCGGTCAGGATGGATCCATCCCAGTTTGATCAGCTTCTGGCCAATCTCTGTATCAATGCCCGGGATGCCATTGATGACGTGGGTACAATCACCATCGAGACTGGCCATCGCGTTTTTGATGAGGCCTATTGCGCCAACCATCTGGGTTTTAATCCAGGTGATTATGTGCGTCTTGCCATAAGTGATAATGGCTGTGGCATGGACAAGGAAATAGTGGGCCATATCTTTGAACCGTTTTTTACGACCAAGGGTGTCGGCAAAGGCACCGGCCTTGGTCTGGCCACGGTTTATGGTGTTGTCAAGCAGAACAACGGTTTTGTCAATGTCTACAGCGAACCCGGACAGGGAACGACATTTACGATCTATCTTCCTCGGTATGTGGGGAATGGTGCGCAGGTCCAGACGGAACAACCTGCAGGGCCGGCCATTGGTGGTCAGGAGACAATTCTGCTGGTGGAGGATGAACCTGCTATTTTGCGAATGACGACGGCGATGCTCGAGGGGCTTGGTTACACTGTGCTGGCAGCAGACTCTCCCGATCAGGCCATGCTTCTGGCTCAACAGCATGCTGGAGAAATAGGGCTGTTGATGTCGGATGTCATCATGCCTGAGATGAATGGCCGTGATCTGGCCAATAGGTTGCTGTCTTCTTTGCCGCGGATCAAAGTTCTGTTCATGTCGGGTTATACTGCCGATATCATTGCGCATCACGGTGTGCTGGAGGCGGGGGGGGCCTTCGTCCAGAAACCGTTTTCCATGCAAGAGCTGGCCACAACCGTCCGCAAGGTTCTCAATGGCGCATAGCCAGGGGGGCTTTTCTTGCCTTGTGGTGGTGCCGGCCAGTCTGCGTACTTTGCCAGACCGGCGAAGCTCAGAATCTTTTTATCACGGTTTTTCTCTGCCCATCTAAAAACTGTTCCTGGCGTATCTTATGGGGCGGGTACGGGTTTTCTTTTTTTACTGTCATGGTAGTATTTAAATCGGAACAGCGAATCAAGGCCGTGACAATCCTTGCATATCATGTTGTAGGTCTGCATCCGTAAAAAGCTGTTGGTGGCCTTGCCCTCGGGATTATTGCCTGTGCCCGGTAATGGTTGTTTCGGGTCCCATTGATGGACATCATGGCATGAGGCGCAAGCTATATCGCCAACGGTAATGGAGGCCCCAGTGGCCCTGTCAAACAGGGGAAAATAGTTTTCCTTGCCCTTGATGTTTCTTCCCGGATTGGCAATCAGTTGTTTTTCCGGGTGAGTGGATACCTTGGGCACCTTGCTGCTACCCGACCCTGCCTCACTGTGGCAGCTGTTACACATCCTGTCCATGACACCTTTACCAACGCCGTAGTCACGCCCCCAGAGCCGTATCTTATTTTTTCCATTATGGATGATATGGCAGGCGCCGCAGACTCCGGACTCTGCTGCAGTCTGGCCCAGGATATTTTTTGCTGTCGGAGCGGTTACGGTGAGATCGTGGTCGGTCTTTTCCACATATGCCTTGGTCCCATGGCAATTACCACACAAGACGGGCCTTGGTGCGACCTCAAGCCGGAGAAAGCTGTTTTGGGCGTTGCCTTCTGGATTGTTACCGCCATGATCTCCTGGCTTTTCCGGATTCCATTGATGGGGATTATGGCAGGTGAGGCAGGCGATCACTCCGTTCTCGGCACGTTTTCCCTGCTTGTCATAGAGGGGGAGCTTGGTATTGATCCCCTTTTGGGCAGGATCAATATCAACGGGATGCGAATGATCCCCGATCACCTTTTTACCGGCCTCCCCCTTGCTCTTGTGACAGGTAAGGCAGAGATCCTGAGCCGGGAAGGTGCTCTTTTCAGGGACCTTTCTGGCCCACAACTTCTCGGTCTGCGCTCCGTGCACCAGATGGCAGACGCCACACACGTCAGACTCTATGGGTGACTGGCCCTTCTCATTTTTTGTTGCGGGTCCTGTACCCCGCAGATCATGATCGCTCCCGACAATGCGGGCTTGTTGCACATGGCACTGCCTGCACAGCTTCTCCGGCTGACCATCCTCTACCCGAAGAAAACTGGAACGGGGAGGCGTCATCTTCGCCTGTCTGTCTGTTCCTCTCTGGTGCGGGTCATGGCAGGTGGGGCAGGTGAAGAGTGCCTCCTGGGATTTGAACGGGACCCGCTTTCCCTTGAGATCATAGACTGGCAAGTCAGGATTCATCCCCTTGTCTTTGAGCGAGATATTGACGGGATGTGCGTACCCCTTGAGGAGCTTTTCAGGGGCCAGCCCCTGACTGTTATGACAACTGATACAGAGGTCCTGGGTCCTGTTTTTGCTGTCGCTAGGAAGCTCTCTTGCCCAGAGGGCCACTTTCTCTGCCCCATGTACCAGGTGGCAGGCGCCGCATATCCCTGACTTTTCCGGGGTCTGGCCCTTGCTGTTTTTTGAATTTGCTGCCGTGCGCCGCAGGTCATGTCCGGTGTTCAAGAGGCCGCCCTTCTCTTCATGGCAGTCGAGACAGAGTTGGGCCGAATCGCGGTTGTTGTCCACGAGGAAATTGTCATACGGTGAACCATGGACCGTATGGCAGGTCTGGCAGATGATTTGATTCTTATCAGATCCCTTGAGACCACCTCGACGGAGGAGCTTCTCGGGGATTGGACGTTTTATGGTGCCAAGGGGATGGTTGCCGACAGCCGGGCCGCCTTCCTTGCCCTTGTGACACATTATGCACATGGAAGAGTTATTGTTGGGGGTGCGGACAAAGACCGCCCTCTCTATCCCCATCTCGCTGGATACGCCGTGGGCGGTATGGCAGGTGAAGCACTGCATGTTTCCCTTGTCGTCCAGGGGGAAGATGGCCGGGATTTCCATACCGGGGGGCGGCGGTTTGTTGATGGGATGGCGATGGTCGCTGTAGACCTTTCCCCTGGAGTCCGCCACACTGCCGTCATGGCAGGAAAAGCACATTTCGGTTTCGGCGACGGCCTTGGTTGTCTTCTCATAGGGAACCAGGTCTGTTCCCTTGCCATCAATGAAAAAAGTGTCGATCCATCGGTAGTGACAGATCGCACATTCCTTGGCCGAATTCGGGTTGCGGGGTGGTGTCTGCTCGGCGAGAGCGGACGTATGGCACGAAAGTATAATGCTGAGAAGGAGAAAAAGGGTGCAGGCGGAGAATCTGTTCATATGGCAGGCTGTTTTTGTTTGGTGATCCACTGTTATTGCGCATTATCCAGGCTGAAGACACTGAGCCGCCCTGGAAGCATTTCCACTACATAGAGGCGCATTGAGTCGTCAACAAAGAGTCCCACCGGGGTGGTGAATTTTCTCACCCCACCGCTTACAGGATCACCAAGGACAGAATGAAACGTTCCTGTATTATTAAAGAGCTGAACCACTCCCATGTAACTGTCGCTGACATAGGCGAGGCCGTTTTTATCAACAGTGACCCCCTTGGGCCGAAAAAAATGTCCCTTTTCCACGCCCCATCCCCCGACAAAGGTAACAAACTTGCCCTCTGTGTTCACCACCTGGACCCTGGTGTTGATCACATCGACGACGTAGAGGTCTTTGTTATGATGCAGATGCATGAGAAAGGGATAACGGAATTCCCGCTTTTCCTCCCCGGGTTTGCCATAGCTGTTGATAAGCTTTTTTGAAGCAATATCAAATTTGAGAATACGGTGATTATTATTGTCTGCCACAAAGAACCACTTGCCGGAATCATCCACGGCCACATCCGTCGGGTCTGCCTTTTTACCGTTATGGTCCGGAACCGGGATCTCAGAGATAAAAGCACCCTTGGCGGTCAATATCTGGACCCTCTGGTTTCTGGAATCGGCGACATAGACCATGCCTGATTCGTCAATATCCATCCCCAGGGGAAAGGCAAATTCACCGGGCCCGGTCCCTGGGCGGCCGATGGTGAAAAGATAGCTTCCCGATGGAGAGAATGCCTGGATCCTGCCATTGACACCGTCCACCACATAGATGGTACCATTCTTGGCCACGGCCACATCACTTGGCTGGTTAAAGGTATCCTTGATATCAAAGAGGTGTCTCGCCATGGTCAGTTCGACTCCATGGGCTGTCGAGACACAAAAAGTAAGCCAGATGCAGATGGCAACGGGAAATATGCTCCGCTGCCATCTGCACCCCGGGAGGATTGTACACCATCCAAACATAATATCTTTATCCCCTTGTTCCAGGCGGTTAGTGTTGTGCTGGTGGCGCTGCTGGTGGCGCTGCTGGTGGTACTGGTGATAGTAGTGGTACTGGTGGCTGCTGTGGCGGCGTGGCCGGTTTCTCACCGGGGCTCAACATCTTCGGCATATGGAATTCGGTATATTTTTTTATCATTCCCACCACCTCTGTACTGGTGATGGAGTCAATCCGTGTCTTGGGATAGCCAAGCTCCGCAAGCGGGAGGGTCGGGTTGTTGTTGGTATGGCAACTTTCACAGGTCACCGGGACCTTGCTGATAAACTTATGGATAAGTTTCTTTGCCATGGATTTTTGGCCTTCGCTCAGGACCTTTTCATTTTTCTTGTATTCAGTGGCGAATTGTATCTTGTCTTCGCTGTCGATGCGGACGAGTTGGCCGTTCTCCCGAACAAAGGGGATGATCTTGGCGTTATAGGTCCCCGGCGGAGCCCCATTAACCGGACTGTCAACAATATCCCCAGTTTTGCGGTCATACCATTTGTAGACGTTTGTCTTTTCACCTTCTTCAAGTTTGACATGGCAGGTTTGACAGGCGATAAAGAAGGCGTGCATATTCAAAAAAGCGCGAACATCCTTGACTTTGTCGTGCGGCATGTCACCGTGACAGGATCGGCAGTAGGACCTGTTGTCCGGGCCTATATCAAAATCGATATGGTGGAAATGACCCTTTATTCGCTGCTCTTCGAGCACTCGATAGCCGAGGTAGTGTTTCACCCTATCCTCGCTTTCAAGGATCATCGTTTCAAATGTCTGCTTGCCGATGTCTTTTTTGTCTGGTTCTCCGGTATGCTCGATGGACACATGTCCTTTTCTGGCGTGGTATTCATGAATAAGATGGGCAAAGGTCAATTTCCAGATGAGCACACCGAAAAAAACGACCAGCGCCATAAAGGCGAGGATGTAGAGTTTGGTAAGAAAGCATTTCATGAGCTGAGTCCTCCCTGCTGCAGGGTATCATTGGGCTGTTCGGCGGCGGTAGTGGTTGACGGGCTGTCAGGTTTGTCCGGCAACGGCTTATCACAGAATGGCTTGTGACCACCATGGGGTGGGAGGATTTCATGCGCCAACCCCTCTTTGGTCATGACCCTGACATAATGTTCATAGTGTTCTTCCACCATCAACTCCTCTGAGAGATAACCAGTCAAAAAGACCGTGCCCATGGGGAAGACGGATGTGGAGAAGTGGACATTATACCAGTGCCAGATGAAGAGAAAGAGGGCGGCCAGCAGCGCCTCGTCGCTGTGGGCGATCAGGCAGAGGTTGATGAGCTCGCCTGGTATGATCTGGGTGGCAAGCACCTTGTTCCAGATAACAAGCCCGGTAAGACCGATGACAAACATACCCCAGAACGGCGCCCAGTAATCAAATTTTTCCTTCCAGGTGAATTCATCTCCATCAGGTCGGACAGTGGTAAAATAGAGGAGATATTTCATCAGTCCTATGATGTCCTTGGCGTCCTTGAGGTTGGGGATCATCGGCTGCTTGATGAGTATGGTGGTAACTTCGCCAATATTCATTTTTCCCTCTTTTTTGAGGGGGAAAATCTGTTTGCTCACGATTTGGCTGACCACACGGATGACGTGGTAAGCAAAAAGGATGAGCATGATGGCTCCGGTCACTTTGTGTATCATCGGTGACATCTTGCTGCCACCGAAGAAGGTATTGAGATACGGGGCCCAGCTTGTCTCACTGAACTTGAGAGGCATCCCGGTCAACACCAGAATAATGACCGTTGCCGCCAGAATGATGTGCTGGATTCTTTGGTCCAGGTCGAATCTGAAAAAGTATTTCTTCCCGTTTTCGATTTTTATGGTTGGATATCGTTTCATTGTTTCTCTTTCCTCCGTCTAAAGGATGCATTGGGAAACAGGCGGCGAAGCAGGTCAAGAAAAAGGATCGCCATCAGAGGCAGCAGGGTGCCGCCGGTGAGAATGATGAAAAACGTGGTAAACCAGTATATGACCGGGTTTTTTCCCTTGTCGAATTCGGCATGGACCTGGTAGTTACTGAATTTTTTGGAGGCCCCTGGATGACAGTCCACGGAGTTGCAGATTTGTCCTCTGTTTTCTTTATGGGTTGTGGCCCGGGAGTCCTCGTTCTTATACATCTGGTGTACGGATTTTCCCTTGGGCACATGACAGTCCAGGCAATCTGGAACCGATTCGTCGAGAAGGTTGGCGGCCTTACCGTGAAAGGTCTGGCCATAGGAACCTGCCGCCCTCGAAAGATTGTGCCTGGCGACCAGTTTCGGGTCATCATGGCAGCGAGCGCACGCCTCTGCAATGTTAAGGGGGCTTCTGCTCTTATGCAGTCTGGTGGTGATGTGATTGTAAAACTTGTCGATAAATGCTTCTTTGGAATGACAGACACGACAGCGCCCCAGGGCATCCTCGGCGACACCGGGCCTGACTTTCTTAACAAATGCCAGGGGCCTGAACATTGGGTCGTCATGACAGTCCTTGCAGGTGGGCATATCTTCGCTGAATGGTTTTTCCTTGCCGTCCTTGTCCTTCTTGCTGTGGACACTGTCTTCTAAAGAGGTTGCAACACTCTTGTGGGAGAACTTCTGCTCCGAAGTCGGTTCTATGATATGGCAAAGCACGAGGCAATCAACCGGCTTGGCGGGGTCATGGGGGATTTTGGTTATATCTGTATGACACCCCTCACATTTGACACTGCCATGGACGCCCTTGTTGTGAATTTCCTCATTGACATAGAGAAGCCGCATCTCTCCATTCTCGCCGACCCTGCTTAATCCTGGAAACTTGTGACATACAAGACAGTTGCCTGCATCTGCCCCAAAGACACTTGAGGGCATGAAGTAGATGGTAAGGAGTACCAAGATACCAATGTGACCAAATGGTCCGAAACGTGACTTCAAGCTCATCTCCTCTCCTTTTTTTTATAACAGTTTATTATAGGATGCACTACATTCTGTAAACAACCGTACTGTAACGATTTCGCAGTGGTGTGAAGGGATTATTCATTTTTTATATATTATGGCATACTACACAGATGCTGCCCCCTCCCCATGATTTTCTCAGCCGGCCCTTGTCACTTGCACCGGCAGCAGCAGCCTTTTCGGTGGGAATAACCCCCCGTTCATGGGGGTTGTGGCAGGTAATGCAGGTGATTTTCCCCTCGTCATTCAACGGCAGCACGATCAAGAGATTTCTCTCGGACCACAACATTCTGGAGACCACCTTCTCCGATGGTTTGATGAGATGGTTTTTGTTGAGGGGGTGGTTTCCGGCTTTGTTATAGTGACAGCGCAAGCAGAGAACTTCAAGATCACCGACAAGATGGACAGTATCTTCTCCGTTTTTCCGCGATTCCAGTGTGGCGTTTTGCTCATTCGGCTTGGTTTCGTGGCAATAGAGACATGATTCCGGGTTTATCGCTCCCGAGGCGTCCAGCTGTTTGTGAGGATCAAACATCTTGTACTGGTCTTCCTTGTGGCATTGAAAACAGAGGAAGGTTCTGCCCAGGGAGGCGTCCGTTCGTAAAAACGCCTTATTGTGGTGCCTGAGTTCGTATTTCGGTTCGCATTGCAGCGCCATGTTGTGGCAGGTGTCACAGGTGATCTTGTCGTCTGTGAGGGGAAACTCTGCCGGGATAGCAGCCTTTTTCTCGGGGGAGAGTGGTATGTCAACAGGGTGGGTGTAAGTGTCGGGAGTATATCCATGACACCTGCAGGTCTGTGTGTAGTTTTTGTATCTCAGCTGAATTGCATCACCTTTGTTTGGTCGCTGCAGATGACATTCCGTGCAGTAGAGTTCGTTGAAGTGGACATTGGTTGCTGTTGTCACGTCGGGGTTGATGAAAGACAGATCCTGTTGGCTGGCGCTATGTGCCAGTGTGATGCTGCTGGCAAAGAGGAGAAACAAGGAGATACATGCTGTTTTTTTCATTATCCTCGTGAGTCAACTTTCCTATTTAATTAAAATGGTTATCCCTAAAGAAGGACGGCACCTTTGTAAGATTGTTTGATGATATATCATTATGTAGGATACTTGAAAAGGGGGGTTTCCCTACTTGTTGGCCTCGAAATCCCTTGTTATGGTTTTTGGATGGTGTGTGATGAGGGGGAATAGGGCAAGGAACTGGAGGGGAGGGAAATGAGTGGGGGGAGAAGGTGGATGTTTCGATGCAAGGGGAGATGACAGGAATATCACTATTGTTGAGGGGGATCCATTCTCATCTTATTGCCTTCCCGTTGGTTGCATGCGGTTCATTTTTGAGGGGCACCTGCCGGCACACTGTCGGAGTTACAATTCTGTCAGTCCTTCCCGGATGGCATATTTGACTAGTCCGGCCACGGTGCTGATCTGCAGTTTCTCCATGATCCGTCGCCGCCGTCCTTCAATGGCCTTGATGCTGACAAAGAGTTTGTCGGCAATTTCTTTGGTCGAACGACCCTCGGCAATCAGCTGCAGCACTTCACGTTCTCTGGTTGTGAGGTTTTCTTCCTTGGCCTCGGAGAGCAGGCGTCGTCGGTAATCGTGGACAACCGTACCGGCAATTTTGGGGCTGAGATAGGTCTGCCCCTTTTGAACTGCGTCAAGGGCCTGGTTGAGTTCCTGGAAGGCACACTCCTTGAGAAGGAAGCCTGAGGCCCCGGCCTGGAGAGCGCCGGTAATGAAGCGTTTATCCGAATGCATGGACAGGACAATGATCTTGCAAAAGGGCATCTCTTCCATGATCGAACTGGTGGCATCAATACCGTTCATCTCCGGCATGCTGACATCCATGATGATGATATCAGGTTTTTCCTGGCGTGCCACCTCGATCGCCTGTCTGCCGTTTTCCGCCCAGCCGACGATGGTGTAACCGAAGAGTCCTTCAATGAGCGAACAGAGTCCGTCCCTGACAATTTTATGGTCATCCACCACAATAACTTTTAGTGTCATATTTGGTCACTGCCGGATTCCGTGCAGGCCTCTTTAATTGGAATTGTTAAGGTTATGGTTGTTCCTTGACCTTTTTGCGAATCAATCACCACTGTGCCGCCGATATTGATTACCCGTTCTCGGACACTGAACAGGCCAAAGCCTGTGTTGGTGTTTTCCTCGTTTTTCTGATCCGCGTCTTTCATGCCGCAGCCGTAGTCTCTGACGGTTATACGGACACCTTTACCTGTACATCGAACTTCGACCTCAGCCGTATCAGCATGGGCATGACGGACGACATTGATCAGTAATTCACGGATTGTGCGGAAAAGAAGGGCCAGGAAGGCGGGGGTGGTGCATTTGGGGCACTCATCACATTTGGACTTGATTTGGAGGGAGTATTTTTTTTGAAAGTCTTCAGCGAGCCATTCAAGCGCGGCCTTCAGGCCAAGCTCATATAAAATGGGTGGACTGAGCTCAAAGGTGAGTGTGCGGACATCCTGCACAGTTTGTTCAACGATACTTGCTATGAGCTGAAGTTTCTTCCGGTCGACATCGTACGATGCAGAGGCAATGAGTCCATCCACATACATCTTCACAGCCGAAAGGGACTGTCCTACATGGTCGTGGAGGTCAGTGGCAAGCTGGCGTCGTTCTTTGTCTTCTATTTGCATGAGTTCCGATGAGAGGGCGCGAAGACGCTTCCGGTGGTTTATCAGTTCGTCCTCCTTCTCTTTCCGGACGATAATTTCGTCCTGCAGGATAATATTGGTCTGACGGAGCTCCCGGGTTCGTTCTTCGACCTGTCTCTCAAGATCCCTCTGGATCTTGTGCAGGTCTTCTTCGATTTGCAGCCTCTTCTTGATCTCTTTGACCATCTGGGAATTCAGCTGGCGACGTGATGTCGTGTATTCGCTGATGATATTTTTTTGCTGTTCGGTGGTTTGTTCAAAGTTGGCGATCATGGAGCGGAGCTCATCACCTAATCTGGAAAACTCATCGGTGTTGAAGCCGATTGCCAGTGGACCTTCAGGTTGTCCATTTGTTTGAGACGGTAAGGTGTGAGCGATAAGGTCCCGGACTGTCGAGGTCGCAGTCCTGAGTTGATTTCTATACAAGAGGAGGAGGAAAAGGAGGATAATGAGACCGATGCCCATGTTTACGAACAGGACATAGTGAAGGGATTCTCTGGAATTTTCGGTGATCGGGCGATCGGTATGCACCTCAAGGAGCCACTGGGGTTTGCCCAGATAATCGGGGAGGAGGCTGTAGGCGGTGATTCTGTTTTTTGTATCATAAAAGACAAAGGGTGTTTCCGGACCAAGTGCGGATATATCGGCAGGAATTTCGGCAAGGGACTCTTGTTCATCGAGATCAAGGAGTCGGTAGTTGACCTTGGTCTGTTTTGTGAACTTTGCCATTAACTCCTTGGTGAGCAAGCGACCAAAGATCAGTGTTCCGATAATGGGCCCGGTGTTTTCACTGGTGATGATGGGCTGGGATACGATCAAGAGTGGGCCGTGAGCTGTTTTGATGATCCCGTTGATTAAACTGTCGACTCCGGGGTGGCGCAGCAGGGGATGGGTGCTGGCCAGGCCGGTCGGCGGGAATTCAGGGAAGTTCATTTCCTTTTCTGTTTCAAGGTTGAGGAGCCGGCTCCATACCAGTGAGCCGTCGAGACGATAAATGGAGAGCAGATTTAATCTGAGATTTGTAAATGTGGTCTCTGAAAGATTGGAGGTTATATATTCGGGGTTTGCGTTCTGGACAAAGTCATAGGTGTCATCCCAGGCCGACCAGTCATGGGCGATGGTTTTCAAGGACTCTTCTTCCCCCAGTAGTGCTTCCGTAAGACGTTCCGTTTCCAGTTGCGCCAGGTGACGTTCAAATTGAAGATGTTGGGGAGAGACAATCAGTCTGATAATGAAATAGTTGCCAATGGAGTATATGGAAACCAGGAGAAGGAGGCTGAGGAACGTCCGGCCCTGTATAAATCTGAGAAGAGGTAACATATATCGTAATAAAAATTGTTGTCCCAGGGGAGTTGGTGTAAAAGGCACCGTTCTCTGGCCGTTTTGTAAAGGGTGATGTTGCTTGAATGATAAGAAGTCGCTTTTTTCGGCAATCCGGCAGGAAACAAAAGATACGATTTCAAAAGAGGTTCCGCACTGTAATCAGGCCCGACCAACTCTCTTTGTACTTCCCCCAGAAGAAAACGGTACCGCCACGTGGTTACCCCCAAAAAAGAAAAATCATACCAGTAGCCCTGCGACCTAAGTCCATAAATTTATGATACGATACAACAAGTTAAAAGGCAACATGGAAAAAGCTCTCCCGTGGAGTCGCCCATAATACATTCCTTTTCCCCATCCGTTCAATTGAGACGCAGCTGAACACGGGGCATCCCTTCCGACTTGTTCAGGGTATCAGCGACAGGTTATGTCTGGTTCTTTACTTTTGCGGGGCGTTTATTTTTTGGGCCAGTCTGTGCACTTCTTCCATGGTTGCCTGGACGTCAAAGCTCAGAATCTTTTTGTCACGCATGACCAGGCGGCCATCAATGATGACGCTCTGAACGTCGGCGCCACTGGCGGCATAGACCAGCAGGTCCTGATTGTAGCACGGGGTCAGGTGGGGTTGGTGCATGTCAAGCAGGATGAGGTCGGCCTTGTAGTCTGGTTCTAGTTGGGCGATGTTCCCCAGTCCCAGCAGGGAGGCGTTGTTGATGGTGGCGCAGGTCAATGCCTGTGCGGCCGGCAGGGAAGTGGCTGTCAGGGTATGGATTTTCTGAGTTTTGCTTAAAATATCCATTTCCCGGAACATGTCCAGGCTGTTATTGCTGGCACAGCCGTCGGTACCCAGGCCCACCTTGATTCCACGTTCGATCATGGCTGAGACCGGGGCCATGCCGGAGGCCAATTTGAGATGGCTCTGGGGGCAGACCACCACCCCGGCGCCATTGCCGGCGAGCAGGTCCAGGTCCTCGTCATCGAGCCAGACGCCGTGGATACAGATGGTGCCGGGATCCAGCAGACCTAAGGCGGCCAGGTGTCTGATCGGGCTTGTCCCTTGGGGAGCCTGGATCATCCCTTGCTCCTGGCGGCTTTCCGCTACATGGATAAAGAAGGGGACCTGTCTTTTGGTGGCCAGTTCCTTTGCCTGTTGCAGGGTCTGATTCGAACAGGTATAGGGGGAATGGGCAAAGATCGCCGGGGTGATGCGGGGATGTCTGCCTTGCCATGTATCCAGAAACCTGACTGCTGTTTCTATGTTTTGGGTCGGATTGGGTACGCCGGGGGCGGGGAAATCAATGATCCCATGGGCGGCAATCGCCCTCATTCCCGTTTCGACAAAGGCTTGCGCTGCCTGTCCTTCAAAAAAGTACCCATCGGCGACGGTGGTGGTGCCGGAGAGCATCATCTCGGCGGCTGCCAGCTTGGAGCAGTGGTAGACCATCTCTTCGTTGACATGCCTTGCCTCGGCGGGGAAGATATGCCTGGTCAGCCAAGTGGCAAGTCCGAGGTCATCGGCCATGCCGCGGAAGAGGGTCATGGCGCAGTGATTGTGAGCATTGATCAGCCCCGGCGCCAGCAGCCCGCCCCGGCCGTCAATGATCGTTGTCGCCGTGGTAGTTTCCGGGGGCGGCAAGGAGTCGGCGCTGCCGATGGCCGCAATGACGTTACCCTTGGTCAGCAGCCAGGCCCTCTGGAGGAGAGTGGTGCCGGGAGCGGTGATCAGGGTGCAGTTGTGGATAAAAATGGAATCTGGCATTGTGTCCGGCATGGGAGGGGGGAGTTATTTAAAAAGAGGGGCATTTTCCCTGGTAGCAGGGTATAATACTCTGTTTCAGATTTTTTGTAACTGACGGGAAGGACTTTTCATATTTTAAATTATACGTGTCTTTTGGGCGCTTGCATTCTCTTTTAGGAGTTTTTTATGGGTTTTCGTTGTGGCATTGTCGGGTTGCCAAATGTTGGAAAATCAACAATTTTTAATGCATTGACCGCTGCTGGTATTGAGGCGGCCAATTATCCTTTTTGTACCATTGAGCCCAATGTGGGGATTGTGGCCATGCCTGATTTCCGCCTTGATACCCTGGCAATTCTTGCCAAAACCAAAGTCAAGATTGGGACCCAGATGGAGTTTGTCGATATCGCCGGGCTGGTCAAGGGTGCCAGCCAGGGTGAGGGGTTGGGCAACCAGTTTCTTGGCCATATCCGGCAGGTAGATGCTATTGTCCATGTGGTGCGCTGTTTTGAGGATGAGAATGTTGTCCATGTGGACGGTTCTATTGACCCCGAGCGGGATCGTGAGATCATCAACATGGAGTTGATCCTGGCTGATCTGGATACTATCGATAAGCGGCTGAAGAAAACCCTCAGTCAGGCCAAATCAGGGGACAAGGTCTATAAGGCTCAGGCCCTGTTTCTGGAAAAACTGCATGCGGTCCTCGATGGCGGGCAGACGGCCCGCAGTGTGGAGGCCGATGGGGACCTGGAGCGTGATCTGCTGCGTGATCTCTGTCTGCTGACCACCAAGCCGGTCCTGTATGTGGCCAATGTGGCGGAAGAGGATGCTGTGAGCGGCAATCCTCTTGTTCGTGCGCTGGAAGAGGCCGCCCTCCGGGAAGGGGCGTCGGTGGTGGTTATTTCCGGTAATATCGAACAGGAGCTGAGCCTGTTGTCGCCTGAGGAACAGAAGGAGTTTCTGGTTGATATGGGGATGAGCGAGCCCGGATTGAACCGGCTGATCAATGCGGGATACGAGCTTCTGGGGCTGATCACCTTTTACACGGTGGGCGAGAAAGAGACCAGGGCCTGGACGATTGCCAAGGGCACCAAGGCACCGGGGGCGGCCGGCAAGATCCACTCCGATTTTGAGCGCGGTTTTATCCGGGCCGAGACCATTGCCTATGAGGATTTTATTGCCTGCGGCAGTGAGGCGGTGGCCAAGGACAAGGGCTTGATGCGCTCTGAAGGCAAGGAATATGTGGTGGCCGATGGCGATTGCCTCCTGTTTCGTTTTAACGTGTAAAGAAACGGTACATTTGTCGGAGTCGAATGATAGATATTGAAAACATAATCGTGGCTATTCGTAATAGTCGGGTGAGGATTACTGACCATGCAGACGATGAAGCCGTAGATGATAGCCTGACATTCGAAGAGATATATTTTTCTGTACTCCACGGTGAAATTATTGAGAATTATTCAAATGACAAGCCTTATCCAAGTTGCCTGATTATGGGTATGACCTTTTCCGGTGAGCCGATTCACAGCGTTTGGGCGTATATCCCGGCAATTCCTGGGTAGTAGTCCTGATGACAGTTTATCGACCAGATCCAACACGGTGGCTTAATTGGAAAGTGAGGGTAAAAAATGAAACCATTTGAAAAATGTCCGGTATGTGGCGGTGATTTAGAAGACAGGTTTGTAGAAAAGTTGCTCAAGGGAGGAGGAAATACAGCATCAATAAAAGTGGTTGCTGAGGTCTGTCTTCATTGTGGCGAGAGGTTATATGCTGAAGATGTGGTGAGATCGTTTGAGAAAATTCACGGTAAATTAAAGAAAAAGCAATTTGCTCATTTTCGAACTCTCGGGCAATCTTTTACCATTGGTGAAGCTCCATTGGTGAAGATTGGCCAGATAAAGCTATCCAGCCGACGGCTTAGGGCGGTAAACGTGGATGATAAATGTCTTTAGTATTGTTGATAAATATTGAGAATTAGTGAAAAGGCAGGAGCCTGATCATGCACAAGACACAGTTTATAGATCAGCTCAAAGAGGGCGACCGGCTGGATGATTTCTTTGTGGTCAAGACGGCGCGTCTGGCCGAGACCCGGGCCGGCAAACCCTATCTGATCCTTGAAGTCGTGGACAGGAGCGGTGAGATCGGTGGGCCGATCTGGGATCAGGTCGAGGAGTTGCAAGGGGTATGTCAGGTTGGTCAATTTGTTCACCTGAGCGGTCAGGTTACGTCGTATCAGAATAAGTTGCAGCTCAAGATCGATGCCGCCCGTGCGGTTGATCGCAATGAGGTTGATCTTGCTGATTTCGTCTTGGTCTGTGATCAGGACCGGGAGGCGCTGGCCCGGGATCTGCAGGCGCTTGTCACCTCGGTGAAAAATCCTTTCTTAAAAAAACTGTTACAGATTTTTTTCAAGAAAGAACCCTTGTGGCAGCGTTTTCAGGATGCCCCGGCGGCTAAAGGGATTCATCACGCCTATCTGGGTGGCCTGTTGGAGCATTCCCTCTCGGTGGCCCGGATTGCCGACAGTCTGGCCACCCATTATTCGGGGGTGGATCGTTCCCTGCTCCTGGCCGGGGCCCTGCTTCATGATATCGGCAAGGTGGAAGAACTGGTGATGGAGGTGGCCGTGATTGACTATACTCCCCAGGGTCGGCTGAAGGGGCATCTGGTCATGGGCAGCGAAATGGTGGCTGAGGCGGCAGCCCATATCAAGGACTTCCCACCGGAACTCCTCACCCAGTTGCAACACCTGATTCTCAGCCATCATGGCCGTAAGGAGTTCGGGTCGCCCACCGTCCCCATGACGGTTGAGGCTATTCTCCTCAGCTTTGTTGATGACCTCGACGCCAAGATGAACCTGATGGAGCAGCTGCGCAAGAAGATGAAAGAGCCGGGTTTGCAGTGGACCGAGTATCAGCGCTCGCTGGAGCGATATCTCTATCTTGGTCCTTTCGAGGCGGGTGAAGCAGAAACGGCAGAGCATGCAGAGGAGCGGCGGACGGCACCAACGCCATCGCGCCAGCAGACACTTTTTTAGCAATGGGCACGCGGCAACAACAATTAACTCCTTCTTTTTCCAGCCTGCTTGGTCAGGAGAAAGCCAAATTCCTGCTGGGTCGGGCCCTGGAGTCCGGGAAGTTGGCCCATGCCTATCTGTTCCGGGGGCCGGACGGGGTGGGAAAGCAGCTTTTTGCCAGAAGTCTGGCCGCGGCAGTGAACTGCCGCCAGCGGCAGGGAATGGATGCCTGCGGTCATTGCCCCTCCTGCCGGAAATACAGCTCGGAGAATCACCCTGATTTTCTGGTAATCAGCCCGGAAAAAGGGGTGATCAAGATCGATCGTATCCGGGAGATGATCCAGGCGCTTTCCTATCCGCCCTATGAATCTTCTGTCCGGGTGGTGCTGCTCGAGGATATCCATACCATGCGGCCGGAGGCGGCAAACAGTCTGCTGAAGACCTTGGAAGAGCCGCCGGATAATAATCTGCTGATCCTGACGGCGGCCGCAGCCCGGGATGTCTTGATTACCATAAGTTCCCGGTGTCAGGTGGTTCCTTTTTTCAGCCTGGGCCAGGAGGAGACTGCGCAGATCCTGGTGCGGGAATTGCCAGAACTGGATTATGAAACCGCCCGTTTGCTGGCCCGTCTTTCGGAGGGCTGTCCCGGTCAGGCCTTGCTCTTATATCGCAAAGAGATGGTGGCGATCTGGCGGGAGGTGGTGGCACTCATCTCTGATCCGGGGCACGACGGCAGCCGCGATGTGGGGATGTTGCTGCAGGCGGCTGAAACCATGGCGGCCCTAAAGGAAGATCTGCTTCCTCTTCTGGGTTTGCTGCGTATCTGGCTGCGGGATCTCCTGTTTGCTGACTCCTTGGGTCAGGAGGGGCATGAGTCGACAGCCTTGGGAGAGGTTGCGCGAGGGAGTAAACGGCGATGCTGGAATTTCCATCAGCTTTTTGATAAGCTGCATGCGGTTGATCGAGCTGAAAAAGAACTTGGCCGGAATTGCAGTCGTACCCTGGTGTGCGAGGTGCTTCTGTTTCAGTTGCAGCAATAAGTGTTTAGGTGCCGTTGCGAAAGGAACGTGCTTTTTCGTTCATTTTGTTACGGCACCTTATGCCGCTTCAAAGAAACAGCCAATCTTTCCCGGCTGTTTCTTTGAGTGGCGTCTGGCAGACAACATACAGGGGCGGGTTTTAACCCGACAAAACATCCCGAGTAATTTTAACTATAAAAGTATATATTTATGTCAGCACAGCAGGAAGAGAGTGGAGAACAAAAGAGGCAGTCAGGAGAAGATCAGATATCCTTCTATCGTATCTCTTTTCGCGCGCAAGGGCAGGAGTTTACGGCTTCGTCGGAGCTTTCTGATTTTAAGGCCCGAGATGTGGTGATGGTTAAAACGGATCATGGCAACGAACCGGCAATCCTCCTCGGTCGCGCCCCTTCCTGTCAGGGCTGCGGGATGAAACGTCATGCCACCTATGTTCTGGCCCGTCGTGCGAATCAGGAAGAGATCGGGCGATATACCAATATTACCTCCTGGGAAGGGACAGCTTTTCTGGTCTGCAAGTCTCTTATTGAGCAGCATAAGCTGTCGATGCGACTGGTGCGGGCCGAACGGTATTTTAATGGCAGCAAGATTGTCTTTTATTTCACTGCCAATAATCGTATCGATTTCCGGGATCTGGTGAAAGACCTGGTGTTGGAGTTTCATACCAGGGTGGAGATGCGGCAGGTCGGGGTGCGGCATGAAACCAAGATGATTGGCGGTCTTGGTACCTGTGGGCGGGAGTTGTGCTGTTCTGTTTTTATGGACGAGTTTGATTCCGTCTCGATCAAAATGGCCAAAGAACAGGATCTCCCCCTGAATCCCACCAAGATATCAGGGATCTGTAATCGTCTGCTTTGTTGTTTGACCTATGAATATTCCACTTATCGCCGGGAGCGGAAAGGGATGCCCAAGACCGGCAAGCGGATCAAGATTGGCGAAGAAGTGTTTCTGGTCAAACGGCAGAACCCTTTGCAGCAAACCATACAGGTCAGCGACAGCCAGGGGGAGACCCATCTGTTGACCAAAGAACAGTGGCAGAACTGTGAGCCTGTTAAAACTGAGGAAAGTGGGAAGAAGGAAAAGAAGTAATAACTGAGCCTCTTGCAAAATGATCTTTTCGCCCAATCTCTTCGTTATGCTCAAAATTTTATCCTCGGAATATCAACTATATGCCTGCGGTAAAATTTTTCGCATGCCTCGATTTTGGACGAAAATCTTCATGTTGCAAGAGGCTC